>JBFHRI010000278.1:0-3826 GCA_041591755.1 Oleiphilaceae bacterium
GAGAGGGTCAGTTGCCCACTGGTTATAACCAGGGTTGAGCAGGTAAATCTCATTCACATCCACCTGTGCCAGCTGCGCAGCCTGGGCCAGCTCCAACTGAGAGTCGATGTTGACCACGGCGAAATAGGGCTCGTTGGCTACACGCGGAAGCGTAATTCCATATTTTTCGGGGTGTGCGACGATCTTGGCCAGCGCTAACAGTTTTGGCACATAGGCCATCGTTTCCTGAGGTAATCGTAAAGACCAAAAATCGATAGGTAGACCCTGGGACAGATTGTGTTCGACGGCCTGTGTGATGCGGCCTGATCCAGCGTTGTACGAAGCCACCGAATATAGCCAGTTGCCATCGAACTTCGTGCTTAAGTAGCTAAAGTAGCGTAACGCCGCATCGGTGGATGCCAGCACATCGCGACGTGCGTCATACCACCAGCTTTGGGGCAGACCATAGATTTTGGCGGTGCCGGGTATGAACTGCCACAAACCCGAGGCGTGACTATGGCTGTAAGCGAAGGGATCGTAGGCGCTCTCAACAATGGGTAATAAGGCCAGCTCCATCGGCATACCACGCTTTTCAATTTCTGTCACAACATGATAGAGATAGCGCGCCGAGCGATTGAAGCAGCGGTCTAAATAATCAGGGTTGCGGACGAACCAGTTGAGCTGAGCCCGAATGCGTGGATTGTCGATCGTCAAGTCCAGTCGAAAGCCGTCGCGAATGCGATCGACCAGATCATAAGCCAAGGGTGTGGCTTTCGCTTTGGGTTTTGTATTCGGCGGGATCTGACTGCTTGCAATGACTTTGGGCTCGGGGCGCGGCCGATAGGTCAAACCAAAAGGGTTATGCAGCGAGGGGATGCCTTCGAAGAGCGCTTCGATCAATCCTTCAACGGTAAAAAGGGTCACGCTCTCTTTGAATTGTTCGGGATCGCTAAAATAAGGTTCGCCCGCGCGTAGGTTGCGCAAATATACGGGTTGTCCCGAGTCTTCAGCAAACACCGTGACGGGGCGGCGGCCGGTGCCGTCATCTAATTCCGTGGCCATTCGATGGGCACAGCCAGACAGCATAACGCTAACCATTAGGCAGCACAAAATGCCCAATCGTGTTGAACGAGGGTTAAACCATTGCATTGATGTGATTAATTTCGATTTATAGTGTCGTGGCGCAGAGTCTAGGGAGCGTCACAGCAAGAATCAATATGACAAATTTTAAACTTGGTTTAGGGATGTAACTGGCCAAGTCTCTGCACTGATCAAATATTATTGGCTGTGCGTGCACGCAACATTCGGTTGAACTCGTCGCGCTGTTGTCGCAAGTATTTGAAAGTCGTCACGTCAGAGTCGAGCTCAGAGACCCCGGGCAATCCAGCGCGCTGCACCAGCGCCTCGCGCAACTGTGGGTCACGCAGATTCAAAAAAGGATTGATTCGGCGCTCTTGTGCCAGGCAGCTGGGCAGGGTGGGGAGATTTTGCTTACGCAGCTGCTGGCATCTCTGCTGATAGCTTTGTAGCGCGGGATTGTTTGGCATGTACATTTGTGCAAACGCCAAATTGACCAGCGTGTATTCGTGTGTGCAAAAAACCAGGGTGTCGGCGGGCAGTTGATTGAGACGGCTCAGCGAACTGTGCAATTGTGCCGGGCTCCCCTCGAACAGCCGGCCACAACCCGCGGAAAATAGGGTGTCGCCACAGAACAGCCACGGTGGCCTCTTTTCAACGTTATTGTCTGCAGCCGCGAAGTAGGCAATGTGATCCAGGGTATGGCCTGGAACTTCTAAAACTTCGAATTCAATGCCCAGCAGGGTGATGCGATCACCCTCAATGCAAGCTTCATCGAAGTCGTGAAAGCGACTGGCGGGTAGACCGGATGCGTATACTTTACAACCCGTTTGACGTTTAAGTTCAGCGACTCCACCCGTGTGGTCTGGGTGATGATGGGTCACCAAGATCGCGCGTAGAGTCAGCTCTTCCCGGTGTATCAGGTCCAGAACGGGCTCGGCTACGGCCGGGTCAATCACCACAATATCGCGGATACTGGGCTGCACAATGCACCAGATATAATTGTCGCTAAGAACGGGTAACGCATGAACGTTTGTTGAAGAGTCACTGGCTGATATCTGGCTCATGGCAAGATCCTCAATGCGTCATTAGGTCGACTACTATAAACTATGCAGGGCCACAGGCCCTAGCGGTTAAGTCGGACATAGATTGGCAGAGGTTAGGCGAATGCCTACATTGAACGAACAAGAATTGATCAAGCGCGCGTTGTCTCAGCAGGAAGCCTTAGAGAGTTGGTTTCAGACTACTTTGGGGCGTGCTTTACTGGCGGACCAGCGCGATAAAATCGAGGCGGTGGTGTCGCGTGTGGTGGGCGTTCATCAGGCGGAGTTGGGGATTTCTCACCGCATTCCCGTGGGTAACGCCAGCAATTTATCGCATCGCTTTGCGGTGCTACCCAAACAAGTGCCGGATCAGCCGGATGACTCGGTTGTCGCCTTGCCGCACGAATTGCCAATTGTGCACGATGTGGTGGACTTGGTGATCGTGCATCATGTGCTGGACTTTGCGTATGATCCGCATCAAACCCTGCGAGAAGTTGCGCGTATCTTGAAGTCATCCGGGCAGGTCGTGATTGTGGGTTTTAATCCTTATGGTCTTTGGGGTTGGCGCCGTCTGTTTAGTAGAAAAAGCAGCGGAAGTCCTTGGGACTCGCGTTTCATCGCCGGACGGCGTATCGAAGACTGGTTGCAGTTATTGGATTTTCGTGTCGATTCCTTGTCCTATCATTTTTTTCGACTGCCGCTCAATAGTGCAGGTTTGATACAGCGGTTAGCCTGGCTTGAGCGCTTGCTGAATCCGGCCCTCCCGTTGGGCGCCTATTATTTAATTCACGCCCAGAAGCAGGTTGCCTCACGCGTTGTACCGAAGACCAAGTGGCAGCCCAGCGCTAAAGTGGTTGGATTACCCCTGGCAAATCGTTTTAAGAGCAGTAAACTGCCTCACGAATCAGAACGCCCTTGAGTTGCAGTCGCCAATGAATGAATCTTCCGAAGAACGAGTCCGACTTTACACCGACGGTGCGTGTAAAGGTAATCCTGGCCCCGGTGGTTGGGGGGTGCTGCTGTGTTACAAAGGCACGGAAAAAAGGCTCTGTGGCGGTCAGCCCAATACGACGAATAACCAAATGGAGCTTACGGCTGCCATCAAGGGGCTGGAAGCTTTGAAGCGGCCGTGTCCCGTCGATCTCTATACCGACTCACGTTATGTCATGGATGGGATGGAGCGCTGGTTAGCCAATTGGAAAAAAAGAAACTGGCGCACCGCAGATAATAAGCCGGTTAAGAATCAGGCCTTGTGGCAGGCTTTAGATGTTCTCGTCCACAAACATCAGGTGCGTTGGCATTGGGTCAAGGGTCACAGTGGACATCCTGAGAATGAAATTGCCGATGCATTAGCCAACGAGGGCGTCGCCCAGATCACTGATTCGGCGACGAGCACTTTCAGTCAACAGTGAGCCGGCATACAGCCAATACTTTAAAGCGATAGAGGTCTGAATGCGTCAAGTCGTCCTAGATACCGAAACCACAGGCATTGATCCGAAGCAAGGGCATCGAATCATTGAGATTGGCTGTATCGAATTAATCGATCGAAAGCACACGCAAAGGCATTTTCACGTCTATATCAATCCCGAGAGAGTGGTTGAAGAGGAGGCTATCGCTGTACACGGAATCACCAATGAGTTTTTGGCTGATAAGCCGCGTTTCGCAGAAGTGGCCAAGGAGTTTCTAGAGTTTGTCAGCGGAGCGCAATTAGTAATACATAACGCGGC
>JBFHRI010000279.1:0-3806 GCA_041591755.1 Oleiphilaceae bacterium
GGTCTGCTGCAGGATGGTGTGCTGATTTTGATTGATGATGAGGCTAGACTTCGCTTTTTTGATGCGCAGCGTCCGGCGCATCTCCTTCCGATAACATTGTCCGCAACGCTGCAGCAGACACTCCAAGAAATGGCGATTGCCTATCATCTCTGGCCCGAATACATGTACCAGAGCGGCTCATACCGAATCAGCACCGCGCGCCTTTGATCGCCTCGTAATCGTATCTGCGATTCGCAACAACTCTGCTCGGCGGAAAATATACAAGATTCTGTCAATAGCAATGCGCTTTGGTCTAGACTAGGGGAACACACACTTGAGCGCCTTTACATGTCCCCTCACATGTTAAATCGCCTACACTCGTTGTGGCTGACTCTCTTAATCGCTGGCTGTATGCAAGTGGGCATCGTCGATGCCAAATCACCTGTGGCGGACAACAAATCCCCGCTTCCGGACTTGCGCCAGGATACCGCAGAGCACGTTGTCCGTATCGCTGCTGACCCGTGGTGCCCCTATAACTGTGATCCAGGCGCCAAGCATGAAGGGTTCATGATTGATATCGCTCGCGCCGCCCTGGCATTTGCCGACTTGCAGGTCGAGTACGTCATCATTAACTGGGCGCGCGCGAAACAGATGGTGCGTGCTGGCCTGCTCGATGGCATTGTTGGCATGAGCCGTACGCCGCGGAGCGAAAAGCTTTATCATTTCTCTGATACGCCTTTAGGCTGGTCCGAGATTTGTTTCTATCGTCGCGCAGATGACCCGTGGGAGTATCACTCGGTCCGCTCATTGGAACATCGCGTAATGGGTTGGATCAATGGCTATGGCTTTGCCGCCAATCCTGAGATTGAGGCTTGGGTCATCGCGCATTTACAAAGTCCCCAGCTAGAAAAGGTATCGGGTACCAAGGTGCATCAAAGTCTGTTTGCGATGCTGCTGGCGAAACGCATCGACACCTTTGCTGAAGATCGTTATGTCGTGGCGCATGCGCTAAAACAGCATAGCTTGCAGGGTCAGATTGAAGTGGCCGGATGCGCTTCCAACAAAGACGAGGTTCATCTCGCTTTTTCTCATGCGTCTCCACACAAAGAAGAATGGGCGCAGGCGCTCGAAGGGGGAGTCGCGCAACTGCGAGCCAATGGCGAATTAAAACGCATACTAGCGCGCTACCAAATCGAACTCACGCAGTGGTTGAATCACCAATAACGTCCGTGCAACCTTTTCAGAAGGGCGTTATTTCTAGCGGCATTGCAGTAATTTCCTATCATTTGTTGTCTTGTAAAAAAATATTTCTATTTTTTTTGAGTTTGTCTGTAAGAAGTCGCGTGGTTTCGACGACCAAGGTGTGTAAAGGGCAAGAATGCACTTTCAAACGGCGCAACGATGCGCCTCATTTCAACTATATGAGGAAAGACCCCATGAAAAAATCAACACTGACTAGCCTGGCACTGAGCTCTTCTGTTGCACTGGCCGCACTGGCGGGTACCGTCCAAGCAGAAACCAATCCTTTCTCTGCGCAACCACTGAGCCAAGGCTATTTGGTCGCTGACAAGCATATGGATGGCAAGTGTGGTGAAGGCAAATGCGGCGAAGGCAAGTGTGGCGGCGATAAAGCTGGCGACAAGAAAGCCGATGGTAAGTGTGGCGAAGGGAAATGCGGTGAAGGCAAATGTGGCGAAGACAAGAAGCGCGATGGTAAGTGCGGCGAAGGTAAGTGCGGTGGTAAGTCCTAAGCACTACTTGCGTTAAACGCTCGGGGAGTTGGCTACGCTGCCCTCCCCCAGCGTGTTTTTTCTACTTAATTTTGTCCAACGATTGCGTGTCACTAGCCTATGAATAAGCCAACACGAGTCAGTGCTCCGCTGCAAGGCGTGGGCCTGGGTTTTAGGCGGGAACTCATACCCGAACTTAAGCAGAGCGCTACACTGCCGATCGACTTTTTCGAAATCGCTCCTGAAAACTGGCTCGGTATCGGCGGTCGTTTTGAGCGAGATTTACGCTATTTTACCGAGCAATACCCTTTTACCTGTCACGGACTTTCGCTGTCCCTCGGCGGCACTGAACCTTTGGATATCGAGCTGTTGCAGAACATTAAGGCGTTCATGCGACAGCACAATATCCAGCTTTATACCGAGCATTTGAGCTGGTGCAGTGATGACGGGCATTTGTACGATCTTTTACCGATTCCGTGCACCGACGAAGCCGTGCATTGGGTCGCTGAGCGAATTCGCCAAGCGCAGGACATTCTGGAGATGCCCATCGGCATCGAGAATGCATCCTACTACTTCAGTCCGCCCGGCGCACAGATGAGCGAAGAGGCGTTTATTAGTGCGGTGATTGAGGAGTCCGGCTGTTTTTTACACTTGGACGTCAACAACCTGTATGTGAATAGCCAAAATTTTGGCTTCGACCCCTTGGCTTACATGAACGCATTGCCCCTGGAACGCACCGGTTATTTGCATGTGGCAGGCCATTTTACCGAAGACGACGGACTGATTATCGACACCCATGGCGCCGATGTGATTGACCCCGTTTGGGCCTTGTTGGCGCAGGCCTATCGCCGAATCCCTTCGCCGCTGATCCCAAGCTGCCTTGAGCGAGATTTTAATTTTCCGCCTTTGAGTGAACTGCTAAAGGAAGTACAACAAATCCGTGATCAGCAAAACGCAGCACGGGCAATGCAGCAACGGAGTGGCACCCATGACTGAGCTCAGAAAATTCCAGCTCGAATTCGGCCGCTACGTGCGTGACCCGGCAGCACAATCCCTGCCGGAACATATACCGCCGCGCCGAGCGCGCGTGTATGAAGAGTTGTTATTCAACAATATCAGCGGCTTTATTAATGCCTGTTTTCCGGTGTGCCGTAGCCTTTGTAGTGCTGAGCAATGGCTGGGGTTACGGCGTGATTTCTTTCGCGATTGGCGTGCCCAGTCGCCCTATTTTAGCCAAATCCCGGCGGAGTTTTTGGCTTTCTTAGAACAAAACGAAGCCTTGCTGGAACGCTTGCCACCCTGGTTTCTGGCCTTGGCGCATTATGAGTGGGTCGAGCTCGATCTTGATGTTCGCAAGGCTGACAATGCGGTCGTCCCACTGCAAGACACGCGGGACCCCAAAGCCCTCAGGCTTAATCCGGTACTCCACAATTTGGCTTATGAATGGCCGGTGCACAAAATACGCCCCGATGCCTTACCCGAAGCCCCTCAAGCCACCTTTCTAGTGGCCTTGCGCAATGCAGAGCATCAGGTGCGCTTTATTGAAGTGAATCCGGCGACCTCGATGCTGATTAATCTGTTACAAGAGCAGGAATTACCGCAAGAACACGTCCCCGAAGCTATGGCGGGTTTGTTACAGCGGCCCTGCGATGAGGCCTTCGCCGGCTTTTGTCAGCAAGTCATCGAGCAACTGATCACCCAAGAAGTGATTATCGACCCCTGTTCAGAACAAGGAGCATAAAGCATGAATGTAGTAATTCGCGCGGGTAATGGCGTGATGGATGTGTTGGATAAGTTACGGGCGATCGATTTTATCGGCCCTCTGGCCTTGCGGATCTACCTGGCTCCGATATTCATCATCGCCGGCTGGAACAAACTCAGCGCACTCGACGACACGGCTTGGTATTTTGGTGAGTACCTGGGCCTCCCCGCGCCCATGTTCATGGCCCTCATGGCTGCTTTGACCGAATTAGTCGGTGGGATTTGCTTGCTGTTGGGCTTGGCCGTCAGGCTCGTCGCCATCCCGTTGTTGATCACCATGGCCGTCGCCGCCGGCACCGCGCATTGGGAAAACGGCTGGCATGCCCTGCCAGAAAC
>JBFHRI010000280.1:0-3777 GCA_041591755.1 Oleiphilaceae bacterium
AAGATGAAGCTGAAGAACCTGCTGAACGGTGCGCCAACAGAAACCGTTTACAAGGCTGACGACAAGTTCGAAATGGTTATCCTCGACAAGAAGGAAGTGACCTATTCTTACTTCGCTGAACCTTCTTACGTGTTCGTCGATGAAGAATACAATCAGTACGAACTTTCTGCTGAAGAGCTGGGCGACATGTTGCCCTTCGTTGAAGACGGCATGACCGATGTCTGCGAAATCACCTTCTTCAATGATCGCCCGATCGGTCTGACCCCGCCGCGTACCGTGGTACGTCGCATTGCTTACTCTGAGCCTGCTGTGCGTGGCGATACCTCGGGTAAAGTCATGAAAACCGCACGTCTGGCCAACGGTCACGAGGTGCAAGTTGCGGCCTTCTGCGAAACTGACGACCTGGTTGAGATTGAAGTCGCGACCAACGAGTACCGTACTCGCGTCAAAGGCTAAGTCTGAGTTGACTTAGTGCTATTGGAGGGAGCCCGGGTGGCTCCTTCTTGCTTTTGGGGTGCCACGTGTGAAATGTCGCGTGCCCGATAGTCTGGTCAATCAGCCGCTGCTAAAGTGTAAGCCTGCTTCTGAAAATGATGAGGTCGGCCATGTCACAAACGTTCAACAGCTTCAGCGAATTCTATCCCTACTATCTTAGCGAACATGCCAATCGCACCTGCCGCCGGCTGCATTTTATCGGCTCGCTCGTGGTCTTGGTCTTGCTGTTTTACGTGTTGAGTACTCAGCACTGGAGCCTGCTATGGGCCGTGCCGGTCGCGGGTTATGGCTTTGCCTGGATTGGGCATTTCTTTTTTGAACACAACAAGCCGGCTACGTTCCGTTACCCGCTGTACAGCCTGATGGGGGATTGGGTGATGTTTAAGGATATTTTGCTCGGCAAGGTGCGCATTTAAAGCGTCTTGGCGATGGGTGCCATGCATCGCTAAACATTGCAGTAAAAAAAACGGGCACCGCAGTGCCCGTTCTTCAGCTAAATGCTCAAACTCAGCTTTCTGGGCCGCCGTCAGAACATTCCTTACGCGTTGCGTCTTTGCAACGAACTTTCTTCATCAGCTTCAGAGTGCGCTCGTCGTAGACGCCTTGTTTGGCCAGTTCAGCGCGTGACTCACGGAAGCTGTTATCCCAGTAGTCGTACACGTCTTTTGGAACTTTGATCCACAGGTCGCTGGGAATGGTTTTCTCAGGATCTTGAACCAACTTCACGTAGTTCACGTATTTTTCCATGGAGCGATCACGTGACTTCTGGCCGAAACCTTCGGGCAGCTTGTTCCAGCGTGCGACGGTCTGCATGGTGATAAAGGTGATGGGGTCGGCGTAAACACCACCGTTACCGGCGGTACCTTTGGACAATTCGAAGGGCTCGAATACCACCGCAGGGCCTGCAACCAGGTCGACTTCGCCCTTGTTGAATGCTTGGAAGGTGTCAAAGATTGCCATGGGCTTGCCGATGATGCCGTGCTTGCTGGCCAGGTAATCGTTCTCAGGCACTTTCTCAACGACTGCAGCAGTCTTGCCTTTGAATTGGTCAGGCTGGATCAGGGTCTTGTCGCGGGTGAATACGTAGATACCACCAGCGGGCATCAGCGCAATCACTTCGTAATCGCCTTCACGCATCAGCTTGGCCGCCGCCGGGGATGTCATGGTCTTCAGGACCACGCCCATCTCGTCATAGTTGCGCAGGGAGCCCACGGCACGAATGCTGCCTGTGAATTTGTTGAACTCAGATGCGCGGAAGTCGAGCATGTTAACGATATCACAGCCGCCGGCTTTGAATTTCTCGATGGCTTTCCATTCGTCATCGAAGAATTCGTCCTGGATTTCAACGCCCCAGCTCACGGAGTCGAGTTTGAAATCACGCATTACTTGAGCCGCTGGGCCGCTCTTGCCGATGGGATCAAATACGCACATGGACACTTTGGTCAGAGCCTGTGTCGTGGCGCTGAGGGGAAGCAAAAGTGCTGTGAGACAGAGTAGTTTTTTCATGGTGGTCCTTCCTGGGTGTTGGAAAAGCGCTGCAAGCTACCAGTCGTTTGCGATAGGGTCTTGTACAAATAAATAAGACGGCGATTTTGCTGTACTGCATCACAAAACTTGCGAGTTTGGTTGCAGACTCTAAAGTGGGGAGACTTTGTGCGATAAGTTGGTCGGTCGATATCGCAGAAGAGCACGATTCAGCGGATTGGAGCGCCAGGAAGTCAAAGGCTGTGTTCCAAGCGTAGAAGGCTTTATCCTATGCGCAAGCTCCCTTTGAAACGTCTTGATATTTGCAGGTAATACTATGGCGCATGGCATTGAAATGGATGAATCACTAAATGTGTTTGGCGAGACGCTGGAGCCCTGCGGGAGGGATCCGCTCACCGGCTTTTTTCGAGATGGGGCGTGCAACACCTGCGATGAGGATCGCGGCTCGCATACCGTCTGCATTGAAGCGACGGCGACGTTTCTGGAATATTCCCGCTTCAAGGGCAATGACCTGTCGACGCCGGTACCTGAGTTTCAGTTTCCCGGCGTCAAACCTGGCGATACCTGGTGCTTATGTGCAGGGCGCTGGTTGCAGGCCTGGCAAGATGGCATGGCGCCGCGGGTTCACCTGCGGCGAACCCATCGTCGGGCTTTGGAAATCGTGCCAATGGAGCTCTTGCGCAAGTTTGCGGTTGACTTAAATTAACCGCATAAGCCCCGGCACGGCAGGTATCAAGCGACTCCAAGGTAGGCGCAAAGCGCGTCAACGATGGTGTCTATGCCAGTGGGCGTCACGCGAGCTTTCGGTTCACTTTTTTGGCGCTCCAGGACTTGTGTGATCGCGGCCTCGAGCATGCCGCTCTGCAGCTGTGCGTCGGTAATGGGGTCGGCCCAGGCGTGACGGTTCTGCCACGCGTTCAGCCAGGGCTCTTCGGGCCAATCTCCGCGCGGCAAGTACAGGATCGGTCGCGCCGCGCATGCGGCTTCCATGTAAATACCATAGCCCGGCTTGGTGACGATGACGTCACAGCTCGCGATCAAGTCGAGCATGTTGAGTCCGGTGCTTTGGCGATTCAGCAGACTTCGATGCTCGGGGCCCGGAGCACCACCGTTAATGACGCAGCAGTCGTCTCGCTCGGGCCAGCGGCCAAAATCAATCGGATAGGGCATGCCGCCCAGACAAACCAAAATGTAGCGTTTTCCTCTAGGGTGATCTTGTGGGACGTGGCCAAAGTGCTGTGCAAGATCCTGCTTGCGTCCTACTCGGCAGACTGGTCCAACGTCTTGCACCTTGTTGAACCCGGGCATAGGCATATGCGGCGGCAGGCGGAAGAAGGTTTCGGCGCAATTGTAATCGTCGCAAAGCGCCTGATAAATCTCTCTCGCCTGGGCGTGTTCGCCGCAATAGGCCAAGAAATTATCGGCCCAATTAAGTGAGCAAAAGTGAAAGCATGGAATTCCCAGCTCGGCGGCGGCGCGTGAGATCAGATAGCTATTGTTAGAAAGCACCAGGTCGGGTTGATGGGTTTCCAGATAATGGCGGCAGCGCGCAAGATCCTGTGTTTTTTGCGCATGCTGCTGCGAGAATTGTTGCCAAGTGCTGGCCCGGTCGACCTGTATCGCGTTGAGCATGGGGGTGCCGAGGTCAGTGCTCGCTGCGAGATGAGTGAACTCTCGGTCGAACCAGTCTTGTAGTAAGGCGTTCGGCGCGGCGCAGTGAATGATCAATTGCTTGACCTTGCAGCGCTGCAACAAGGTATTGATGATCGGTGCGCTTTGGGCAAGATGGCCGTAGCC
>JBFHRI010000281.1:0-3777 GCA_041591755.1 Oleiphilaceae bacterium
GCTGCAATCACCTCAGGGCGCATCATGAAGTCGATAAACTTGTGTGCCTCGGCGACGTTTTTGGCATCGGCCGGAATCGCCATAACGTCGGTCCAGACCACAGCGCCTTCACGCGGTACCGCATACGCGACGTTCACACCGTTCTCTGCGCTGGCCGCACGATCACGTGCCTGCAACATGTCGCCGGAGTAGCCATGCGCCACACAGGTGTCACCGTTCGCCAGGTCGTTGATGTACTGAGAGCTGTGGAAATAACGAATATGCGGACGCACCTTGTTGACCAGCTCAAAGGCTTCATTCATCGCGTCTTTGCTGAAGTCGGTGGTGTCTTTACCCAGATAAGCACGCGCAGCGGTCATGACTTCAATGGGGTCATCCATCAAAGAAACGCCACAGGCTGAGAGTTTTTTCACGGTTTCGGGGTCAAATACCAATTTCCAGGTATCGGTCGGCACGTCACCCAAAATCGCTTTGACTTTGTCGACGTTGTAACCGATGCCTGTGGTACCCCACATGTACGGCACCAAGTGGGTGTTACCGCTGTCAATATCGGTGAGTGAACTCAAGATACCCTGATCGAGATTGCCATAATTGGAAAGCTTGCTCTTGTCGAGCTTGTGATAGATGCCCGCTTTAATATGACGGTCGGCGAATGGGCGTGCGGTCGGGAAAATCAGGTCGTAACCGGAGCGGCCGGCCAGCAACTTGGCTTCCAATACTTCGTTCGAATCATAGACGTCATAACTGACTTTGATCCCGGTTTCGGCCTCAAACTTGGCGACGGTGTCTTCAGCGATGTAGTCCGACCAGTTGTATACATGTAATTCTGCCGCGGTAGCAGCGGATGAAATACATACCGTGGCAAACACGGTACCCAGTACTTTTTGCATGCGAATTCCTCGGAAATTTAGTGGCTTGCCCGAAACACGGCAATCGGCGCGACTATGCGTAAAAATGACTGAAAATGGAAGATATAGAGGGCAAAAAGTTGCCCTGAGCACTTAACTTTTTTGTAACTGCACAAGCTTGGGTCACGCTTTCGCCCTTGCACCAGAAGGGATACCGTGGTCTGGCGTAAAGAGCAGGATTCGGGTCGCCGCTCGCTATAGTTCCGGTCATAATCGGCTAATAACCCACAGGATAGGCCCATGAAATCACTCAATACGCCGCGCGCTGCCCTGCAAGACACGCGCTATAATTTGGTTAGCGAGGCCATCGACTTTTTGTTGCAACATCGCGCCACACAGCCCGATATGGCGGCATTGGCACAGCATGTAAAAACGAGCGAATCGCACCTTCAGCGACTGTTCAGCGAATGGACGGGCCTGTCACCCAAACAGTTTTTGAGCTATCTCAACCAGCGCGAGGCTAAAGCCCGCCTGCGTGAGTTACCGGTACTCGAAAGCGCCCTGGCCTGTGGTCTCTCTGGCAGCGGTCGCTTGCATGATCTAATGATCCAAGCAGAAGGCGTGACGCCTGGCGAATACCGTAGCCACGGCGCAGGCCTTGAGATCAATTATGGGGACAGTGCCACAGCCTATGGCTCAGCACTGCTGGCATGGACCCAGCGCGGGCTTTGCAAGCTGGCATTTTATGACTCAGAGGCAGAACGCGCGCGCTTGCTGGATGAACTACACAGTGACTGGACGGCTGCCACAATTCGCGCGGATCAGGAGAGTGCTAAAGAGTGGGCCAATCAGATTTTTACCGCAGCGCCGACCGCAATGCCGTTGCGACTATTACTACGCGGCACGCCGTTTCAATTGAAGGTCTGGGAGGCCCTGATGCGCATACCCAGTGGGACGCTGTGCTCGTATCAGGGTGTCGCCTGCGCCTTGGGCCAAGCGCAAGCAAGTCGTGCCGTGGCGGCGGCGATTGCTCGCAATCGCATCGCCATTCTCGTTCCCTGTCATCGCGTCATACGCAGTAGCGGTATCCTCAATGAATACCGCTGGGGCCGCGCCCGCAAAGCCATGTTGATCGCCCAGGAAGCAGAAAGGGCGCGATGACGCGCCCAGAGATCACCGCTTACAGTGGACTGCGCCCCTTGCCTGCCGCAATGCGCAGACGCAAGGCATTAAGTTTGATGAAGCCTTCAGCGTCCTTCTGATTATAGGCTCCCGCATCGTCTTCGAAGGTCGCAATCTTCACGTCGAACAGCGTGTCATCAGACTTGCGACCCACGACAGAAACGCCACCCTTGTATAGTTTCAAGCGCACCACGCCATTGACAAACTTCTGTGTGTCATCAATCAGCGCTTGCAACGCTTTACGCTCAGGCGACCACCAGTAGCCGTTATAAATCAGCTCGGCATAGCGCGGCATCAGGCTGTCTTTAAGGTGCGCGGATTCTTTGTCGAGGGTGATCGATTCAATGGCGCGGTGAGCCTTCAGCAGAATGGTGCCGCCGGGCGTTTCATAGCAACCGCGAGATTTCATACCGACATAGCGGTTTTCGACCAAATCGAGTCGACCAATCCCATGCTCACCACCAATTTTGTTCAGCGTTGCCAGCAGCGTCGCCGGGCTCATGGCTTCACCATCGAGCGCCACGGCATCACCCTGCGCAAAACTCAACTCAATGTAGCGTGGCTGATCCGGTGCCGCTTCCGGCGAAACACTCCAACGCCACATATCCTCTTCGGGCTCCATCCAAGGATCTTCGAGGATATCCCCCTCATAGGAAATATGCAGCAGGTTCGCATCCATCGAATAAGGCGACTTGCCTTTTTTCTTTTCGATCTGAATCCCGTGCTGGTCACAGTAAGCCAGCAGGCTTTCGCGTGAATTCAGATCCCACTCACGCCAGGGCGCAATCACCTTGACCCCCGGTTTTAATGCGTAGGCACCCAACTCGAATCGCACCTGATCGTTGCCCTTGCCGGTCGCACCGTGTGAAATCGCATCCGCACCAGTTTGGTTGGCAATTTCAACCAAGCGCTTGGCGATCAACGGACGCGCAATCGACGTACCGAGCAGATACTCACCTTCATAAATGGTATTAGCACGGAACATTGGGAACACGAAGTCACGCACGAACTCTTCGCGCAGATCTTCGATATAAATTTCTTTGACGCCCAAGGCCTGCGCTCTGACGCGAGCCGGCTCCACCTCTTCACCCTGCCCCAAATCGGCAGTAAAGGTCACCACTTCACAATCGTAATTCTCCATCAACCATTTAACGATGACCGAGGTATCGAGACCGCCGGAATAAGCGAGAACGACTTTGCTGACCTTGCTCATGAGGGATACTCCAAAAGACTTTGATAAATGAAATTTTCAGCGATCACACATGATCGCTTTGACACTACGGAGGGGTGGCTTCGAAAAGCGGAGTATTCTAATGCTTCACAGCCCCTTAGCACAACAGAGGGACCTCCAGGACTTCAGATACCCTCGGGGACTTGCGCCAAAATTACTGCTCGCGGGATTGCTCGAGGTATTGATTGAATCGCAGCTTGCTACCAAGGCCGCTAGCATCTGACCAGACCGCCAGCATGCGCCCGTCCTGCATGATCGGCACCAACTTCGGCGCACCCACCAACATGGAGGACGTACCACTGATTTGAGTGGTCTCTTTCCAGGGCTCTTGACGAACCTGGCGCCGAGTCCTGATAGCGGAAGCGCCTTCAACCGAGGCCGTGTTCCACGCCGCCGACAGGTGACCTTCGAAGTCAAAGGCCAGCGCAGGCCGCGCCAACAAGCCCACGCCACCCCCTTCAAGATCTGCGACCGCCCCCCATTTTGCCGTTGCATCCATACGCTGCACGCGCAAGC
>JBFHRI010000282.1:0-3776 GCA_041591755.1 Oleiphilaceae bacterium
ACTCACGCCGAGCGATGTGACGTTCGAAGATGTCGAGTAGGGGCGGGTAGACATGGCGATCAATCGCTTCGACAAACTACCGCAGTCCTTTCACCAAAAAACACTGTGGACCGATACCTTCTCTTGTCTGATGTCGGCGCAGAATCCTTTGGCGGAGCAATTCGAACTAGAGCGCTATTTGCAGGCAAACCATATTTGGGTGAGCAAAACCGGTTTCGGCGTAGGTGTGGGTGTCAATCCCAAAGATGTACAGCGACTAGGTTGGGTGGATGAAGCCTTATCGCGGATCGGTGAAAAGCGTCGAATCAGTGTCTTCACGCGTCATTATCAGGTGGCGATGTTGCTTGCGCGGCAGCGGGATTTAGTGGCCACGCTACCGAGCCGCGCCGCGCGCATCGTGGCGGCGGATCCGCAAGTCACCCTGAAGGAGCCTCCGTTTCCGATTCCGCCGTTTGAATTAAAAATGGCCTGGAGCCCATTGTTGCACCACAATCCGGGGCATCAGTGGTTGCGCCAGTTGATTGTGGAAATTGCCGACTCGATGTGAGTGGGGTAGCCGCAGCAGACGAACGGTCGCTGACGCTGAATCTTAGAAGGTCAGCGTCAGACCGACTTGCCCCCAGTAAATCTCTTTATCCTCCACCAGCGGGCTGGTTTCCACTTCACCTGTCAGAATTTCGAAGCCCCAATAGCTTTCGATTTTTAAGAAGCTGGTCAGTTGATAATCAAGCTCTAGATCGAAGCCGATGTGACCGGAGTTGCCGGGTTTGTAGCGCGGCCTGAAGTCGCGCTCATAATTGGCCAAGACTTCAGGTTGCACCTCAAAATCTGCATTGTAGTACAGCTGCGCTCCACGAATATTGTCTTCGCGGCTGACACCATAGTAGTAGCGATTATACTTTTCGGCGTAAGTCTTAACGAAGAATCCCGGGTTCACATACCAATTGCCGGTTTCCGGAATTGGATTGGAGATTTTCAAATTGGTCCAACTGCTGTCATGAGTGGCCGTGACGTCATGAAAGTAGGAGGCTTCCACAATACCGACGGGTGAATGATAGATCCCGATCACGCCGACTTGTGCGGTGGGTTTCCTTTCTTCGATACCCTGATAACGAATTTGATTGGCCGAGTTGATCTTAGTTAGATCCAGTTCATTGACATCCCACATGCCGGCGAGCGCCAGTGAGACTTTCTGGAAACGAAAAAACTCCATGCCGGCGCGCCAGCCTTCAACAAACAGGCCGCCCCAGCGGGCAGAGACCATTGGCACAGGATACTCTCGTGCAGCACCCCCAATATAGGGATTGGAATCGCCGCCATAACCCACACCGATGTGAAAATGGTCTTCGGGCCATACCGGAACATTATCTGCTGCATGCACAGACCCTGTTCCAATGCCCGTAAGTAGCAGGCACGCTGCGCGACGCAGCATCGTTGAAGAAGCAAGCCGGGAGAAAACAGTTCGATCCGTCATAGTCAGCCAGTTTCAGGTTTAAGACGTTTGAGGTGTAATAATTAGAGCCGCGCAATTCTAGCATCTTGCAAGAGAAAACAGTGCGACTTGGCTATCACGCCGAGCAATCAATTGTACATGGGCTTGCGTGGCGCAGCGCGATAGGAGGTCTATTAACCTTATTGCTGCTACGTTGCCAATGAAAATCGTAGAGAGTACCCTGCTGAACAGGGTAATCATTGGAAGAGGAAAGCATAATGAAAAAAGTGGCCGTGATTCTAGCGGGCTGTGGTGTATTCGACGGGGCAGAAATCAATGAAGCGGTGTTGACGCTGCTCGAAATACTCAAACAGGGCGCGACCTACCATTGCCTGGCGCCTAACATTGAGCAAGCGCACGTGATCAACCATCTGACGGGTGAAGAAATGCCGGAAAGCCGTAATGTGTTGATCGAGGCGGCTCGCATTGCGCGGGGCGAAGTGCAGGATGTCGCTAAAGCCAAGGCTGAGGACTATGACGCACTGATCATGCCCGGCGGCTTCGGTGTCGCGAAAAATATATCCGATTTTGCCTTCAAAGGCGCGCAGTGCAGTATCAATGAGGATGTGTTAGGTTTTGCGCAAAGCATACATCGCGCAGGCAAGCCCGTGGGTTTGATTTGTATCGCGCCTACTTTGGCGCCGCTGATCTTCGGTGAGGGCGTAAAAACCACGATTGGTATCGACGCCGACACCGCGGCACAGGTTGAGAAGATGGGTGGCAAGCACGTGCGCTGCGAACTGAAGGATATTGTGGTGGACGAATCCTGCAAATACGTTTCAACACCGGCCTACATGTTGGCCACGAACCCCTTGGAGGCGAGTGAAGGTATTCGCAAGCTGGTGGCCGAGGTACTGAAAATGGCGTGAAGACTCGCGCCGGGATCAGTCCGCTTTCATCTGCCGGTAGTAGCGAAAAATCTCCTGCAAAGGGCGTTGATCGACGAAGCCAAATGTTCGCGCGAAGAGGCTGCCGTCGATCACGACTGGATACTTGAAGTAATTTAATAGAAACGTCGGAAAGCTCTTTAACTGCAATAACTGGGTCAGGGTGCGTGGTAGCAAAGGGGGGATTGAGGGCAAGGGTAAGCGCCTGCAATGACAGAGTTCTAAGGCGTCCTGATACGCAATCCAGTCATTCGGAGCAACGTTGTAAACGCCGCGTTTGTGTTGTTCAAAGGTCAGCATGATGGCATCCGCCATGTCGTCGATGTGGATGAACTGCATCATGGGTGAGAAGCCCAGCATGACTGGAGCAAAGCGACTTGAAAGCAATCTTGAAATGGTGTTTTTGACCCCTGGCCCGACAATATTGCAAGGTCGCAGAACCGTAATATTGAGGTCTGGATAGCGCCACAAATAGATGTTGGCAAGATTCTCTAACTCAACCGAGTCCACCAAATCCATGGTCAGTTCCGTGGCTTTCAAGGGGGCAGATTCGTCTATGAGAGCAGGGTTATAGGGCGAGGCACCGTAGACATGGTAGGTGGATAAAACGATGACACTGCTAATGCCATATTTGTGGCATAGATCGAACAGTTTTTGGCTACCTAAGACGTTTGCGTTGTAGCGGCTCAAGCGAGTGCCCTCGCTTGATGAGATCCGCCCCAGATGAATGACGCTGTCGAACTCATAGCGTCTGAATAAATCTTCAAAAACCCGTTTGTTGCAGTCGACTTTGTAGCTGGGAATATCGTGACTTAAATACGTTTCCTGTCGAAAGTCCACGGCAACGATTTTACAGCGTCCACGTAAGCGATTAATAACTTGCTGCGCGAGCGCTCCGGCCGCGCCGGTGACCAGCACTGTTTTTTTAGTCGGTGTCGGAGACGCGGGTTTAGCGCTTGATCGTTTGCGAGGTTTTCCGGGCGTTTTGTTCATGCGAAGATTCCCTCCCGTTGTTCCAGGCCCGTCGCAATTAAACTCCGAATTTCGTTTTTAACCAACTCAACACGGGCATCGACTTCCTGTTCACTGAGCTCGTCGTTGTCGAAGTACATGGGCTTTCCAAAGTTCAAGATCACTTTGGTGGGAAAGACAAAGGGTAGAGCAACCGGGAGATAGGGCAGGCCCAACAGGTGAGCAACGGATTTTAAGTCGGCAAAAGCAGGAATGCTCTCTTCGCAGCCCACGACACCCACGGGAACCACCGGCGTGTTGTACTGCATCGCCAAATGCATAAATCCATTCCCGAAGCGTTGCAGTTGATAACGCTGTCGGTAGGGTTTGCCTGAGCCGCGCACGCCCTCAGGAAACACTATGATGACCTCTTCGTTCTGCAGCAT
>JBFHRI010000283.1:0-3768 GCA_041591755.1 Oleiphilaceae bacterium
CCCCTTTACGCGCTGTTTTTCGTAGGAGTGTAGGTTGGGATGACAAAGGAATCCCAATAGATTCCCATTTGGTGTTAAAAGATTTATCCCGCGTGGCGTTATGTTGTGATTCATCTACCATCACAATCTGCCCGTTAAAAAGGATCTGCAGTGTTCCAAACCTACGACTACATCATTATCGGCGCCGGGTCAGCCGGATGTGTGCTGGCCGACCGTTTGAGCGCCTGCGGGCGCTATCAAGTCGCGGTGCTTGAGGCGGGCCCCGCAGACCGCTCGCCCTTGATTAGTATCCCGGGCGCCTTCGCTTACTTCATGTACAGCCGCAAGTACAATTGGCGCTACCAAAGTGAACCCAAACCCGACATCCGCCACGGGCAGCCGGTGTTTTGCCCGCGAGGCAAAACCCTCGGGGGCAGCAGTGCAATCAATGCGATGGTCTATGTGCGCGGTCATGCGAGCGACTATGACCATTGGGCGGCGCTTGGCAATTCAGGCTGGTCCTGGCGAGACATGCTGCCCTACTTCAGAAAGTCCGAAACCAACGAGCGCGGTGCAGACCCCTATCATGGCGATAAGGGTCCTCTGCGGGTGACGGATGCGCGCAATGAATACCGCCTGAATGACTGCTTTCTGAAGGCCGCCGCCCAGGCAGGCTATCCCCTAAATCCCGACTTCAATGGTGCCGAGCAAGAGGGTGCGGGCTACTTTCAGTTCACGATCCATCAAGGTGCGCGTTGCGGTGCTGCCCAGGCTTTTTTACGTCCCGCTCAACAGCGACCCAATTTACACATCGAATGCCATGCGATGGTTACGCGCATCGTGTTTGAAAATCGCGTCGCCGTAGGGGTCGAATATGTACAACACGGCCAGACCAAGCAGTTGCGCGCCCGCAAAGAAATCATTCTCAGTGCGGGGGCCTTCAATTCGCCGCAAACCCTGATGTTGTCAGGCGTTGGTGATCGTGAGCAATTGCAGGCTCATGGCATTCATGTGCTCCACCATTTACCCGGCGTTGGTCAAAATTTACAGGAACACGTAGACGCCTGTGTGCTGGTCAGTAATCGGCAACGCGATGGCTTCACGGCAAGCCCGGGGGGGCTGGGCAAAATGCTCCCTGATTTGATTCAGTATTGGCGCCATAAGTCGGGCAAGCTGGCCAGCTCGATCACGCAGGCTGGAGCGTTTCTAAAAACTCACCCTGAGCTGAAGGCTCCCGACATCCAATTGCATTTCGTGCCTTTGCTGTTCGACGACTGTGGCCGCGATCTCAAGCTCTTATCTCAACATGGTTTTTCGCTACACGTTTGCGTATTACGCCCCAAAAGTCGCGGCAACCTGACTTTGCAATCAGCGAATCCTGCAAGCCCCTTGAAGATCGAGTTTAATTTCCTCAGCGAAGAAGAGGATGTCCAAACCTTACTGAATGGCATGCGTGTCGCGCGTAAAATTATCGCCGCCCCGGCTTTTGATCAGCACCGGGGAGAGGAGTTACACCCGGGCCGCGCGGTAACAGAAGATGCCGAGTTGCTGCAAAAATGTAAAGATCGCCTGGGCTTGGTCTACCACCCCTCCGGCACCTGCAAGATGGGATCGGACGCGCTGGCGGTGGTCGATAGTGAGCTGTGCGTGCATGGCATTGAGCGTTTGCGCGTCGTCGACGCGTCGATCATGCCCACGCTGGTCGGGGGTAACACGAATGCCCCGGTCATCGCCATTGCAGAGAAAGCGGCCGACTTGATTCTGACGCGCGCACACTCCGCTTAACCGCTGCTTAAGCGGCCAATGCTTTGATGCCGTTGGCGATAAACTCCACGCCAATGGCGGCCATAATCAAACCCATAATTTTGTTGGTGATTGCAATCGCCGTTCGTCCCAAACGTCGCTGGATGCGCGAAGCCATACGCAAACACAGCCACACAATCAGCGCAATCAGCACAATACAGAAGGCCAACAAGGCATGATGCCACCACGCCTCATTGCGAAGGCTGTAGACAATCACTGTCGACAATGCGCCCGGCCCGGCCAAAAGCGGAATCGCGATCGGCACGACGACCTGACGTCCACCCTCATCATCCGGACTGAGCCAGGTTTGACTCGGAGGCGTGTACATGGCCTGCAAGGCCATGATCAAAAGCAGTAAGCCCCCGGCCACCCTAAATGAGCCCAGGCTGATCCCAAAAAACTTCAAAATCGCCTCGCCCATAAACAGGGCGGTCAACAGCGCAATCATCACAGCCATCGCCGTTTGACGCGGCAAGCGTTGGACTTCCTGCTCTGAGAAGTTACGGGTTGCCTGCAAATACACGGGAACGATCGCCAGCGGCTCAACAATGGCCAGCATCGCTATCAAAAACTTGGTGTATTCCGTGAGATTAATTTCTAAGCCAGCAAACACGGTTGGCACTCTCCGTTAGACCGCCCAATAGTTCAGTCTATGTGCCCTGGCCGAATCTGCCTAGTTTTTCAAGGCCGTCTCCAGTGCCTCACGTAATGAGTCGGAGTCTGGCCCGGTAAAACTGGAGAAGCTGTCAACGACTTCGCCCCGGCGATTCAAAACGTATTTGTAAAAGTTCCATTTGGGGGCGCTTGTTTCTGCCGCGAGGTGACGAAATAAGGGTAAAGCATCCTCGCCCCTCACCTTGACCGGATCAGACATCAAAAAGCTCACCCCGAAGTTTTTGTAACACACCTCAGCGATCTCAGCTTCATTTTCCGCCTCTTGATTGAAGTCATCCGAGGGAAACCCCATCACAACGAGGCCACGATCTTTAAACTCCTGATGCAAGGCTTCAAGCCCACCGAACTGTTTAGTGAACCCACAGTGACTGGCGGTATTGATAATTAATGCCGCTTTCCCCTGCAGTACATCGCACAACGCGATGGTATCGCGACTATGTAATTTTCCCACGGTGGACTTCATCCACTCCGGACAGTTCGTTTCTGCGTTCACACTGGTACAGCCAATTGCGAGGCTGCACGCTAATAAAAATCGATGTCGCTGCATGGTGACGCGCCCTCCAACAACTTTCAGCAAAGTTTTAAGTAAGATTGCTCACGGTCCGCCAGTCTGACGTCATTGAATCTTAAACCGCCTCAAATAACCGCTTTCCAATCACACACTTTTACTACAAAAAGCCTAAATTAGATCACCCCTTTCATATAAAACGACTCACTAATTGCTGGATTTGCACCGCCGACAAAGCGCCTGCCTGATCCAGCTTCCGATCGCCACCCACAAAGATTTTGAAGTTGGGGATACTACGTACTTGAAAGCGCGCAGCGAGTTGTGGTTCGGTTTCAGTATTTACCTTGAGCAAGACGGCTTTTCCAGCCAAAGCCTTTGCTGCTTTAGCATATTCCGGTGCCGTCATCTTGCAGGGCCCGCACCACTCTGCCCAGAAGTCAACCATCACGGGCACCCGGGCGTCTCGCACCAGCGCATCGAATTCGGCACTACTCACATCCAAAGGCTCCGCCAGGGGCGCTAACAACTGTTTGCAACGACCACATTTTCCAGTCGATGCAAGATAGGCTGCGGGAATGCGGTTTTGGGTCTGACAATGCGGACAAATGCGGATCATATGATTCTCCGAATAGACGAATGACATGCAACATGGGGCTCGTCACGCACGTTATCAACACTTAAATGGCATTGTTTCGCCATTTCTCATGCAGGGGTAATGACGCTGGCCGATAACAACCGCGCGTTGCCAGATAGTGATGATTGAACAGGGTAAAATAATCCAGGATCGCCTCAGCCGGTTCCGC
>JBFHRI010000284.1:0-3717 GCA_041591755.1 Oleiphilaceae bacterium
CTGAGCAAATCCAGACCTTTACCCTGTTGCAGCGGATAAACCAGTCCATCTTCAAGCACTTCAAATACGTCAAACGAGAGGAGGAAGGCGTACAAAGCCCCGAATACACGTTAAGCACAGGCTCGGGATCCTGCCGCGATTTTGCCTGTTTGTTCATGGCGGCAGCTCGTCAGATTGGTCTTGCGGCCCGGTTTGTCAGCGGCTATGTGTATTCCGACTATGCGCCCGATCGCTCCGGCTCAACCCATGCCTGGGTGGAGGTGTTCATCCCAGGGGCGGGCTGGAAAGGGTTTGACCCGACCTTCGGCGCCGTGGCAGGCGCGGAGCATATCTCCGTCGCGGTCGCCCGGCGACCGGAATTAGTGCCCCCCATCGCGGGCAAGTTTTATGGCCCGCCAGGCTCCACCATGACGGTGTACGTCACGGTCACTGAAATGACCTAGAATTTTTAACGCGGGGGTGAATATGTGGTTGAAGACCTGTTGCCAATTGGAGTTTGAGATCGAAACCCCGACGCCGTTTATCTTGATGTTGCGGCCCAGAAGCGGCGAGCAGCAGTGGATCGCCTCAGAAGAATACCTTATTTCCCCCACCATTCCCGTTTTTGAATTTACCGACGACTTTGGCAACCTGTGCCAACGTCTAGTCGCGCCTGCAGGTCACTTTTCGATTGCCACTTCGGCCCAAATCATGACTGCGGATAGCATCGATACGCAGCCGGGAGGCACTTTTGTTAATGTGCAAGCCTTGCCCGATAGCGTGTTGAAGTATCTACTGCCCAGCCGCTATTGTGAGTCCGATCGCTTTAACCAACTGGCCCGAGAAATCACCGCAGACCAGTGCCCCGGCTACGATCAGGTGGCACAAATCAAACGCTGGCTGCAATCCAGCATTCGTTATCAGTCCGACACGGGTTTGCTGCCCCGCTCAGCCGTCGAAGTGAACCAAGCACAAATCGGGGTCTGCCGGGATTTCGCGCATTTGGGCATCGCACTGTGTCGCAGTTTATCGATCCCGGCACGCATGGTGGTCGGCTACCTGCACCAATTGGAGCCTATGGAGCTACATGCTTGGTTTGAAGCCTTTGTGGCTGGGCGTTGGTATACCTTCGACGCCACACAACACTCAAAAAAAGGCGGCTACGTGACCGTAGGCTATGGCCGTGATGCCGCCGATGTGGCCATCTACAATCAGTTTGGACCGGCCACCTTTCCGACCCTGCAACGTGTTTCTGTCGAAAAGCTCGAAAAATGATCGGGAGAGGAACAAGAGAAAAAGCACCGATGATGGACTGCCGCTTTCTCCCACCACCGCCGAATTGACCCTGGCTTTTCACCGCACCGAGGAGTACGGTTAAGCCTAAGACGGCGCTGAAGTCGTCAGAAGAATCGAGGTGATGATGCACGCATTTGCCAGAATTCTGACTTTCCTGACCTGGGTGGTCGTCGCCTGCAGCATAGCTTGGGTGCAGGCCGCGCCCGCTGCTGCCTCAACCCTGTCTAGCCAAGCCAGCGATAGCGCCAGCGCCTGGGTACTGCGTATTGATGGCGCAATTGGCCCGGCCACGGCCGACTATGTGCAACGCTCGCTCGAAAATGCCGCGGCCGCAGAGGCTCGCCTGGTCATCCTGCAAATGGATACGCCCGGAGGCTTGGATCAGTCCATGCGCGAAATCATTAAACATATCCTGCAAGCCCGTATGCCAGTCGTCACCTTCGTTTACCCAGAGGGCGCCCGCGCCGCCAGCGCCGGGACCTACATCCTTTATGCCAGTCATGTCGCCGCGATGGCACCCGCGACCAATCTCGGTGCCGCCACTCCCGTCCAGCTGGGCGGCCAGGACTTCATGCCCAGCCCGACCGACCCTGCATCAAGCCAGCGCCCCGACCTTCCCGCAAACCCCGACACAGGCGAACCTGCAGAATCGGCGTCTCCTGATACGAAAACCCCCGCGACTCCGGGGAATGCCCTGCAGACCAAACAGATCAATGATGCGGTGGCCTATCTGCGCAGCCTGGCTGAACTCCATGGCCGCAATGCGGACTGGGCCGAAAAAGCCGTGCGTGAAGCGGCCAGTCTGAGCGCCGAGCAGGCACTGGCAAACGGCGTGATCGACCTTATCGCACACGATATCGATGACCTATTGCGGCAAGTAGAGGGTCGAGTGGTTCGCTTACGTGGCAGCGAACAGGCCATTCAGAGTGCCTCATTGCGACTCGAATATATTGACCCGGACTGGCGTAGCGAATTACTGGCCATCATCGCCAACCCTAATCTGGCCTACGTGCTGATGCTGATTGGTATCTATGGTTTGATCTTCGAGTTTTCGAATCCGGGACTCGGTGGGCCCGGCATTATTGGAGTGATTTGTCTGTTGATGGCCCTGTACGCCTTCCAGGTCTTGCCGGTCAGTTATGTCGGCCTGTCGCTGATTATGATCGGTATTGCACTGATGGTCTTGGAAGCCTTGGCGCCCAGCTTTGGCATTTTAGGGATTGGTGGAATCGTTGCCTTTGTCATCGGCTCGGTGTTTTTATTTGATTCCGAGTTGCCAAGCTATCAAATCGCCTTGCCGCTCATCGCGGCCTTTGCCATCGCGTCCTTTGTGCTATTTGTGTTTGTGCTGGAGATGGCCTGGCGCGCCAAAAAACGTGCAGTCACCACAGGCAGCGCCAGCTGGATCGGCCGTAGTGCCATCGCGATCACCGACTTCGAGAAACGGGGCCGGGTACGCATTGAAGGCGAGGCCTGGCTGGCCGAAACCACCACACCCGTGCAGGCCGGCGATCAAGTCGTGATCAAGGCCGTCGAGGGCCTCACCCTCAAAGTCGACAAGGAGAACAGCTCATGAGCTATTTTACCCTGACCATCGTTTCGATCATTGTTGCGCTGCTGGCCAGCAGTTTTCGTATCATCCGCGAATACGAACGCGCCGTGGTGTTCATGCTGGGGCGCTTTTGGAAAGTGAAGGGGCCCGGTTTGATTGTGGTCATTCCCGGCATTCAAACCTCGATCCGGGTCGACCTGCGCACCATTGTGCTGGACATCCCGACGCAAGATGTGATCTCCCGCGACAACGTCTCGGTGAAGGTCAATGCGGTGCTTTATTACCGTGTCGTCGACGCTCAGAAGGCGACGATCAATGTCGAGGACTACCACGCCGCCACCAGCCAACTGGCGCAAACGACCCTGCGCTCGGTCTTGGGGCAGCACGAACTGGATGAAATGCTCGCCTCGCGCGATCGACTCAATGCCGATATCCAGGATATCCTCGATGAACAAACCGATGCCTGGGGCATCAAAGTCTCGAATGTAGAAATCAAACACGTCGACCTCGACGAAAGCATGATTCGCGCCATCGCCAAACAAGCCGAAGCCGAACGCGAACGCCGCGCCAAAGTCATTCATGCCCTGGGTGAACAGGAAGCGGCCGAAAAACTGGTCGAAGCCGCGCGCATCTTGGCGAGTCAGAAACAAGCGATTCAACTCAGGTACTTACATACCCTCACCGCGATCGCTGGCGAAAAGAGTTCGACTATTGTCTTCCCCCTACCTCTGGACATTCTGGAAGGGCTTTCAGAATGGATGGCCAGGCAGGGCGGTGATGGCAAGGGCTAACTTTGGGGTCAAGGTAACGCGTCCATTTGTTCGAAACAACACAGTTGATCCCGACCACCATGCTTGGCTCGATAGAGCGCAATGTCCGCGTTCTTTAAA
>JBFHRI010000285.1:0-3707 GCA_041591755.1 Oleiphilaceae bacterium
AACCGAAAATAGGCTTAGCGGTCCCAAAGTCCTTACCACACCCACCATGTATGCACATAGCGATCTGATTATGGACCTCGCCCTGCATTATTGCCACTCTTTCATTGGCCTGGGAACCGATGGAAGAAGCCGCCCGTCTTTATTTTTGTGCCCGCTGCCGGCGTCAAGTCGTGATCTGCTCCCGCTGTGATCGAGGTAATCAATACTGTGGTGAAGGCTGTGCCCAGCAAGCTCGGGCCACCAGCCTCCAGACGGCGGCAAAGCGCTATCAACAAACCCAATCAGGACGCCATCGACATGCTGCGCGTCAGCGCGCCTATCGCGCTCGTAAAAAAAGTGTGACGCATCAGGGTTCTGCACAAGGTGTTGTGCATGCTGTAGTGACACGGGAGCGCGAAGTCCGGCTCTGGATGCGTATTGGCAGCTCTTTCACGTCGATCCATTGCCATCAGTGTGGTGGTCAGTGCAGTGTTTTTCTACGTCGGGACTATCTACGCACACCCAGAAGTCCGGAATCGCGCGTTACTTAACCTGAATAAGGAACCGTGATGATCACCAAACAACTCGAAGCAGATATCCTGCGGTACCACCATGTTGAACAGTGGGGTGTGCACACCATTGCCCGGCAGCTTCACATACACCACGACACGGTTAATCGCGTGCTGGCCCAAGCGGGTATGCCGCGCATTCAGCGTGCGACCCGCTCGAGTATTATCGAGCCCTACTTGCCGTTTATTACCGAGACGCTCGACAAGCACCCCACGTTAACGGCAGCTCGCCTGTTTCACATGGCGACGGCACGTGGTTATCCGGGCGGACAAACCCTGCTGCGTGCCTGGGTGGCAGAGTTGCGCCCCCGAGCAGCTCCGGAAGCTTATTTGCGATTACGTACTTTGCCAGGAGAACAAGGTCAGGTCGACTGGGGTGCTTTTGGTTACCTCACTATCGGCAAAGCTAAACGACCCTTGGTCGGTTTTGTCATGGTATTGAGCTGGTCGCGCGCCATCTTTCTGCGCTTTTACCTGAATCAGCGCATGGAAAGCTTTCTGCATGGTCATGTGTCGGCTTTTGCTGCCTGGGGTGGGCTACCCAGAACGCTGCTCTATGACAACTTGAAATCCGCCGTCCTGGAACGCCAAGGTGATGCCATTCGCTTCCACCCGACCTTGCTGGAACTGTCTGCTCACTATCACTTCGAACCGCGTCCGGTAGCCGTGGCACGCGGTAACGAGAAGGGGCGCGTCGAACGCGCGATTCGCTATATTCGCGACAGTTTTTTTGCCGGTCGGCAATGGACTGACCTGGATGATCTTAATGCGCAAGCAGCGCAATGGTGTGCTGAACAGGCGATGCGGCGTCCTTGTCCCGAGGACAAGGGTATGAGCGTCAAGCAAGCTTTTGCGCAAGAGCAACCGCAGCTCATGAAGCTGCCCGAGAATCCGTTTCCAGCTGAAGACATCGTGGCCGTTAATGTGCCCAAGACACCGTATGTTCGTTACGACCTGAATGACTATTCTGTCCCCCATGCGCTTGTCAGAAAAACCGTATCCGTACACGCCTCACAATCACAGGTACGGATCATGGATCGGAACGCTGTGATCGCCGTGCATGCCCGCTCGTATGGCAAGGGCGAGCAGATTGAAAACCCGGACCATGTAGCTGAGCTGGTTGCCCATAAGCGCCAGGCTCGTCACCATCGCGGTCAGGATCGACTGGCACACGCTGTGCCGCTCAGTTCGACCTTCCTGGAAGCGGCCGTGCAACGCCATTATTCGCTCAGCGTGATCGTGCGCGACTTGCTGTCATTGCTGGGCGATTATGGCGCCAGTGAACTGGCGCAAGCGATGCAGAATGCGCTGGAGCGAGATGTTCCTCACCCCAACGCGGTTCGCCAGATGTTAGAGCAACGCCGCGAACTACGTCAGCAACCGCCGCCTGTTGCCATACCACTGAGCAATCCGAAAGCACAGATCGTTGTGCGGCCCGCCAACCTGTCAGACTACGATCAATTGAGCAATGTATCGCACGATAGCTCAGGTCATGAGGTGAGTAGCAGCGCGCTGGAGGTGCAACATGACGCACGCTAATCTCGACTGCCAAGCTCTGCAAAAGCGCGCCCATGCCCTCAAATTGTATGGTCTGCTGGCCCACTGGGATGAGCTGAGCACGCATGAGCTGACGCGCATCGCCGACTGGTTGGGCTGGGAAGAATCTGAACGGCAGCGGCGCGGCTTGGATAGCCGGCTACGCAAGGCGCAGATCGGACGCTTTAAACCCATGGCTGAATTCGACTGGAGTTGGCCCTCTAAAGTCGATAAAACCACTGTCTGCGAACTGATGTCGCTGGAGTTTATTAAACAAGCCACCAACATCATTCTGGTCGGTAACAATGGCTTGGGCAAATCCACCGTTGCGCGAAATCTTGCACACCAAGCCGCGCTGCAGGGGTATTCATCGCTGTTCGTGAGCGCGGCGCAAATGCTGGCAGATCTGGCCGCTCAGGATGGTGATCGCGCTTTGCGTCGCCGCATCAAACACTACGTCAAGCCGACTGTTCTGGCGATTGATGAAGTCGGGTATCTCTCCTACAGCAATCGCCATGCCGACTTGCTATTTGAGATCATCAGCCAGCGCTATGAGCAGAAGCCAACCATCATAACGACCAACCGTCCATTCTCGGAATGGGGTGAAGTGTTCCCCAATGCAGCTTGCGTGGTATCGCTGGTGGATCGGTTGGTGCATCACTCTGAAATCATTGTGTTAGAGGGTGAATCGTACCGCATGAAAGAAGCCAAGGAGCGGGTCAGCAGTAAACGGGCTAAAGCAGGCAGCGCCAACAGCAACCGGAAGAAGCCGACAGCAGAGACAGCCGGAGGCCAGTCATGACGATGCGAACCGTGAAATTGACCGTCTATTGGGATTCTGACGAGGCCTATTGCGTCATCGAGTTACTCGATCAACTGCGCGACAAATTGTGTGCTCAGTATGCGAAGGACATCAGGCGTATGCTGAAGGAATCAGGCGCACAGGGAATCCAGGGCGATGGCCACCTTCAGATGACATTTCCGTTCAATGACCCGACCCCGTTCTGACGAATCTGCGGTCGCCATGGAAGGTGGCCGAACTGCGTTAGGCGCTATATCAGCGGCAAATATGCGCGGAAATACGGTGGCGTTAACAGGCCCTACCGGGGTCGGCAAAACCTGGCTTGCCTGTGCTCTGGCTCACAAAGCTTGCCGGGCAGGTTACACGGCCCAGTATATAAGACTGACACGTCTACTACGGGAGCTGACCATTGCCAAGGGCGACGGCCGATACGCCAAGCTCCTTAGCGGACTCGCCAAAATTGATGTGCTCATACTGGATGACTGGGGGTTGATGAAGTTGAGTGCAGAGAATCGCAGAGACTTGCTGGAGGTGCTTGAAGATCGGCACGGTCGGCGCTCCACCATCGCCACAAGTCAGCTACCTATCGAAGAGTGGCATGGTGTCATCGGCGATGCCACTCTGGCAGATGCCATTCTGGATCGTCTCGTACACAACGCCTACAAGATAAATCTCCGGGGCGAATCCATGCGAAAGCAGCAGCCAAAGTTGACTAGCGCTCAGCTTTCGAAGTAATAAGAGAAACCCGCGTCGCTATGCTCCGATGGGTGGCAGCTTTGCTCCGGTCCGGGTGGCAGGCTTCACGTGGAATGGGTGGCAAC
>JBFHRI010000286.1:0-3701 GCA_041591755.1 Oleiphilaceae bacterium
TAATAAGAACAAAATGTATGATCAAAAAATAGCCAATTTGTAGGGGTGGTGCGTGCTACGCGGCTTTTGGGCGGTTTCGAAGTGGTTTTCAACAAAGTTATCCACAGAAACCGTGGATAAATGACAGGACTGTCATTTGGGTGTGAAAAACGCCGGACTTGCGCCTGCGCACGTCCAGTCTGTGACGTGCTTTAAATTTTGTATTGAATACATTTGCTTAGCGAAAAGAGTTAAGAGATGTGATTAAGTGAACACATGCAGTGAGAACTTGCGTTAGAACGCATTAACGAAAGTGTAGGAAGGCCTATGTATTACAAATTGTTGCGCAGTGCATTATTCCAACTCGACCCGGAATTTGCCCACAACGTATCGTTGGATTGGATGAGCGCGTTACACCGCTTGCATTTGCTGGATCTCGCGGTAAAGAAAGTCAGTGATTTGCCAGTTCAGGTCATGGGCTTGTCCTTTCCCAATCCTGTGGGCTTGGCTGCAGGGCTGGACAAAAATGGTGATCATATCGACGCCTTGGGAGCGTTTGGCTTCGGGTTTCTGGAGTTGGGTACGGTCACACCCCGGCCGCAGCCCGGCAATCCCAAGCCGCGCTTGTTCCGGCTGCGGGAGCATGAGGCCATCATTAATCGCATGGGCTTCAATAATTTGGGGGTGGATCATCTCTTGCAGCAAGTCAAAAAAGCCAAGTTTCGCGGTCCAATTGGTTTGAATATTGGCAAGAACTTCGACACTTCAGTTGAGCAGGCCGACGAAGATTATCTCAAAGGGCTACGCAAGGTTTATCCACATGCTTCCTACGTCACGGTCAATGTCTCCTCCCCCAACACGCCAGGCTTGCGTTCATTGCAATTTGGCGATGCACTGAATCGCTTGTTGGAGGCTATAGCGTGTGAGCGCGAAGTGTTGTCGACGCAACAGGGTCGACGCGTACCGATTGCAGTGAAAATCGCGCCGGATATGAACGATGAGGATTTGGTGATGGTGGCGAGTGCACTCAAAGCGCAGGGTATGGATGGCGTGATCGCAACCAATACCACGCTGGATAGAACAGCGGTACAAAGCAGTCGCTATGCACACGAAGCTGGGGGCTTGAGTGGCCGGCCTCTGACGCAGCGTGCGACGGAGGTGGTTGCGGCTTTATATGCTGAGCTGGGTGAACAGCTGCCAATCATCGGCGTCGGCGGCATATTTTCGGCGCAGGATGCGCTCGATAAAGTGCGGGCGGGTGCAAAACTGGTACAGATTTATTCTGGTTTTATTTATCAAGGCCCAGCGTTGATTGGTGAGATTGTTGAAGCCTTGCGTAGAGAGAAAGGCGCTAACTAACACAATCGTTGCTGTGCGCACGCCTGTCGGCGCGACTGCGGGCCAGATCAGTGTCAGTCGCGTGAGCAAAAAAAAGCCCGCAGCGTGCGGGCTTTGCATTTGATCGGTAAAAAGTTAGGTGGAAATACCCGGCATTCGGTGAATTGCGGCCACCCCAATCATGCCGTTCCAGTTGTCCTCGCGGCCCTGGCGCCAACCATTAAGCCAGGTTTGCTGTATCACGTCGGAAGTGTTTGGGCACTGAGACTTTGACTTGCCTTCCATCCCGGCAAAATAGCCTCTGTTGTAAGCGCGTTGTTCCAGATCTCTTTTCTGTCTTTTCATTTATACAAACCTCACCGATTTTACTCATTTCATTCATCCGCAATAAGACGAATGGCGTACGTCTTTCGGGGCGAATCCAAAGGATTCGTGTACAGCAAGCTCCTCCTAAATTGACAGGTTAATAAACGCTTTGTGTTTGATTGCGGGCTGCTCTTTAAAATCTGCCTTAAGTCCGCGACATCGCTCTCCCCAACAATATGAGGGCGCGATGCGCGCTTTCAAGCTCGGTTGATCGCGCTGCACGAATTGGGAGAGGAACAAGGCGCACGACTCACGTATACTGCAGTGCCTTGGAAAAACCTCTCGGTGCATTCGATACCGTTGAAGCCCGGTCTTTCAGTAAAACGAAAGACGACGGATTTGTATATGAATAGTTTGGTCTATCCACAAACGGGTGTTATTCCGTTGGGAAATAATAGAATCTTAACTTGTTGTAATGTCGTTGGATTTCACGGCCACCATTCATTGTGGCCTAAGTAAGCGAGCGTATGAATTTGGTAACTCTTCCGCAAAATAGTGAATTTGGTCTCTTTGCAAGCTGTCCAAAGGGCTTGGCTTACGCCTTGGAAGCCGAGTTGAAAGAGCTCGGTGTTGAGCACACTCATGCCTTGATTGCTGGGGTCAATTTTCGGGCATCGCTGCCCGTGCTGTACCGCGTGTTGTTGTGGACCCGCATCGCGAATCGGGTTGGCCTGCAAGTCTGTGATGAGAAGGTGGACTCACTGGATGCGCTGTATCAAGCGGTACATCGTTGTGATTGGCCAGCGCTTTTTAACGTGGGATGCTCCATAGCGGTCGAGTTTAGTGGCATCACGGCCTATCTCGATAATACGGCTTTTGGAGCCATGAAGGTCAAAGACGCGATTGTCGATCGGTTTCGTGCCGCTACGGGACAACGACCGAGCGTCGATCGCAAATCCGCCGACATGGTGATTATGGCACGCTTAAGCAAGGGGCGACTGTCATTGGTGCTGGACTTGGCTGGAGATAGTCTGCATAAGCGGGGTTATCGTACCGGAACGGGCGCGGCACCTCTCAAAGAAAATCTCGCTGCCGGTTTGGTGCGGCTAGCTGGATGGCCACAGCGTTTTGAAGCGGCAGCAAGCTTTGTCGACCCGATGTGTGGTTCGGGCACCTTGTTGATTGAAGCGGCTATGGTGGCCACCGACAAGGCTCCGGGTTTACTCCGCTCAGGCTGGTCTGTTGAGCGCTGGAGTGCGCACGATGCTGCGTGCTGGCAAGACGTTCGCGACGAGGCGGAACGACGCTTTGAGCTGGGAAAACAGCAGTGTAAGCAGCGTTTTTTCGGATTCGATCAGGATGCCGAGGTGATCCATCGCGCTTGGCTCAACATTCAACATGCTGGTTTTGACAAGCTTATTCATGTGGAGCGCAAAGCGGTGGCGGAGCTGGCGCGGTTTGAGCGGATGCAGCCGGGTTTAGTGTTGACCAACCCGCCTTATGGTGAGCGTCTGGGTGAAGTGCGCCAACTGCAAGGCTTGTATCAGTCGTTGGGGCTGCAGCTGCATCAACATTTTGCAGGCTGGAAGGCGGCCATTTTTACCGGCAATGTCGACTTGGGTAAGGCGCTGGGCTGGCACAGCCATAAACAATACAAACTGTATAACGGTGCTATTGAAAGTCAGTTGATCTTAATCGATCTGGACGAGAGCAATCGTAAGCGCTCCGCCACTGAATCGGATGTGCAGTCCTGGTTGCGCAGACCTGGGACCTTGCAGGTCTTCAGTCCTGAACGGGCACAAATGTTAAGAAATCGCCTGCTTAAGAATTTAAAAGCCCTGCGCAAATGGGCGCAGCGTGAACACGTCAGTTGCTACCGACTCTACGATGCTGATATGCCTGAGTTTGCCTTGGCGATTGATCTGTACACTGATCAGTCTGGCAAGGAATGGTTGCATGTGCAGGAATATGCGGCGCCGAAATCCGTGGACCCGCGGGCCGCCTCAGAGCGTTTGCGTGAAGCCTTGAGTGTGACTTTAGAAACCCTTGATGTTCCGCTTGAGCGCTGTGCCTTGAAA
>JBFHRI010000287.1:0-3680 GCA_041591755.1 Oleiphilaceae bacterium
AAAGCACAGGGCCCGCCATCCACAGCGCGATTACGACCACACTAAAAGCCACTTTTTGGCGAAAGTTGACTGGACTCAACCAGAAGAGCAGGAGTGTACCGGTGGCGACGACGATGGCCGTGATGCCATAGATGCCGACGACCGGGATCCAGCCGGCTAACCAAGTTTCCAGGTGCCCATAGCCCAAAAACAGCCAGGGGAAGCCGGTGAGAAATACAGTTCTAAAAGCATCCCCCAGCACCCATAGGGCGATGAACAGCAAGGCTCGACCCAGCACGCTATGGCCTCGCCACCAGGCAAAGAGCGCGAAGGTCAGGCCCTGAAATAAGGCCAGCAGTAACACGAACCCGAGTGTCAATCCGCCGGCGAGTGCGGGTGGCGCGTGACCGTAGGTATTAATGCTGACATAGACCCACGATACCCCCAGGCTGAAGAGACCGACGCCCATCCACCAGCCGCGCACGAAACCCGTTTTTACGCTGAGTTTATCCTGAGTTAAAAAGCCCGAGGCCCACAGAAATAGTGCAATAGCGACGGGACCAAGAAACCAGTAATCCCAAGGCGCGACTGTGAGGGTGTGGAGCGCGCCGGAGATGAAGAGCAAGAGCGCACGTAGCGCGAACGGAAGGTTGTTAGCATTCGGTAGCATAGTTTTACTGGATCAGTTGTGCGTATTAGGTAGGTCGGGCCTTCAGCCCGACAGCAGAGATTCCGGCGGGTACTAGGTTTCGATCTAATTAGGCGTCGACGGCTTTGTCGGACTGAAGGTCCGACCTACGGACGCAGTGTTGCGGTGCAGGTGGACCTTAACATGAAAAACAAACTACAGCGGTTCGATTTTCAACAGTCGGATTTTGCGATTGTCCGCATTGAGCACGGTGACCTTGAAGCCCTCAAAGCGTGTCGTGTCACCACGGCGCGGCAAGCGACCAAATTGCTTCAGCACCAGGCCACCAATGGTGTCGAACTCATGATCGGGTAGTTCGGCTTCAAAAAAGTCGTTAAAGTCACTGATCGGGGTCAGTGCCTTGACATTGTACTCGCCACTGGGTAGCGGTTTGATCCAGGCTTCATCATCAAAATCGTGTTCATCTTCGATCTCGCCCACGATTTGTTCCAGCACGTCTTCAATGGTGACCAGGCCAGCAATACCGCCGTACTCATCGACCACGATGGCCATATGATTGCGGTTCTGTTTGAATTCTTTAAGCAGCTGATTCAGACGCTTACTCTCGGGCACGATGGTCGCCGGACGCAGCAGTTCGACCACATTGCTCTTTTTCAGCTCGCCTTTTAGCGCCAGTGGCAGCAAATCTTTGGCGAGCAAAATACCCACGACGTCATCGGTACTGTCGCCGACCACAGGGAAGCGTGAATGCGCGGATTCGATGATCGCGCCTAGGTATTGTTCGGGGTCTTGGTCGGCTTTGACCGTGATCATTTGTGAACGCGGAATCATGACTTCGCGTACTTGCATGTCGATCACTTGCATGGCGCCTTCGATCAGGCTCAGGGAGTCGCTGTCGAGGATGTTGCGTTTTTCTGCGGCGCGAAGAATGTCCAGGATATCGCGGGTGCTCTCGGGCTGATCCGAAAAGGCTTGGGAAAGTTTTTCAAACCAGCTCTTACTGGACGGGCTACTGTCTGAGTTGCCATCACTCATTGTTGGGTCTTCTTTATCCTCTCAGTGGGAAGGAACGGCGATTAAAGCATGGAACGCGCCACAGGAACAGACCTTATTGCGCATCCTCGTGAGCGACATCAAGATACGGATTGGCAAAGCCAAGCCTATGCATGATTTCGATCTCCAGCGCTTCCATTTCTTCGGCTTCGGCATCATCAAGATGATCATAACCTTGCAGGTGCAACAAGCCATGAACCACCATGTGGGCCCAGTGGGCGGCGAGGGGTTTGTTTTGCTCAGTGCTTTCTTGCGCAATGACCGGGGCGCACAGTACGAGGTCGCCTAAAAGATCCAGGCTGACGTGTTCGGGCGCTTCGAAAGGAAAAGACAAGACATTGGTCGGTTTGTCCTTGCCTCGATAGTCGTGGTTCAGGCTCTGACTTTCATCGTTATCGACAATCCGAATGCAGACCTCTGCGGGCGCCTCACCCTGCAGTGCGGCGCCTGCCCAGCGCTCGAAATCGCGCTGTTCGGGTAACCAATCAGCGCCTTCAAAGGCAACTTGCAAATCGATGACGAGGCTCATTTTTTATTAGCTTCCGCTTTGTCATAGGCTTGCACGATGCGTTGCACCAAGGGATGACGCACCACATCTTTAGCAGTGAAGTGGGTAGTGCTGATGCCTCTCACATCCTTCAGGACCGCCTGCGCCTGAATCAGCCCGGACTGGGCGCCCTTGGGTAGATCGGTTTGAGTCACATCGCCGGTGATCACAGCGGTAGAGCCGAAGCCGATGCGCGTAAGAAACATCTTCATCTGTTCCGGCGTGGTGTTCTGGCTTTCATCCAGAATAACGAAAGCGCTGTTGAGCGTGCGCCCCCGCATAAAGGCCAACGGCGCGACCTCGATGACATTCTTTTCCATGAGCCTAGCCACCTGCTCAAAGCCCAGCATGTCATATAAGGCGTCATAAAGCGGACGCAGGTAAGGGTCGACTTTTTGCGCCAGGTCGCCGGGTAAAAAGCCAAGTTTTTCACCGGCCTCAACCGCCGGGCGAACCAACAGTATACGTTTGACTTGTTCGGCTTGCAGCGCTTCGACCGCACAGGCGACGGCCAAATACGTTTTACCGGTGCCGGCCGGGCCGATGCCAAAACTGATGTCGTGTTGGCGTATGCAGCGCACATAGTCGCTTTGATGCCCACTACGTGCCCGGATCTGCAGCCGCGGCGTGCGGATGATGATGTCTTCGCCAGCAAGGTTTTCCGGATGTTGCTCAACCCCGAGTTCTTGCGCAAACAAATGCACCGTTTCTAAGGTCAGTGCCTCAAGCCCTTCGGTTTCATGATAGAGTCGTTGCAACAAGGTGGCGACGGCCTGCGCGCGTTCCGCATCATTCGCCCACACCTTCATCGCATTGCCGCGATGGCCGATGCGTACCTCAAGTAGCTTCTCTAGATAACGCAGGTTTTCATCAAACTGGCCATAGAGGCGGGCCATACGCTCGGTATCGAAGGGCTCCAGATTAAACTGGATGGCGGCGTCTGCCGCCTGGTCCTCAGTAGTCATGCTCGTCGATGCGCTCGCCACGCAGGGAATTGGGGTAGGCGTCTGAAATACGGACATCGATGAAGCGTCCAATTAGGGCCGCATCGCGACGGTCCTGATAGCCCTTGAAGTTGACCACACGATTATTTTCTGTACGGCCCTGCAGCTCGCCTGGATCTTTCTTGGAGAAGCCGGTGACCAAAATGCGTTGTGTCGACCCGACCATCTTCCGGCTGATGTCTTGCGCTTGTTGTGAAATGCGCGCTTGCAGGATAGCCAGGCGTTGCTTTTTGACCTCTTCCGGTGTGTCGTCTTCAAGATCTGCCGCGGGCGTGCCCGGTCGTGCGCTGTAAATGAAACTGAATGAGGTATCGAAGCCGACGTCGTTGATCAACTTCATGGTGTCTTCGAAGTCTTTTTCGGTTTCGCCGGGGAAACCCACGATGAAGTCGGATGACAGGCTGATGTCGGGGCGAATCGCACGCAGGCGGCGAATCTTCGCCTTATA
>JBFHRI010000288.1:0-3652 GCA_041591755.1 Oleiphilaceae bacterium
CCGTCAAAGTTCCCGCGGTCAAGCCGCGGGATGACTACTGTGAGGACGGGATGACTACTGTGAGGACGGGATGACTACTGTGAGGGCGGGATGACTACTGTGAGGGCTGGATGACTACTGTGAGGGCGGGATGACTGCTGTAGGTTGGGATGACTGCTGAGGGTCGAGCTGCGGGATTCTAATTTTATTGTGGCCGCAATTCCGTTACCCTTGCGGCCATTCAGACATGCACATTTTTCATCATCAACATGCTTCCCACCCTCCCCATTACCGAAGTCCTGCCTGAGCTTGAAGCCGCGCTCATCAACCGTCACGAGGCGGTTTTACAAGCCGAGCCGGGCGCCGGGAAAACCACCTTGGTGCCCCTGGCGCTGTTGCAGCAACCCTGGTTGGGGACGCAAAAAATTCTGATGTTGGAGCCTAGACGTTTGGCAGCGAGGGGGGCGGCGGAGCGCATGGCGCAGTTGCTGGGTGAGCCTGTTGGCCAAACGGTCGGCTATCGGATGCGCTTGGAGACGCGGGTCAGTGCACAGACGCGAATCGAAGTCATCACCGAGGGCATCCTCAATCGCATGCTGCAATCCGATCCCTCGCTCGAAGGCATTGGCTTGGTCATTTTTGATGAGTTTCACGAGCGGAATCTCGATGCCGATCTGGGCTTGGCCTTGGTGTTACAGGGGAGACGATGGTTTCGCTCCGAAGCGGATGGCGCGTTGCCATTGAAAGTCTTGCTGATGTCGGCCACCCTGGATAGCGACAACATGTCTCAAATTCTCGCACACAAAGGATGTGCCGCGCCGATGATTCAAAGCGCCGGGCGGCAGTTTCCAGTGATCGTGCATTACGTCGAGGATGCATCGCAGCGCAATCGCGTTCCCTCACCTTTGGTGCCAAAGGTGACGCGCAGTGTTTTGCGGGCGCTTCAGGAGCAACAAGGGAGTGTGCTGGTGTTTTTGCCGGGGCAGGCCGAAATTCGAGCGGTCCAGGAAGGTTTGGCGGATAGCTTGGGACAACGCGGGGATATCCTCTTAGCGCCCTTGTTCGGAGATCTCAGCTTGGAACAGCAGCGCCAAGCCATTGCGGCTGCGCCTGCGGGGCTTCGTAAAGTCGTGCTCGCCACCAATATTGCCGAAAGCAGCCTGACCATTGAGGGCGTTAGCGTGGTGGTGGACGCGGGGCTTGAACGAGCGCCTGTATTCGATCCGCAAAGCGGCATGACGCGTTTAGCGACGCGACGTATATCTCGCGCCTCCGCGATTCAGCGCAGCGGGCGGGCAGGGCGCCTAAGCCCTGGTGTGTGTTATCGCTTATGGCCAGAAAGCCAGCAAGCGGCCTTAACTGCGTTTACCCCAGCCGAAATACTACAGGCCGATTTGGCGCCTCTGGCTTTGCAATTGATCGCCTGGGGCGTCAGCCACCCGAGTGAGCTGGAGTGGCTCGATGCGCCACCGTTGGCAGCTTGGCAGCAAGCGCTGGAACTTTTACAGGCTTTGGGTGCGATCAAACCGGGTACGCAAGAAAACGGAAACACCGTGTGGTCCTTGAGTGACGCCGGTAAAGCGATGGCGAGCTTGCCGACGCATCCGCGACTGGCACATCTCTTGTTGAGGGGATTGCAGCATGATTGCTGTGAAATGGCCTGCGATATCGCCGCATTACTCAGCGAGCGCGATCCACTGTCACGCGATGCAGGGGCCGATGTGCGAGACCGTTTGGTCTGGCTGCAAGACCATCCCCGTCAGGCACAGCGAATACGCCAGCAAAGTGCGCAGTTTAAGCGTTTGTGTAAAAGCCTGTCGGTGGTGTCGAAGCTTGCCGTCGATGTGCACGACGCGCCTGGCTTTTTGTTGGCATGCGCGTATCCCGATCGTATCGCGCAAGCGCGAGAGCGGCGGGGCAGTGTGACGTCACAGGATGCGGATTTCGCCTTAAGTAATGGTCGCATGGCGGTACTGCGCTTGCCTGATCGCTTGGATCGCGAGCCGTGGCTTGCATTGGCTCAAGTGGGCGGTCGAGCGGGTGATAGTCGCGATCAGATAGGTTTGGCAGCGCCGTTGAACCCAAACTTGTTCGATAGCGTGCTGGCCGAACTTGTGCAAGTCGCAGAACAGGTGGACTGGGATCAGAGTCGCGAGCGCTTTCGTGCCGAACGCCAGCGCCTCGTGGGCAAGCTGGTGCTCGACTCACAAGTGATGGACGAAATTGCGCCAGAAATTAAACGCTCTATTTTATGTGCCCTTCTACGCAAGCGCGGTTTGGAGATGTTGCCCTGGACCGATGCACTGCGACAATGGCAGGCTAGGGTGATGTTACTGCGCCAGGTGGAAGGCGAAGGCAGTGCTTGGCCCGATGTCTCCGATGCGCAGTTGTCACGCACCTTGGAGGACTGGTTGGGCCCCTGGCTCGATTCGATCAAACATCTTAATGACTTTGGTCGAGTTGATTTGGGTAGTCTATTGGCCAACCTGTTACCTTGGCCGCTGTCGCGTGATTTGGATGTGCTTGCGCCAAGCGGCATGACGGTGCCTTCCGGTTCACGCATCGCGATTGATTACACGCAATCGCCGCCCGTTCTCGCGGTCCGCCTACAAGAAATGTTTGGCTGCCGAGAGACACCGAAAATTGCGACAGGTCGCGTGCCGTTGCTGTTGCATTTACTGTCCCCCGCGCGTCGTCCCCTGGCTGTGACGCAGGATTTAAATAGTTTCTGGCAGAACGCCTATCCTGAGGTTAAAAAAGAGTTCAAGGGGCGGTATCCCAAACATTACTGGCCGGATGATCCCTTGCAGGCCGAGCCGACTGCCAAGGCCAAGCCGCGGGTCCACAAATAAACAAGCAACAATGAAGTGGCGAAGATGATTGTCTCCAACATGGTCGCTGGTCGGCAGAACTGAACTAGACTCTTAAGACTCTCGACACGAAGAGATTCCTCAATGAAACGTGCAATCTTGAACTGCATGGCCGGCCTGTTTTTACTTGCGGGTAACGCAAACGCAGATCAAACCGCTGAATTCGAACGCCGTATTGCCGCTTTGGAAAGGCAAATCGAGCAGATAGAAGAACGTAGTTCTCCTTTGAGCGATAGCGAACGGCACTTGCGGGTTGGTGGCTTTGCCACGCTTGGCTTTACCCATTCCGAGCATGCTTTTAGTACGTCGGATCTGGATTTTTCTAAGAATCTGGATTTCAGTACAGACAGCAAGGCAGCCCTGCAGTTGGATTATCGACTCAATGAACAGTGGTCGATCACCACGCAGTGGATGGGGCGTGCGCATGATGACTGGCGGACAGAGACTGAGTGGGCATTTATCAAATATCAGCCTGATCCGGCTTTAAGCTTTCGCTTAGGACGACTGCGATTGCCGTTGTATTTCTTTTCCGAATCTCTAGATGTAGGCGTTGCCTACCCCTGGGCTCGCCCTCCCGTGACCGCCTATGTGACCTCGGTGAGCAACTATGATGGTGTCGATGCAGGATATCGCTTTGTAACGGGTGTGTTGACCCATGAGCTGAGAGTGTTCACGGGCGCGACCAAGGGGCAATTACCTGTTTCACCCGCATCGGAACTCGACGATATCTTGGGAGGCACTTATCAGCTCAACTATGAATATTGCTCGCTACGTTTGATGGTGAGTCGGATGAGCGCGCGGGC
>JBFHRI010000289.1:0-3641 GCA_041591755.1 Oleiphilaceae bacterium
AGACCAAAGGTTTCGTAATACTGCATCACCGCACGCCCTTTAAAATCGCGCGCCAACACGTTTCTTCCTGGCGCTGGGTAAAAGTTCTTAAAGCCAGTAAGACTCATCATGGTAGGCAACAGGTCAATCTGGCTGCATGTTTTTGTAACCACGTCCGCTGCAATGCTGCCACCCATCAGCAGGGCCGGGATATGGAAATATGTAAGCGGAAATTGGTCGGCACCGTACACCCGAGAGTTATGATCAGCAACAATCAAAAACAGGCTCTGATCCCAATAGGGGCTGGCTTTAGCCAGAGCTATGTACTGACCTAATGCATAATCAGCATAACGCACGGTCGCTTCCCGCGTGTGCGCTTGCTCACCCTGACGCAGATTGATACGACCTTCGGGATACTCCCAAGGCGAGTGATTGGATACCGTAAAGGCAAAGATAAATCTGGGCTTTGCAGAATCGGACAACATCAGCTCATTAACCTTTGTATACAGGTCCTCATCACTGACGCCCCAGGAACCTACAAAAACAGGATCATCAAATTGACTGCGATCGACCACTCGGTCGAAACAATTATTCAAAAGAAAGCTTTTCATATTGTCGAAATGGGCTTCGCCACCATAGACAAACAGAGTCTCATAACCCTGTTGTCTGGCCAGGCAAGCGAAGGTAAAAAAGTTCTGTTGCGACTGCGGACGTTTTAAAACAGCTTGAGCCGATGTAGGCAAGAAGCCCGCCATTACCGCCTCAACGCCGCGTGCGGAGCGCGTACCCGTGGCATATAACTGCTCGAACCACAGTCCCTGGCTTGCCAGCGCGTCGAGTTGCGGGGTCAGCTCTTTGCCGCCGAGGCGCCCGACAAATTCTGCTCCCAGGCTTTCCTGCAGCAGAACGACGATATTCTTTTTTTGCGTCAGGTTGATGGTGCTGTCATTCGCCTCAGTGTCCAGAGAGCCTTTTACCAGGCGCTGCATGGTGTCGGGGGCCATCGTGAATGCTGGATGATAATGCGTGTCATAGCGACTGCGCTGATACTGCGAATACACAGCAGAATAAAACGAATTCAACACCAGCTGATTCACCAGAGGATCTTCGGAAAACGCGACCAAGCTTGGATTAAGCGGACGATGATGCACTGAGGAACGAATTCCGAGCGTCAACAATGGCAGCAGACAGAGCAGGATTAACAGCGCCTGTAGCCGCTGCCGGGCGGGCACCGGCTCGGCGGGTGCAAATCTTAGAGGCTCGGTCTGAACCTCAACACGTCGGAACAGACTCATAAACAAAAAGAAACTAACCGGAATGGCCAACACGGCCAATATTAAGGTCGCACGGTAGTCTCCCCACAACATGCCAAAAACCTCATGAGGATTCTGCAAGTATTCAAACAGCAAATAGTTGGGTCGAGTATTGTAGTCCTCGATAAAGCCTATAGTCGGAATCTCAAAAGCAACGACCAGCGTCAGAGACAATGCAGACCACAGTCGCAAGGAAAAATGCCGTCCCTGGCCACGTAGCGACACATACAACAAAAAAATCAGCAAGGGCAGGCTGATCAACATCAGCAAGGCGGCCAGATCGACCCTGGCCCCCTGGATAAAAAGAAGACCCCATTCGTGTAAATTTTTTAAATGGTCTTGGTAGCGCAAAGCATATAACGCACGAAAGGAGGTGGTCACAAGCAGCCCCCACATCAGATAAATCGTTAAAAGCCTGAACACCCGTCGCAACAACACCTGGCAACCTCCTCATTGCATTGGGCTCATACTGTCAGGCCAATATTAAGCAAAACTTAAGGCCCGCTAAGCTGCAAAGGTATGGCGAATGTCGTTACAATCTGCGGCTCTGTGGTCTGGAACCACAGGAACCAATTTTTAATAGACTCGGGTTGTTTTTTATGCATTTATACAAGAGGTTACCGTTTTTTTTCCTGTTATTTGTAGCGCTTGGCGCCACCGTCGCCTGCAGCAATACTGGCAAGACTGCGCTGGTGGATGTGGAAGGTCGTCATGTGGTCGGCTGGGTTGAGTTCGTGTCTCTGGAAGAGCACGGCGTGATTGCCAAGGCCAAGCTCGACACCGGTGCCATGACCTCATCCCTTCATGCCGAGAAAATCAAGTTTTTCAAGCGGGATGGAAAACAGTGGGTCCGTTTCAAGTTCCAGAAAAAAGAGCGTCCACCCAGACATGGCCAGCCCGGCGTGCCGGCGCAAGATGCCACCATCGAAGCGCCTGTAAAACGTTTCGTGAAAATCAAACAGCATACCGTAGATTTTGTTGAGCGCCCTGCAGTCGATCTAATGATGCGGATGGGAGACGATGTCTATCAGGTTGAATTTACCCTGACCGATCGCGATGCTTTTATTTACCCAGTGCTTTTGGGCCGTCGCTTCCTACAAACAGCCTTGATCGTTGATCCGGCGCGCATTCACGTGACCGGTGCTCCCAAGGCGCTGCTCAATATCGAGTAAGTCATATCACATGTGTTGCTAAAGCAAGGTGGGGTGATGCTAAGATGGGTCACCCCGCACGATTTTGAGCAATGCACGCTATGCCACAGTATCAAGTCCATCTGCCCGAACAGTTTCACCACGATATTGACTACCGTGTCGTGTATAGTGATATCAACGCTGCTAACCATTTGGGTGCAGACAGGGTCTTACCCATTGCGCTCGAAGCGCAGTTTTCATTCGTGCGGTCGCTAGGTTACGACGATGCCGTCGTTTTTGAAAACGCTGGCTTGATTATGGTGAGCTCGCAGATCGACTACATCAACGAAGCACATTATGGCGACGCGCTGCGGGTCGGCCTGGCGATCAATAAAGTTTCTGACAAATGCATCGAGCTGCGTTATAGCTTGCGCAAGTCGCCGACTGAAGAAGAGGTGGCGCGAGTGTTGACTCGACTGCTTTTTTTCGACTACGAGGCCAGCCGCGTGACTCAAATACCGGCGGGTTTCGTTAAGCGCTTGGCTTTGCGTGGCATCGCGCTTGAGTAAGGACTAGCAGAGGCTCGACCGACGGGCTCTAGCCACACTTACTTTTGAATTTTCGCTCGTTATCTCTATAGTAGTGAGCAGGCGCTGCAGCCTGCCAGACTCACCATTCCTTGCAAAGGAATGTACCTCCGAAATTGTCGTATTCTCGTACCAACAAAGGAGCGTTTCATGGTCGTCTTTCTGCTTTTCTTACTTGCTGCATTATTTCTTGCCTATAGCGGCGCGTCTGCATTCGGATGGAGTGTGCTGCTCACCGTGGGTATTTTCCTATTTCACGTCAGCGGCGTCAGTTTTCTCGCAAAGCTCGTGCTGTGGCCGCTCTACCTGGTGACCATGTGCTTTCTCAACATCCCCGAATTACGCAAGAAATGGTTGAGCTCGCGCATTTATAGTTGGGTTGGCCGTATTTTGCCGGCAATGTCGGAGACCGAAAAAGAGGCGATCGCGGCAGGCACCGTGAGCTGGGATGGAGACCTCTTCAGTGGCGACCCAAACTGGCAGAAACTTTTGGATATGCCGGCGGCACGCCTCACCGATGCAGAGCAGCAATTTATCGACGGCCCCATCCATGAGCTGTGCACGCAGCTCAATGATTGGGAAATCACGCACGAACGCTATGACCTTCCGCCCGAAATTTGGCAGTTCATGAA
>JBFHRI010000290.1:0-3629 GCA_041591755.1 Oleiphilaceae bacterium
GTATTTGTCGATTGAGGACTTGTTTTAATCGTCTCACGTTATTAGGGTCAAAAAAAATCCCCGCCGAAGCGGGGATTTTTGTTCAAACGCTCACCTCAATCAGGGCGTCTCGAGCAGCGTCCCGTTGGTGACAACAATGCTGTTGCCATTGGACATCACGAAAGAAGCCACTTGACCCACCATCTCACCGAATGAGGGAACCTCAGGCGAAGTCGCCGGAAGCACTGGCGTGCCGTGCTTGAAGCCTGAAGAGGCGCCAAAGACCGCATGGTAAAGGTTGGCAGAGGTTGAGCCGACTGTGGCATTGAACTTGGTTGAACCCGATACAGCAAACAACGGCTCCGTACCGCCCAAAGGCGCTGGCGTTCCCGGACCAAACGAAATGCCGGCGTACGGATTCGCAACTGAACTGACGGACACCGTATCATCATTAATCGTGGTGGTACCCTGATTATTGATGGTCAAGCTGGTCAGCGTGGCAGGCTGCACGATATCCAGCGCGGGCGACGCCGAGTTTGGAATCGTACTGTCATTACGCGCCTCGATAAACAGCGCCTTGGTCGGCGTTACCGTGGACTTCAGATTGCCGACAAAATTGATCGGATCAAAGGAATCCAGCGCAGCCTGGAAGCCACTGATGAATGTCTCGTAATCCGCATCGCCACGACCAAGGCCCGCTGCGGCCTGCAAACCGAGCATGATTCGAGGCCCGAAAGCTTCAGAGTTTTCTGCCAATCGGCTTATGTTGCCGCCAGGCGTGAGGAAGGTTGCACTACGAATATCATCCGCAGTTGTCGTCGTATTGTTGGCGATTTCAACGAACGGAATACCGTTTAGTGTGCCGAGCGAATGTCCAATGAAATGCACATCGTTCGGGTTCAAATCAGGTGTACCATCACCGTCTACATCCATGTTTGCAATAGACATGCGGAGCGTCATGAGATCCATAATCTGCTGACGGAAGTTATCGCGACTGGTCAGGAAGTTACCAATGTTAATAGTCATTGAACCTGAACCAGTACCGGACGAGGACGCACCAATGATCGAATCACCATTGCTAAAGTTAATCGGCAAGGGCACCAGGTTAACACCCGCAAAGCCGAAGTGACGCTCTTGCTCACGCTTGCCTGGCAGCCCTGGGATCTGGCTGGCTGCATTGGCAACGGTCCGCACCAAGGTATCAGCGCTCAGGTAGCTCTCTTTTGCGGTATCGCCACATTGTGCTGGCGATGCTGTCACGCGAGTGATCGCGGTGACGATGTCAGCGGGCGTAGCGCCTGATAAATCCAAACCTGCCAACGCAGGACATGGAGCAGCCTGAATGGTTTGCAACACACCGACGGTGAAAGTGCCATTGACAACCGCCTCGATCTTGGCCTGCTCATCGGCGTCCTGACCATCGAACACACCATCAGGAGACGTCAGAATACCGCCAGCAGCCATTAAGGTTTCGGACAGGATACGCTTATCACGTGTTGTCGCATGATCCACACCGTGCAAAGGTTGATCAATCGCGACAACCGCCACCGTGCCACCGCTGTTGGCCACCAAGGCACTACCTAAGGTCAGCGCAGCGCTACGATCTGTGGTGATACCGTGCTGATAAATCACCGTTTTGTAGCCGCCCGCAGGTTTATTAGCCGCGTTGGCGGGGTAGATCGCCAGCAAAGGAATGTTTACATTGCCGTTGCTCTGCGCAAAGGGGAAAAACCCGTTTACCACATCCGAGCGTACGAAGTTGGTTCCATCGGTATCCGCCTGCGGGATCGCGGGAGTGGTTGCACCGGGCGCTCGCAGCAGCGCATCGACGGCTGTCGCCAATACAATATCTGCCCGCCACCAATCGTTGACCAAACTAAACTGGCTATTATCACCGGGGTCGGTGCCATTGGCCGTGGGCAAGCCTGAGTAATAAGGGACTTTCAAAGTGGCTTCGGCCATATTGACCGCTACACGACCAGGCGATGGCTCGTCATTCAACGGCGCAATAGCACTGGTTATGACCGAAGAGACACGACGCACGTTACGACGTGATTCGGCCGTAAAATTCATCTCTGTTCGCGTATTTGCCTTCGGATTAGGCAAGGTCAGACCCAGGCCACCAAAGGAAGGCGGCGCCGTCATAATATTCTGCAAAACCGCTGCGGCACAGGCAAACTGAGCCGCCCCTGCAGGAACGCTGGAAGTCGGGCAGTTACTCGACAATGCCGCCGTTAGGGTCGCGTTGTGTGGCGCCAATGTAGAAGCAACCCAAGAGTTATAGGCCCCATCCACTGTTGTCTTAATCGCGCTATAGCTTGTAGCGCCACCTGCTACGGCGGCCTTAGCCCCAGCCTCGCGCACCATGCGCGATAGCGTTGCGTTGATCCACTTGCTGGGCTCAACCATATAGTCCACAACTTCAGTGTCATTCGAAGTCGTAAAGCTGTATGACAACACGACGTTATCTACAGTCAGCGGGCTGGGCGCCGGCGCTGGCAATCCAGCACGCGATGCATTGGTCAAAGCACCAAAGTAATTAACTGCAATCGGTTCCCACAGTTTATTAATCAAGTCACGAATGGGGACCAAAGACGGAGAGACCATAGGGCCCGTCGCATTGGTCAACACACTATAACCGGTAGTGCCCGGTGAGCGAGTCAGCGGATTGCCATTGGTATCGCGTACGTCGGTGGTGATGACAACCACGTAACGCTTATTCGGCTTCAGGGGCTTCAGCGGGGTGATACGAATATAGTCTGTCGGCGTTTTAACACCATTCACCAACTTATTCAGTGTTACCACTTTGGCATCATAGGCGGGGCGATTGGCCAATTCCACTAGTTGCGCGCCACTGGCCAAGGCGACCGCCAGCGTAGGTGCCTCACCTGCTGTCAACGCAGTCACCGGGCTTTGACTGGCATATTCCAGCTCGATCAAAAATACGCTCTGGCTGGGATTGGGTACGGGCGTCGAACCACTCATCACCCAAGCACGACCGTTTACCGTGCTCGGGTTGACCGAGCCACTCATTTCAATATCAATCGGTGCAGTCAGTGAGGCTCCACTGAGGTTCTCATACGCGACCTCAGGAGGTGTCAAAGTGCCCAGGACTTGCTTAGTGAAAAAATTCGGTACGGCGAAGGAGCCATCTTTCTGCTCAACTGCGCTGGTCGCGGCCTGGTCCTGCTGGAAAAGTAGGTCATTTGGAATCGGTAAGGCGCCGGCACCGGGATTAAACATGGGATAGGTGCCACCGGTAAACGGGTTACCCGTCCCAGCCTCGGCTGCGCTAGTAGGTAGTGAAGTAGAAGCTGGGCCTGCGCCATCATTGCTACACCCACCCAGGGCAAAGGCTGAAGCGATCACAACACTCAATATTCTTTTTTTATACATGTTCAGAAAATCTCCTGATGATATGTTCTAGCACGCCAGCCCGATGTCCAAGCGCCGGTGCGGTTTTTCGACATTGAATAAACGTAGACACGAAAGCCAGGCTTGTCGAGTCGAAATCTAAAAAGAGTCTGGATTAATGCATGTCAGCGCTGGGCACGTTTATTTGCTGCCCCTTCTGCACGGATTTAAGCTAACAATTCAGCGCGAAACTCAGAGGGCGTGGCGTCAAACCAACGGCGGAATACCCGAGAGAA
>JBFHRI010000291.1:0-3628 GCA_041591755.1 Oleiphilaceae bacterium
AGGGCGATGCCCAAGAACGACATAAAACCGGCAATATCGGTGATCGTGGTCAGTACAATCGAGGATGACTGGGCCGGGTCCATGCCGAACTTTTTCAGCAGAATCGGGACCACGGCGCCAGCGCTGCAAGCGATAATCAGCGAGGCAATCATCGACAGGGCGATCACCAGGGCCAGGCCGATCGACTGGCTCCACAGGTACACCGCCAGGCTACAGGTCAGGGCAATGGCCACCCCGTTCAGCATGCCGGCGCTCATTTCCTTGACCAGCACTTTGGGCCAGTCGCGGATGGTGATTTCGCGCAGCGTCAGGCCGCGCATAGTGACCGCAAGCGCCTGAGCACCGGCGTTACCGGACTGCCCGGCCGCGACCGGCAATAGAATGGCCAAAGCCGTGACCTGGGAGATCAAGCCTTCGAACACGCCAACCACCGCAGCGGCGGCAAATGCGGTGAGCAGGTTGATTTGCAGCCAGGGCAGGCGTTTTTTGACTGCGAACCAGCTACTGGACAAGGCTTGTTCGTCTTTACTGGCACCCACCATGGTCTGCATGTCACTGGCCAGATCAATTTTGGTCGACTCGAACACATCGAAAAAACGCACCAGCCCGATCAGCCGTTGCTGGGCATCCAGCACCGGTATCGCATCGCAGCGATAGCCCTCAAATTTTTCGATCACCTCATCCTTGCTGTCCATCGCGCTCAGGGTCACCTTCACTGGCCGGGCGATGTGGCCAACCAGATTGGCGCTGGCACTTTTGATTAGATCGGCCAGGGTGAATTCCCCGGTCACATGTTGCTCGTCATTGAGCACATACAGGGTGTGCTGGATGTGCTTTAGATGCTGTTTGAGTTGTCGTTGCACCTCTTTCACGGTGGCCGATTCGTGGAAAGCTTGTACATGCGTCACCATCAGTGTGGCGGCGGTATTGGGCGGATAGGCCAGTAGTTCGGTCATTTCCTTTTGCAGGCCGGGGTTGTGCGTTCCAATCCGAGTCAGTAGCTTTTGCTGGTGTTCAGCCGAGACCCGGCTGAGCAGTGCGATGGCCAGATGGCTCTCTAGGTGACACAGCAATTGTTCGGCGAATTTCAGCTCGAAACAGGCAAACACCGCATCTGAAAAGCCGGGTGTAATAAAACCCCATAAGCCAACGCTGACCTCTACCGGATGGCTTTCCAGCAGCATGGCGACTTCGTTCGGCGCTAAGGACTCGAACAATTTGACACTTTTGAATGGGTGCTGGGTGAGAAAGGAGCGGCTCAAGCTGCGTATTGTTGGCGCAATCTCTTGTTCGATATCGGTCTCCATCTTGGCTCTCCAAAGTGTCTGACAGTCGCTATTTTGCGGTATGGCGATCATGCTGCCTTGCGATTGACTTGCTAATTGATCAGGTCACTCAATTCGACATAAGCGTCGGTGTAAGCCAGGACCATGTCGTCGAGCACTGAGGTCGCGCGAATCTTTTGTTGTTTAATGCGAGCCATGACCGACCTAAGGCGATGATGATGGACCATACCGATCAGTTCGGTTGCGTTGTTGACCACGCAGACGCTGTCCCGCGCCTTCCAAACCGGCGAGCGCAGGGCCGTTTCGATGTCGGCAAAGCCGCTCAAGGTCGGTAGGTTCACGTTCATGAATTGGCTGAGGGGCGTCGTCGGGGGATGCCGCAGTAGGTCGTAAATCGAGACACTGCCCAGCAGACGTTTTTCGCTGTTGAGAATGAAGATCTGCTGTGAGGATTTGTGGTGACCATGCTTTACCTGCTTGATCGCTTCGCCCAGAGTCAAGGCGGCATCCAGTGTCAGCACATCGGTTTCCACCCAGGCCCCGACGGCATTATCGGCAAAACCCACCAAGCGTTGGCAAACCGTCCGCCTGGAGAGCGGCAGCAAGGCGAGGATTTGTTTCCTTGGGTAGGGGTCCAGTACGCGCAACATGGCCGCGATGTCGGCCACTTTCAGGTGCGTGAGCAGGTCTGCGCAGTAGCGGGCGTCCAGTGCGCAGAGAATGCGCGAGGACGGCAAGGCTTGCATGAGTTTCAGCAAATCGGCACATTTTAGTGGCGAAAGCGTCTGCAATAGTTTACAGATATCCTGGGCCGGCTCATTGCTGAGTTGCTGCGCTGCAACGTGCGGCTCCTCGACCAAAAAGCGCATGGCCAACTTTAGATTGGGTGAAGCCATGTCATGTCTCTCCTTAGATGCGCAAAGGGTCCAGTTATCTTGCCTCTGATGACTCGGCCGGCGTACTGGGTTGCATCATGATTTGAGTGGGGCCTTGCAGGAATAATCGGGCAGGAATCAGGGTCTTGCCCTGTGCATTCTCGATCACCAGCATGGTGCCGGTAATATCGACCAGTGTGCCTTCGACCCCGGCAAGCGCTATGGTGTGGCGCAGTTGGCAATGCTTGCGTACTTGACGCGCGCCCACGGTGTTGCTGATCAAACTGCGACAGCCCAGCCCGAAGGCGAGGGCGATGCCACCCGTCAGCACGCCACCCAGTGTAATCGCAATGTTGGTCACGAAGCGCATGTCGACGCCGATCTGTTCGACCCCGACTACGATGGTGGTAAACATCACCGACACTTTGACAACCGTAGACATGGTTTGCACGCGGCCCATGCCGGAGCTTTCCAGGGCCGCGCGCGTCATTGCAGCGGCCAGATTGCTCAGCAGATAGCCGCCCAAAATAATCAAGGCACCGGCCAGCAAACGCGGCAGGTAGATGATCAGATCGCTGATGGTCGAGGCAAAAAAATCCAAACCGAGCAACTTCGAAGACGTCGCCACAAAAAACAGAATCACGATCCAGAAGACGATCTTGCTAACCACGTTCAGTTGCGCGGTGCTGATGCTGAACAACTTGTTCTGCAGCACGGGCGGCATGAGTTTTTTGCTGGTTTGTCGCGCGAAGACCAGGAGCGAAAGGGTGAGTTTTGACAAGAGCCAGGCCACGACCACGCCAGCCAGTAACAGCATGAGAGCGCTAAATAGCTGCGGTAAGAAAGACACGATACTCAAATACACTTGCTGCATGCTGTCGGCAAGTACCGCATCCCAACTGACGCTCAATTCGGTTGTGTTGTCCATAGGGGGCCTCTTCATGGGGGCTGCTGGGGCGCGTGCGGCCTAAGCATCGGTTGCGGCATCGTCCTTCGTCATCTCACTAGGCAAGTCTGCCGGAAGATCCATGATTTCGGGACGGCGACGCTTGCGGGTTTTGGCGGGGACCATGCCGCGCATCGCATCCAGCTTGCCAAAGCACAAGAGTTTGTCCTTGGCTTCAAGGATGCGTTCCGCTTTTGGGTTGGGAATGGATTTATGGCCGCGATAGAGCGTCAACACATTGATATCCTGCTCGCGCAGCTGGGTCTCCAGAATGCTCTTGCCGACAAACTTGGAACCTTCCGGAATATAGATTTCACTGACGCCGTAACCCTTGCTGACCGTCAGTCGCTGGCGTACGTCGATCTCGGGAAAATCGACCTGTGCGGCAATATACTCGATCACCGCACCCGCAATATCGAGTCCGGTGCAGTTTTCGATGCCTTCCAATCCAGGCGAGGAGTTGACCTCCATGATCTGGGGGCCGGATTTGCTTTCCAGCATGTCGACCCCGGCGACCCGCA
>JBFHRI010000292.1:0-3577 GCA_041591755.1 Oleiphilaceae bacterium
TGCCACATCGGGTGCGCCTGCACTTGCTGCACTTCGTTCCAACCCATGTGCGGGACTTTCAAACGCTCGCCGTTTTCGATCATGCCGTCAGCGAAGCGCAAGACATCCCCGGCAAAGAGATTGATGCAATCAACGCCGTTATTTTCCTGGCTATGTGTCATCATGGCCTGCATGCCGACGCAGATGCCCAGCAAGGGTTTTTCAGCGGCGACTTGGCGCACCATTTCATCTACACCAAGGCGACGAATTTCGGCCATGCAGTCTCGAATGGCCCCGACACCCGGCAAGACCACACGATCCGCAGCGAGAATCTCGGCGCGATCCGAGGTCACCCGCACCTGCACATTCGGCGCCACATGCTCAATAGCCTTGGAGACCGAATGCAGGTTACCCATGCCGTAATCGATAATTGCGATACTACTCATGCTCAAACCTCAGAGGGTCCCCTTGGTGGAGGGCATGATGCCCGCCATACGAGGATCCAGCTCAATGGCCATGCGCAGCGCGCGACCAAAAGCTTTGAACACAGTCTCGATCTGATGATGTGCGTTCTTGCCGCGTAAATTATCGATGTGCAATGTCACCTGGGCGTGGTTCACAAAGCCCTGAAAGAACTCGTAAAACAAGTCGGTATCGAACTTACCCACTGAACCTTTAACGAAAGGTACATGCATCTCGAGACCCGGGCGTCCAGAAAAGTCGATCACCACGCGCGACAAGGCCTCATCCAAGGGCACATAGGCATGGCCGTAGCGACGAATGCCTTTTTTGTCGCCAATGGCTTTGGCCACTGCCTGACCCAGGGTAATCCCGAGGTCTTCAACGGTGTGATGGTCATCGATGTGCAGATCGCCGGTGGCTTTGGCGTCGATGTCGATCAGTCCATGACGGCAGATCTGATCCAGCATGTGCTCAAGAAAAGGAATGCCTGTCGCGAAACAGGCCTGACCGGTGCCATCGAGATTGACAGCAACGGTAATCTGGGTTTCCAGTGTATTACGGACTACCTGAGCAGTTCTGGCGGTCATTGGCGTCTCCTGCGGCGCACACGCTCTGAAAAAGGCGCGCATTATACCCTGATTCGACCGCCGGGAGAATTGCCTAGTTCGCGCTCCTGCGCGCAATAACAGAGGTCGGAAAGCTGAATGCTTTCCGACACCGCGCTGCCTTAGCTCAATGCTTCCTTCAAGTTATCGATATAAGTTTCGGCCATGGAGGTAAACTCCATTTTCACCACAGGGCTCAGCGCCAGTTTCAGCAGACCAGGTAATGGCAGGGTGACTTCGGCGGTGGTAAAAAAATTCAGTTTGGTGCCCGTACCCTCCTTCGCCATACTCCACTTGCCAGACACAACACCGTTGCCTTCACCCTTGATCGGGGTCCATTCGACGGTATGCTTTTTCGGATCGGCAACATATTTACAGGCATAACAAGTCTGAATCGAGTGATCACCAATACCAATCTTATTCATTTCCCAACGATAAATGTTGTCACCGATTTCGGTCAGTTTCTCGACCTTGGGAAAATGTTTTCCGGACTCTGGTACGTCTGACAACAAGGCAAACACGGTGTCGATATCCTTGTTTACCGAAAAGGAACGCTCCATCTCAATCTTGACGGTGATAGCCATCGAAAATTCTCCTGCAATTTAAGTAAGTGTTTTAGTGTACTCGAGCCCGCGATAGTCGCGGCCTCCGGGCTGCTAGCCTGCTGCCTGAAGGCCTCAATGAGCGCATGCGTAGGCTTGCACTGAACCATCGCTTGTTTAAACTGTCTCCTCTTGCGATCACCTTCGCACAAGGGGGTGGCCGGATCATAAACAGTTCGCCTGTAAATTGCCACGTTCCAAAATTCGACCCCCGGGGCAACCCAAACCGCCTGTTTGAAAGGAGTCTCACCCATGAAAAAGCCTTTGCTGATCCTCTTATACACCTTAATCACCCTGTTTCTGTTGACCGTCGCGGCCGTTGTGGCAATGGTGAGCTTGGTCGACCCCAATGAATACAAACCCGTGATCGAGCAGCAAGCAAAAAATCAGGCGGGGATTAACTTGCAACTTGATGGGGAGCTTTCCTGGAAGCTCTGGCCCTTGGGCATTCTAATCAGTGAAGCGGCACTTCAGGATCGTCAACAACAGCACTTTGCTAAACTCGGCCTGCTAACGGCGGAGATTGATTTACTGTCGGTATTTCAAATGCGGCCACGTGTCGATCATATTGTGATCGACGGACTGGATTTACATTTGATCAAAGATGCGCAAGGCCAAGGCAATTGGGAAACACTGGTCGAAAAGTCGGCAAGTGCGGATAAACCCGACGCGACAGCGACCACAGAACAGACAACAACTGAGCCAGCACAAGCACTGGACTTTTTGGTTGAGACCGTACAAATCACGAATGCCAAAGTCCGCTACCAAGATCTCGCCACACAACAGGATGTCCTGTTAAACCCATTCAACCTGCGCGTCGATGAAATTGCCCTGGAGCAAGACATTCCCGTTCAACTTGCGCTGACGGTAGTGCTGAAAGAGCCCGAGCTCAAGCTCGACCTGGAGTTGCAAACTCAAGCCCGTATTAGCCGTGACATGAAACAGATTGCTCTCAATGATTTCACAGCTGATGCCTCAGTATTGACGGCGTTACTCAACAATAAAGAGCTCAAGTCCCGTTTGCAGCTGGACTTAGCGGTGGACCTCAACACGCAAACGCTGATCCTGCCACGCTTCACCCTGGAACTAAACCAACTGAAAACCCAGGGTCAGGTACAAGTCGCTCGACTTGATGATGGTCCGCAAATTCAGGCGCAACTCGAGGTGGCCCCTTTCGCCTTGGTGCCGCTGTTGGAGTCTCTCGGCCAAACGCCCCCGCCCATCAAACAAGCGGATATCGCACTGATGCTGGAGACGCAGGCCGATCTGAAGGCGCAAACAGCGCAAATAAATAAACTCGAGTTGAGCCTGAACAAGCTCAAGGCGACCGCCTCGGCAAGTGCTACTCAGCTCGATACACAGGCACAGATTAATGCTGTATTGAATGTCACGGAGTTTGCGTTGGCCGAATTGCTTAACGCACTGGGTGTCGAGTTGCCACCGATGCAGGACAACGCTGCGCTGGCGAAGGCTGCGCTGGATATGCAGATCCTCAGCGATAGCAAATCGGTGACCTTGGACAAACTCAAGCTCAGAGTTGATGACACGACCGTCACTGGTAGTGTCTCACACAGGCTTGAAGACCCCTTTAGTACGCTACGCCTGAACATCGACCAGATCGACCTCAATCGTTACCTGCCACCGCAAGCAGAGGCTCAGGCAGCCTCAGCGCAAGCAAGCCCCAAAAAAGCCAGCAAAGAACCTATCACACTTGAGCTGCCCAATGATCCCCTGGATCTGGCACCCCTGCGTCAAATCAATTTAGACGCGGACCTCAATATCGCCAAAGCGCAGTTCAAAACGATTGCTGCGGACACCATCAACGTGAAACTAAAGGGCAAAAAAGGGCTGATTAAAGTAGAAAATGTTTCTGCCAACTTATTGGGAGGCTCTGTCGCATTGCAAGGTTCTGCCGACGCCCGAGGCGAA
>JBFHRI010000293.1:0-3572 GCA_041591755.1 Oleiphilaceae bacterium
AAAGGCGCCTCTCAGCGCCTTTTCTGTATTAACAACCGTTCAATTTAAGAAACGCTGATAGCGCGGGATGGCCGCCTTGAGGTCGTCCGCCGGAATCACTGCCGTATGCTGCTCAGGATTTTTTGACAGACTTGGAAACAACCCCATGGTCACGGAGATTTTGCCACCATTCGACAAGGCACTCAGATAGTCGCCCTTCACGACTGCCGTTGTACCATTGACGATCTCGCTGAAAGGAATCAGCGCACCATCATTAATTCGAATTCCCGATTTACCTCGGACATTCGCAATGTCGGCAAAACCATGCACCAGTAACTTATTGCTGCTGAGCACCACCCAGACTTGTGTCGCCAACTCACCATTGCCAATTTGTACCGTTGCCGAACTCAACACCACCGGCCCCTCGAGCGGTGCATAGCCCCGATCGATACGCCAAGCGTTAATTCTCACGGGCAACTCTTTCGCTTCACTTGCGCTTAGCGCTGCGGGCTCAGGACTCGGCTCAGGTTTGGCCACTGCAACAGGCTCCGGCTTGGGCGCTTCTGGAACAACCGGCTTGGCGATTTCCGCTACAGGTTTAGCCGCTTCGACCACTGGCTTGGCGGCTTCAACAGCCGGTTTCGCCACCTCGGCGACAGGCTTGACCGCTTCAGCGATGGGCTTGGCTGCTTCCACCACAGGCTTCGCGACCTCAACCACAGGCTTGGCCACCTCTTGCACCGCAGGTTTGACCTGTTGTACGGCGGCTTTGGCCGTATCTTGAACGATTGGCTTCGCGACTTCCTGCACCACTGCTTTGGGTTCGGGCATCGGAGCCACCTTTGCCGCAGGCATCGGTTCGACTTTGGCCGCAGGCATTGCGGGCGCTTGCAGCGCCGGCTGTGCGGCTTGAACTGCAGCCGTCGCCTCGGCTTTTGCTATGGTTTTTGCAGCCTCGACAGGCTGCGCTGCACTGCTTGGCGTCACCGCCGGCTGTGGGGCCGCAGCCGGCGCTGCGCGCTGCGCGCTGGCCGTTGCGCTCGGAGCTGCTGCTGCCGCCGCACCGGTATCCTCCTTACTCATGCTGGCACAACCCACAGTCAATAGCGTTGCCAAACTACTTACGCACAGCAGTTTGACAGCACCCAAGGTACAGTTGGCGGCTCTTAGGCTACCGGATTGATGACGCGTTGTTGTCATATCTTTGCAATTCCTCACTAATTCTCGTATCGGCGCCGCAGGCTTCCCTCAAGGGAGGTCCTCACACGGTTCGCTGACAACCCCTCTGGACATTCACGGCTCTTCATTTAGTGTAGACGTTTATCTGAATTTGCAAGCCCAAACAAGGGCGGATTAAGACCCTGGCACTCCCCCGCTCACTTCATCCCCTCCGAGTGGAAAAAGCAAGTTGCCAAGCTATGGTTAATTTGTGTTAACGCAAAGCCCCACCTAGACTCTTATACACCGTCCCTTTACAGTTTTTTGATAATGGATGCCCTGAGCCAGACACCTACTGAACCCCCAACACAGCCACCCAGCCGTCAGGATCGGCAGGAAGACGCTTGGCGCATCCTTATTGTCGACGACGAAGAGGACGTTCACCACACCACCGTACTTGCACTGGGACGCGAACAAGTGTGCGGTCGCAACCTACAGTTCCTGCATGCCTATTCTGCACGTGAAGCCTTAGAGGTGTTGCACGCGCATCAGGACATCGCAGTGGTTCTGCTTGACGTAGTGATGGAATCCGATGCTGCCGGCTTGAATTTGGTAAAACAAATTCGTGAGCAACTGGGACGTGAGGCGATTCGGATTATTCTGCGTACCGGACAACCGGGTTACGCGCCTGAATTGGACTCGGTGAAACGCTACGACATCAACGACTATCGTTCAAAAACGGAGTTAACGCGTACCCATCTATACACCTCGCTTACCACAGCGATCCGCTCGTATGCTCAGATCGTGCGCCTGGAGCAAAGCAAAGACAGCCTCAAATGTCTGACCGAATCAGCCAAGCGCTTATTACAAGTGCGCAGCTACACGGCGCTGGGCAAGTGCCTGGCGGACTACTTGAGCGACTTATTGCACACATCGAACGAGGGCTGGATGGTCTGTGTCAACGGTATTGGCAAAGACACGCAAAATGCGGATGTCCATGTGATTCACCCAGTCAACGGCCAAGCTGGTGAGCCTCTTGCACTCGACACCCTAGAAGACAAAACTCTACACGAGAGGATCAGGGAAGGGCTGGAAGCAGGACATCACGATTTTCATGACGACTACTCCTGTCTCTGCTTCGCCGCTGGGAAACAACAAAGCTTACTTATATACGTGCCCCAACCTTTGGGGATCGAGGCCGCAGAGCGTCAATTGCTCAGCCTGTTCAGCAACAATGTCTTGGCCGCACTCGAGAACGTTCGCTTGCTGGAGCAGCGTCGCTTACTCGCCTTTCAGGACATGTTGTTGGGCATTCCAAGTCGCATGGCCTTCATGCGCGTGATTGACAAGTGCTTGCAGCAAAAAATCGCGCGACAGATTGTGGTACTGCTCGATCTCGACCAGTTTGGCGCGATTAATGACACTATCGGGCCCCAAAATGGTGACTTACTGCTTGGGGAAATTGCCCAACGACTTACCCGAGTGTTCAACCAATACATGGTCGCGCGAGTATCCGGTGACACCTTTGGTTTATTGGGGGACGTGGAACATTTGACACCCGAGGCGGTCAGAGGGTGTTTCAACGAACCGTTCTACGTGGGAGAAGTCCCACACATCATGAGCGTTACCCAAGGGCGCGTTGAAGTGCATGAACAACGCCATGCCTCAGAGGTTCTTTCACAAGCGAATGTCGCGCTGAAACGCGCCAAACATACGTTACGCGGCGGCTTCGAAAATTTTCATAGCGCGATGCTGAAAGAAACCGAAAACCGCGTGCACTTAATGCAAAACCTACGACAGGCATTTGACTCGGATCGCCTGTTTATGGTGTTCCAACCTAAAATCAATCTTGATGACGGCAGTTTAACCGGCATCGAAGCGCTGATGCGGTGGCGCACCGAACAAGGCAATCTGATTCCGCCTAACGAGTTCATTCCGGTCGCTGAGTCCTCCGGTCTCATCATTCCTTTAGGCGAATGGGCGCTCAAGTCTTCTCTGGTGGCGATTGGAGAATTCCGACGCGCACTGGGCTTGCCCATCCGCGTTGCGGTGAATGTCTCTGTAGTACAGCTCAAACACCCTGACTTTGTTTCGGTACTGGAACGCGCTCTAAGCTTTGCCGGTGCAAGCCATGACTGGTTGGAGCTCGAGATCACCGAGTCCTTTGCAATGGATGATCTGCAACGGGGTAAACAACTGATTAGCGACTTAAACAAGCTCGGGGTAAAAATCAGCATTGATGACTTCGGTACGGGTTTTTCCTCGCTCAAGTATCTCGAACAGCTCGAAATCAGTACCTTGAAAATCGACAAAAGCTTTGTCGATCGTATCGTTGAGGCGAATCCCGACACGCGCATTCCAGAGACCATCTTGCGACTTGGCCAAGTGCTCAATATGGAAGTCATTGCAGAGGGGATTGAAACCGAGTTTCAGGC
>JBFHRI010000294.1:0-3567 GCA_041591755.1 Oleiphilaceae bacterium
ATCTCCATGTTGTCGAGAATTTTGCTGATACCCAGCGCGACGGCGCCGAAGATCCAAAACGCCCAATGGTAAAGGGTGCCGACCAGAGCGAGACGTGCCAAGATTTCCAGGCCGCGCTGAAAGGCGATTAAGCGGCGAATATAGCAAGCATCTTCGGTACCGACTTGGGCGAGTGCATCATCTCGAATTTGGTCGAGATCGGCAGCGAGGGCCTCAAGTTGATCGGAATGCAGCAAGGCTGAGTTTGGTCTAGCGTGATGACTCATTAAAATCTCCTTATATATCCAAAACCACATTGCCCACTGGCACTGAGATACACAGCTGTATGTCTTGTGCGCCGGTATCGGAGTACTGTCCGGTCTTGGTGTTGAAAACCACACCGGATTGTTTCTTGCAGATGCACTGGTAGCACACACCCATGCGACAGCCCGAGGCGGGCTTTAGGCCAGCGTCCTCGGCGAGTACCAACAGAGATTGCGGGGCTTCGGGATTAACGATTTGCTTAACACTACGACGAAACTCGGTGATGCCGGTTTGGGAGGGGCTATCGAGTTGTGTCGGAGTGGGGCCGAAAAATTCAAAATGAATCTGTGCGTCCGGCACATTTAACTCTTGTAGCAATTTGCGACTGTGCAGAATCATGGGTGCAGGACCACAAATGTAGATGTCACGCGCAGCGAAGTCAGGGCAATGCTGCTGCAAATGCGCTGAACCGAAAAAGCCTTCGTGCTCGCTGTCAATCAGCACCACCTTGACTTGCGGATATTGCGCTTGATGTGCCAGTAGCTCCTCCCGGAACAGATGTGCATCGGCATTCTGCGCGTAGTAGAGCAGGGTGATGGCCTGCTCGGGATGTTGCAGGCTGGCCAGCATGCTGCGAAAGGGTGTGATACCTGAGCCTCCGGCGAGCATGAGTAGTGGCGATTGAACGTTCGGCAGCACAAAGTCGCCTTGCGCCTGGCTGATATGCACGACTGCGCCGGCTTTGAGTGTTTGACGTAACCAAGAGGTAATCTGCCCGCCTTCCTGGACGCGAATAGAGAGTTCCAGTGTGCCTTCGTGATGCCACTGTGGCAGCCCCGATGAAATGCTGAAATAACGACTAAAACGCCTTCCATTGCGCTCCACGCTCAACTCGACATATTGGCCCGGCACAAAACTGCGAAAGGCGCGACCAGGCCGCAATACGATAGAGTACACATGTTCATCTTCATTTCTCAGGTTAACGACCTTAGTCGCTATTTTCCCGACAAGGTAATGGGGATAAACAAGCTGGATCAGGGGTTCTAGGTAGTCCGTTAGGGAAGGCGTGCGCGCTATGGTTTGGCTTATTAAGGCCGGTATTCCGGGTCGCTTAAGAGGGTCTGGCAGGTTTTGGGCGTGAGTCATCATCGGGTCTCCGAAATTCGGAGTACATATGTACACTGAAAATTTATTTTTGTCACGCTTTTATAAAATATAGGCGGTAAAAATATTTCTCCTAGATACGCAAAAACCCTCTTTCACAGGCGCGAAAGAGGGTTTTCAGTCTTACAAGATCGAGTCCTTAAGACGCCGGCTTTCTATCACCGAGAGGGTTTGCCTCCTTTGCTGCCGCCCTCAAACGTCAGCGTTACGCTATTGCTACTGGCGGAAACCAGTCCGACGCCATTGACTGCAACGATCGTGTAGCTATACGTGCTTCCGGCAAGCGTGCGATTGTCACTGAAGCTGGTGCCCGTGCTTTCCCCAATGACCGATCCGTTGCGCAAGATACGGTAGGTTTTAACTCCGGATTCAGCATCCACGCTGGCCTTCCAGGCAAGTGCAACGGCGCCTTTGCGGCCTAATGTCGCCGTCAATCCGGTCGGTGCGGTCGGTGCTGTCGCATCAATGCGAACGGTTGCGGTGGATTTTTGCGGGGGCTGCGCACTGTCCAGCGTAATGTTCAGGCTTGGCGAATAGGTGCCTGAGCTGAGTGTGTTACCTGCGTTCAGCGTCCAGCTCATGGTGGCAGAGCCGCCCGCAGGGACCTGCAGCGAGGTGGTGCTCAAGTTAGCGCTAAAACCGGCGGGCAAGGATTGGCTAATGCTGTAGTTGCCGGTGCCGCAGGCGGCGCTGTCTGGGTTGCTCAGCGTGAGTGTGAATGCCTGTTGAGTGCCCGGCGCCATCAGCGTCTCTGCGGGCGTCATTTGGACTAGCGGAGCGCTGCGACCGGAGCAGTTCATATCCACAGTGACGCTCGCAGTGCCTCCGCTGACGGCGTTAGCGATCACGGTAATGCCATTGGCGGCATCGGTGAAGCGTTCGCCCGCGTTTAAAATAGCCACGGCCATCGATTTACCGCTGACGCTATAACCCGATTTGTGAACCGAAACGCGATAACGATATTCAGAGCTGGCGGGAAACTTGCCAACAGTGCGGTAGCTGACGAAGTAACGCTGGTTGGTGTCGGCTTTGGGCAGAATCAAAACTTGTGGTGTTCCGGCATGCAGGTCTGGATTGTCGTCCAGTGGCGCGAGCAAATAGCTGCCGCTCGAACTGACCTGCACCGTGGCACCATTGAACGCATTGAGCCAGCCCTTCAGGAATCGATTCGGGGCGTTGAGCGCGGAATACGTCGAGCCCATGACGTCTGAGCGATCACCATATTCCGAGTCGATGATGTTGTCATTATTCCAGTCTGTGGCGGCATGGTGAAAACTAAAGTTGTGTCCCAATTCGTGCGCATAGACTCGGTTAGAGGCGCTGGCCATCCAGGAGCGGCAATAGGTGCCGCAGCCAACGTTCGCCAGCCCGGCCCAGCTACACTGAAGATTGGCGCTAGCCGGTAAAATATAGATGCGATGCTGGTACAGGCTCAGATTCACGCCGGAATTTTGAGCCGCCTGATCGGCCGCATTCGCCCAGGTGTTATAGTCGCAGCTTTGTGTGCCGTCGAAAGGAATGCTATACGGGCCGAACACGTCAGATGCGCCGTCGCCATTGCTGTCGGGCTGCAGAGTCAATTGCTGATGACTGGAGTCTTCCCAGAAATTTTTCACGGAGTTGGTATCGAAATACAAACGATTGCTGACCGTCGCGGGGTTGGGGTCGACCGAGTTGGCATTCTGCATGTTAACAATCAGCGCGACTGCGCGACGGGCGACGCTAGTGACGGCGGTTGTAGACGCAGCGCTGACAATTTCAATACTCTCAACATCAACGCCGGCATCTCCGACCGTTGCCGTGTTTGGCAGGGGGCGGCCCTTGGCCTTGCCCCTGACAATGACGCGCTGGCCAGAAAGTAGTTTTTCTTTCTTGGCACCTGGTTTGAACTGGATCGGAACGCGTTTCTTATTGCGGTCATCAATGACGAAATATTCGGTTCGAGAGGTGCCGTTTGTGTAGTCAATTTGAATGACATCCATGATGCCATCTAAATGGTCTGTGCCGTCATCGTGTGCTTGAACAAAAGGCGATGCAACCAGAGCCAGCCAAACCATCGTGCTTGGGACTGACAACGCTCTAACTATGCCTGACATGTTGTTCTCCGGAGGGAAGTCGGATCAGCTGGAGCGCTGAATCCATTGTGGCGAATTATCTGCG
>JBFHRI010000295.1:0-3563 GCA_041591755.1 Oleiphilaceae bacterium
AAGAAGAGTCCCAGGCGGCTAAAGATGCGATGGCGCAAATTCTGATCAACTCGCGCATGTGTGCCGAGGGTAAGCGTCCGATTTGTCAGGATACCGGGATCGTGACTGTATTCGTCAAAGTCGGTATGGATGTGCAGTGGCAGGGCGATATGAGCGTGTCTGACATGATCAACGAGGGTGTACGTCGTGCGTATACCCACCCGGACAACGTGTTGCGTGCTTCGATTCTGGCCGACCCGGCTGGTGCACGTAAGAACACCAAGGACAATACGCCTGCGGTGATCCACTATGAAATTGTCCCCGGCAATACCGTGGATGTGCATGTGGCGGCGAAGGGCGGTGGCTCTGAGAACAAGAGCAAGATGGTCATGTTGAACCCCAGCGACAGCATCGTCGATTGGGTGGTCAAGACCGTGCCGACCATGGGCGCGGGCTGGTGTCCTCCGGGAATGCTCGGCATTGGTATCGGCGGCACGGCGGAGAAAGCGGCGCTGATGGCTAAAGAAGTGCTGATGGACCCGATCGATATCCACGAAATTCGCGCGCGTGGCCCGCAGAATCGCATCGAAGAGCTGCGTTTGGAAATTATGGATAAGGTCAATGAGCTGGGCATTGGTGCGCAGGGTCTGGGCGGCCTAACCACAGTACTCGACGTTAAGATCATGGATTACCCGACCCACGCGGCCTCATTGCCGGTGGCGATGATTCCCAACTGCGCGGCGACCCGTCATGCGCACTTTGTGCTGGATGGTTCCGGTCCCGCCTTGCAAACCCCGCCGAGTCTCGATGACTGGCCGCAAATCGTGTGGGATGCCGGTGCCAGCGCACGCCGCTTGAATCTGGATACCGTGACCAAAGAAGAAGTGGCGACCCTGAAGCCGGGCGAAACGGTATTGCTCTCAGGCAAAATGCTGACCGGCCGCGATGCCGCGCATAAGAAAATGACCGATATGCTCGCCAAAGGTGAGAAGTTGCCGGTGGATCTGCAAGGTCGCTTCATTTATTACGTTGGTCCGGTTGATCCGGTGCGTGATGAGGTGGTGGGGCCGGCCGGTCCGACCACAGCCACCCGCATGGACAAGTTCACCCGTACCATGCTCAAAGAAACCGGCCTCCTGGGCATGATCGGTAAATCTGAGCGCGGTCAGGTGGCGATTGATGCGATCAAGGAGTTTGGTGCGGTCTATTTGATGGCGGTGGGAGGAGCGGCTTATCTGGTGTCCAAAGCGATCAAAGCGGCGCGTGTCGTGGCCTTCCCGGAGCTGGGCATGGAGGCGATTTACGAGTTTGAAGTTGAAGATATGCCGGTTTCGGTGGCGGTGGATGCCAGCGGTAGTTCGGTGCACCAGACCGCGCCGCAGATTTGGCATGACAAGATTATTGCGGCGAAGAGAGTTTAGTGGTCAGAAACCGCGTTGCCTGACGCATGGATTCCGGCCTGTGCCGGAATGACGGACTTGTGATGGATGTGTGCGTAGTCTCACGTAGAACTGTTTGTAAGGTGTAGTGGCATGGAAAGAACCTATCGCCTGGTGGTGTCCTGTCCGGACCGCACCGGCATTGTGGCGAAAGTCAGTAATTTTCTGGCGACCTATAACGGCTGGATTACCGAGGCCAGCTATCATGCCGACCAGAAAAACGGCTGGTTCTTTATGCGCAACGAGATCAAAGCCCATTCACTACCGTTTGAGCTGGACGCCTTTCGCACGGTGTTCGATCCGATCGCGCGCGAATTCTCAATGAATTGGCGCGTGGCGGACTCGGCCCAGCGCAAGCGCGTGGTGCTGATGGCTTCGCGCGAGTCTCACTGCCTGGCGGATCTGCTACATCGTTGGCACAGCAAGGAGCTGGACGCTGACATCGTCGCGGTGATTTCCAATCATAACGACTTGCGCCGCATGGTCGAGTGGCATGAGATTCCTTATCACCACGTGCCGGTCAGCGCGGATGATAAGGCGCCGGCCTTTGCCGAGGTCAATGGTTTAATCGATAAATACCAGGCGGATACGGTGGTGCTAGCGCGCTATATGCAAATCCTGCCGCCTGAGTTGTGCCAGAAGCTGCACGGCCAGGTGATCAATATCCATCACAGCTTCCTGCCGTCCTTTGCCGGGGCCAAACCCTACCATCAGGCTTATGACCGCGGCGTGAAGCTAATTGGTGCGACTTGCCACTACGTCACCGAAGATCTCGATCAGGGCCCGATCCTTGATCAGGACGTGGTCCGCATCAGTCACCGCGATAGCATTGAGGACATGGTGCGCCTGGGCAAAGATGTCGAAAAGAATGTGCTGGCGCGTGGTTTACGCCTGCACCTGGAGGATCGGGTGATTATTCATGAGAATAAGACCGTGGTGTTTGGGTGAGGGTGCATTGACAGTGGCGTAAATATAAAGATACTTGGATATACGTTATGTATATCTTGGAGTCTTCATGACGACGACCACTGTTTTCAAATCAAATCGCACACAAGCCGTGCGCCTGCCTAAGGATGTCGCCTTTCCCGATGGGGTAAAGACGGTTGAGATCGTGAAACTAGGGTGCTCACGTCTGATTACGCCGACCGAGTCACTATGGGATGATTGGTTCGAGGGTGAGGGCGTGTCAGATGACTTTATGACTGAGCGCGCACAGCCCGAGGTTCAAGAAAGAGAGGGATTTTAAAGTGTTGAAGTACATGTTAGATACGGATATCTGCATTTACGTCATCAAACGCAAGCCACCGCATCTAAAACGAATTTTCAATGCCTGCGTCGGCCAGTTGTGTATTTCATCCATCAGTTACGGCGAATTGATCTGTGGAGCGGAAAAGTCCCAGGCAACGGAGCGTAATTTGCGCGAACTACAGGGCTTTGTTGCCCGTCTGGAAGTTTTGTCGTTCGACAGTGCCGCCGCGCAGCAGTTTGGTCAGGTCAAAGCGGAGTTGGAGTTGTCGGGTGGCGTTATTGGTGCATACGACATGATGATTGCGGGGCAGGCTCGTAGTCATGGTTTGATTCTGGTTACCAATAACACGCGTGAATACATGCGAGTTCAGGGGCTTCGGGTAGAAAATTGGTTGTCGGATTTGCCTTGAAGGCGATCAAATATTCAAACTATCCCCCGCACAGACCTGATTATCCCCAATCTCCCGCGCCGCATAGAGCCGGTTATCGGCTTCCTGCAGCAGAGTCGCCAGGGTCTGGCCGCCGTCTTGGACGATGCCGGCTGAAATGGTGAAGTTGAAGCTGAAGCCGCCCATCAACACAATGTGATCTTCAACGACCTCTCTAAATCCTTCGGTGAGTTTGGCAGCCTGGTCAAGGGTGAGGCCGGTCATCAGTACTGCAACTTCGCTATCACTGATGCGCGCATACAGGAAGCGCTCAAACGCTTTCGGTAGCAAAGAGGCGAGGGTGCGTACGACCAGTTCGGTGGCATCAATACCATAGCGGTCATGCAGGTCGTGCATGCGGTCGACACTGATCAGGCCCAGGCTGACATGGGTGCCTTTTTCACGTGCCTGGGTGAGTTCTTCTGCGCCTTTTTCATAGAACATCCGCTTGTTTGGCAAGCCAGTGATG
>JBFHRI010000296.1:0-3546 GCA_041591755.1 Oleiphilaceae bacterium
AACATGGCCTTGTTTGCCATGCACTGTCAGTTTCGCATTCAATGAGCCGCGGCGGCCATTCTTTATGACATCACCCAGCCGCTGGGAGCTCGAGGGTTCGCCCACCAAACACCAGTCAATTTTTTCTTGCCGCGCTTCAAGCACTTCGACCACTTTCACGGTCCCGTCGGTGGCAGGGCCTTCCTCATCACTTGTGATCAGCAAGGCGATCGAGCCTTTATGTTGTGGGTGGCTGGCGACAAAGCGCTCACAGGCGGTAACAAATGCTGCCAGACTGCCTTTCATATCGGCTGCGCCGCGACCATAAAGCATGCCGTCTTTGATCGTCGGTTCGAACGGAGGGGTTTGCCATTTATCGAGCGGGCCTGTGGGGACCACGTCGGTGTGGCCAGCAAACACTAACAGTGGAGCGGCGTCGCCGCGGCGAGCCCAAAGGTTCTCAACACCGCCTGAGTGAATCCGCTCGTCGCGAAACCCCAGTGGTGCCAGGTGCTGCATCATCAGATCCTGGCAACCTTCATCACGCGGGGTCACAGAGGCGCGAGCAATCAGCTCGCACGTGAGGCTTATCGTTTCTGACGGAGTGCTGTGGGTGGGCATCAGTTTGGACTCAGTTATTTGCGTGCAGGGCTTCGTTCAATTCTACGGCGCTTTTATTGGTCAGACACTCGACCTGGCCATTGGCTGAATTGCGGCGGAACAGCAGGTCGGGGGTACCAGCCAACTCGCGCGCTTTAACCACTTTGACCACTTGGCCCTGGTTATCCAGCATCGCGACCTTAGTACCCGGAGTCACGTAAAGGCCGCTTTCGACCGTACAGCGATCGCCCAGCGGGATGCCGATGCCGGCATTGGCGCCGATCAGGCTGTTCTGGCCCACCGAAATGATGATGTTGCCGCCGCCTGACAGGGTGCCCATGGTGGAACAGCCTCCACCCAAGTCCGAGCCTTTACCCACCACGACGCCTGCAGAGATGCGGCCTTCAATCATCGAGGTGCCTTCGGTGCCGGCGTTAAAGTTGACGAAGCCTTCGTGCATGATGGTCGTGCCTTCACCGATGTATGCACCCAGGCGGACGCGCGCGGCATCCGCGATACGGACACCGCTGGGGACGACGTAGTCACTCATTTGCGGGAACTTATCGATTGATTTGACCTCGAGAATACGACCTTCCAGGCGCGCCTTGAGCTGCCGTTGCTTCAACTCGTTTAGATCAATAGCGCCTTCGTTGGTCCACGCCACATTTGGAAGCAGGCCAAAAATCCCCTGCAGGTTAATGCCATGCGGCTTGACCAGACGGTGCGAGAGCAGGTGCAATTTTAGGTACACTTCCGGTGTCGTTTGCGCGGCTTCATCGGTTTCCAGAATCACCAGGACAGCGGGGCGTTCACTATCGAGTAAACTCGCTGCGAGATCGGCGATCTGAGGAAAGTCATTGAGCTCTTCCAGCTTGCCCAGTTGTTCTTGATTTAGCGACACGGAAGTATTGCCAGTGGCTAAACCCAGCGCCTTGCGCAAGGTGCTAACTAAAGTCGTTGCTGGTTGATATAGCGGCTCGGGAAAGAACACTTCCAGCCACTCCCGTTTTTTGTTCTTGGTACCAATACCCAATCCTAGTGCGATGGTCATAGTCTTACCTTTGTTCTAGATTCGAATGCATTAAAACGTAGTTGGGCCACTCATTCGCCGAAAATCGCGACATAGCTGTCCGCTGAATAGCCTAAATGGATGTTTTGTTCGTGGACCAACACCGGTCGCTTGATCAGCGAGGGCTGCGTTTGCATCAAGGCAATGGCTCTTTCTTGATCAAGGTTTTCCTGTTGCGCCGGGTCGAGTTTGCGCCAGGTCGTTCCGCGCCGATTAATCAAGTCTTCATGCGAGACCTGTGCAAGCCAGCCTCGCAAAGTCGCTACATCAATGCCGGCTTTTTTGTAGTCATGAAAGACATAGTCGATGTGATGTTCTTTTAGCCATTGCATGGCCTTTTTCATGGTGTCGCAATTCTTGATGCCGTATAAGGTTACTGACATTGTTCAATAAACCTCCGAATCCGTTGCGCCGCTTCTACGCAATCCGCCTCAGGTGCAACCAGCGCCATGCGTACGCGGTTAAGGCCGGGGTTTAAACCCATGATGGTGCGTGATAGGTAGGAGCCGGGCAGTACGGTGACATGTTGTTGCGCGAACAACTGTTGGGCAAAGGTTTCATCGTTACCAGGGGTCTCGGGCCAAAGATAGAAGCTGGCGTCGCTGGCCTGCACATTCAGCACCGGTTGCAGGATCTCCAATACTGCGCGGAACTTGCGACGATAGCTCTCCCGATTGGCTTGCACATGCCCCTCATCCTGCCAAGCCGCAATGCTGGCTAATTGCGCCGGCAGTGACATGGCGCAGCCATGATAAGTACGATATTTAAGGTATTGTGCCATTAACCGGGCATCACCGGCGACAAAGCCAGAGCGTAAGCCCGGTAGGTTGGAACGCTTCGACAGACTGTGGAAGACGACGCAGCGCTCGTATCCATGACGACCCAGCTCGGCGCAGGCTTGCAGGAGTCCGACGGGCGGCTGTGCTTCGTCACAATAGATTTCGCTGTAGCATTCATCTGAGGCGATTACAAAATCATGTTCGTCGGCCAGGGCAATTAGTTTTTTCAGCGTCGCCAAATCTGTCACGGCCCCGGTAGGATTTCCGGGAGAACATAGGAACAGCAGTTGGCAGCGTTGCCAGACATCCACTGGCACCGCGTCATAGTCGGGGACAAAGCCCTGATCAGCCAGGCAGGGTAACAAATGCAGCTCGGCGCCCGCCAAATAGGCGGCACCCTCATAGATTTGATAGAAAGGATTGGGTGACACCACCAAGGCATTGCGGCTGCGGTCGATCAATGCCTGGGTAAATGAGAATAAGGCCTCACGGGTGCCATTCACCGGTAAGATATGCCGCTCCGGATCGAGACTTTCAGGCGCGAGACTAAAGCGAGCGGTTGCCCAACGCGCGATGCTCTGTCGTAGCTCGGGGATGCCTTTGGTCGTGGGGTATTGCGACAGTTTTTCCAGATTTCCGTTGAGCGTGTCCAAAACGCTCTGTGGCGAGGGATGTTTGGGCTCCCCAATGGACAGCGCAATAGGACGCAGCTGCGGATTGGCGTTCACCTGGGATAGGAGTTTGCCAAGCTTCTCGAACGGATAGGGTTGCAGTTTTGATAAATCGGGATTCATTGACATGTGCATCCTAGGGAGTGGGCTCAGAGCGACTCTTCGATCGCTTCATCGAGTTGAGCGCATATTTCATGCTGCAGTTTCTGGCACAGCTGGCCGTCGCTCAGGGGCTTGCCTCGGGCATCGGTGACAAAGAAAACGTCCTCTACGCGTTCGCCCAGCGTGGCAATGCGGGCATTGGTCAAGTTGACGCGATACTTCAGCAGTATTTGGCCGACCCGTGCTAATAGTCCAGGGCGATCCGGTGTCACCACTTCCATGACGGTGCGCTGGTGGAGCGGGTCGTTGCTCAAGGTGACTTCCGTCGGAAACAGGAAGTGCTTGA
>JBFHRI010000297.1:0-3523 GCA_041591755.1 Oleiphilaceae bacterium
AATGATGCGCTGCGAGGCCTGAAGCGTATTCGTGTCGAAGTTGACTACGACCGCAACGAAACCCGCGTGTATGGCTCAAAGTATCGCGAAGCGACCTATGATTCAGACGGCACAACCGTCATTCACGACCCGACTCGCTGTGAGCAAATAGCGATTCTAAAAGAGTTGCGCGAGACGGGCCCCTCGCCGGACCCCACGGCCAAACTGACAATCATTCAGGATCCCAATTTCGACATCCTGAAAGATGAAGAGGGTAACGATATCGAGCCCACCCCGCTGTTCACGTTTACCGGTCAACCTCGGGTTGAATAAAGCCTCTTAGGAGCCTGCTTAGCGCAGGCTCCTGACGGCATCGAAAATGACTCGTTATTGGGCTATGCGCTTGCGCCAAGTCGGCATATGCCGCGAGTCGAGATGATCGTCGATCATGCTCATAAGCTGACGATTCCGCGCGATGCTATCACGCAGCTGCCGCAAAGTTTTCACGTCCATTCCACCTTCGCTTTCAATCTGTACAATTTTTTGCTGCGCGACTCTTATTTCTTCCTGCAAGCGTACTTTTTGCATCTGCAACGTATTCATGGAGCGCATCCACAACAATTCTGAATCAGTCAGTGCTGCTATTTTGAGCAGTGTAGATCGGCGCGCCAAAGCCAGCGTGATCGAATTAACAGTTTGCGGTAACGCTGCGTTACGCTCTGTTGAGCTTTCGTCATCCCCTGCGCTCTGCTCGAATTCTGCTAGGCTTGGAGTATGTGTAAGACGCCAACACTGGCCTGAATTCAGATGCTTGTTGCAGGAGAAAAACGATGTCCCACCCCACTATTGCCGATGTGATTCGCGAGTTCATGTCATTTATCGAATTGCTGGATGACAGCTACTGGGAGGCATCGAATATCGATGATAAGGATTTTATCTACGACATCATCAGCATGTTTTCGCAAGAAATTGCGGAGATCAACAAACTAAGCGTGCAGGACCACCATTTTCCGTATGAGTTCATCACTGAGGGTATCCGGCGCATCGTACCCAAAGTTGAAGCGCTAGACGCACACCTGCATGAACTGGTCAAACGCACCAAGACGCAACGCGACATGCGTGATGTACTGTCGAATGTTTTAGCGATCTTGGAAGCTCAGGAAGATTAAACAGAGAAATGTGCGAATGCGAGAAGCCAAACTTCTGCATTCGCACCAGCACGCTTAGAAAGCCCGAAAGAATGGCAAGGTCCAGTGGTCCACCAGCAGGGCCACGAACAACAGCATTAGATAAACAATCGAGAACTTGAAAGTCTTAATCGCCGCATGCGGATATTCCCCCTGAATCATGCGCAAGGACCACTGAATAAAGCGCAGCCCCAACGCCACCGCACTCAGCAGATAAATCCATCCACTCATTCCGGTCAAGAATGGGAACACACTGACCACCAACAAAATGATGGCATACAGCAATATATGCAGCTGGGTGTAGGCATTGCCGTGTGTCACCGGTAACATCGGGATACCAACCTGGGCGTACTCCTTTTTGCGATGGATCGCCAAGGCCCAGAAATGCGGTGGGGTCCAGGCAAAAATGATCATCACCAGCAATAAGGCATCGGCTTCGATATGGCCGGTGACCGCAGTCCATCCCAAAAGCGGAGGCGCCGCGCCTGCGAGCCCTCCAATCACGATATTTTGCGGGGTCGCCCGCTTCAGCCACAAGGTATAGATAAAGGCATAGCCCACCAGTGACGCCAACGTCAGCCATGCCGTGAGCGCATTGATCTCGCTAAACAGAATCAACATCCCGAGACTCGCGAGCACTGCAGCAAATATCAATGCATGCGCCACTTCAATTTTGCCTTGAGCGACCGGACGATTGCGCGTACGCGCCATGAAGATGTCTATTTGTCGATCAACTACGTGATTTACCACGGCCGCTGCCGAAGCGACCAGACCAATGCCAAGATTGCCCCATAGTAAGACCTGCCAGGAAGGCAGACTATAAGTCGCTAAACACATCCCGATGACCGAGGTCAGCAGCATCAGCAGGATCACCTTGGGTTTGCATAACTCCAGATAGCTACGCCAATCGATACTCAGCGGCTTTCTAACAACCAGCACTTTCATAGGGTTCTCCTGTTGCCTTTACTGCGGATTATTGTTTTTTTTCGAGGTCTTGCCTCGCTTATTACATTCTCGCCATCGCTTAGGAACTACTCATCAACGGCCTCGTCTCAAATGATGGGAGTTGTGAGCGCGATGGCGCGTTGACTGCCGCACGTAACAGGTGAATACGATACATGCACAGCACCATCGCCAGCAGCAAGGCCGCGCCCACCAGGTTATGCGCAATCGCGATGGGCAGCGGTGTCAACAACAACACATTGACCACACCCAAGCCCAACTGCAAGGCCAGCACGCTTGCCACAATGATCACACTCTGGCGCAGCCAGCCCTGCCCGGTTTGCCACAGACGAACCAATAGCCACAGCATTGCCAGCGTTAGAATCACGGCTCCGCTACGATGCGCCACATGAATCGCGGTGCGCGCATCGTTGTCTAGCTGCCCGCCCAAGTAATTGGGACCAATCGACTGCAGCAAATTAAAACCCGCCGCAAAATCCATTCTGGGCCACCATTCGTTGTGGCAGGTCGGTAACTCCGAGCCGCAGGCGAGCGACGCATAATTGGCTGCGGTCCAGGCGCCCAAGAAAATCTGCAACAGTACCAGACACAACACCACCGCGCTGAGACGAAAGAGCCGCCGCAGTTGAGTTGACTCAAGCCGCACCGCTCGCACGGACGGCGCCGCATGATGGGTCCGCAGGAACAACAGAAATAACAGCGCCAGCGTGGTAAAGCCTCCCATCAAGTGCCCTGCTACAACTTGCGGCCACAGTTTCAGGGTGACCGTCCACATACCAAACAAACCCTGCGCGATGACCACACCCAAAAGCAGTAAACAATGACCTAACAGGGCACGGCTCGGGCTTGCCTGGTCACTGTCCAAGCGCTTCTTCTGCCGCCAAGCCAGTACCGTCATGGCGATGATTAACACGCCCAAGGCGCTGGCGAAATAGCGGTGAATCATCTCAGGCCAGCCTTTTTCAACCTCAACTGGCGTCTCTGGAAAGCGCGCTTCGGCGATGGCTATTTTTTCAGGCGTTTGCGGCACCGTGAGAAAACCATAACACCCCGGCCAGTCAGGACACCCCAGTCCGGCATCCACTAAACGCGTCCACGCACCGAGCCCCACCACCATGACGGCAACCAAAGTGCTGATTAATGCCAGCTTTTTCAACATGACAAGCTCCGGATGTCGGTGGAATGGCTTAGCCGATTTTGGACAGCTTCAGCAGTTTTTTCAGGTCGTCCATGAGGTCATAGCCGTCATGATTCTGCGTATATTGCAAGGGTATATTTCCCAAGGGGTCGACGATCCACAGTTGCCAAGCTTCTTTGGCATCCGCGCCTCGCTTGGCTGCTTTATCCCTGACTGAGGCTAGCGTGCGTTCATCGGCACTAAATGCGGTGATCGG
>JBFHRI010000298.1:0-3510 GCA_041591755.1 Oleiphilaceae bacterium
CGTTGACGCGAAAGCGCCCGACCGAGGGAATCGAAATCGCCAGGTTCATCTCGAGATCTTCTTCGAACATCCGGCGCTGCTCGGGGTCCATGATCTCGCGCGCGATCTGCTCGATTTCGCCATGCTTATAGGCATTTTGACTCAGCGGCTTGAGCACCCCCTGGAACTTGGCACAGGGTGGCGCGCCGGTACTGAGATAAAGGTCTGAGCCGTCTTTTTGAGCCAGGGTTTTCAAGTATTCATCAATCGGGGTGGGCATGCATTTACTTCCTTAGGTCCAAGGGCGGAAACTCAGAAAGTATAGAACCGATTTGAAGAAGTGGGGGTAAAGCCGGGAGTTTGAGAATTGGGAAGAATTTGGGGTCAGAGTAAAAATTCAAAGTTTTTACTCTGACCCCAAATTATCGTCTGGCTAGCGCAGGGTTTGCAGAAAGCTGAGCAGGCGTGCCCAGGACTGTCGATCCGCTGCTTCACGATAACGATCACTGTCAAACACCGTGAACGCATGCGGCGCGCCGCCATACGAAATCATTTCGTGCGCAACATTGGCGGCTTCGAGCTCTTTGGCCAGGGAGGCGAACTCATCCATCGTAATGGCGGTGTCAGCTGTGCCGTGAAAGACCAGCACCGGCCCCTTGGTACTCTGGTAGTTCTGCCCTTCCGGCGTGGCTAAACCGCCATGAAACGATACAAACCCCGCCAAATCAGCACCGGAACGGGCTAACTCAAGTACCGCAGCTCCGCCAAAGCAATAGCCGATGGCGACGACGCGGCGCCCATCCGCCACCAGCCCCTGGCGCTTAGCCTCGGCCAGTGCAGCGGTCATTAACGCGCGCATTTTGTCGCGATCCTGGTAAAGCTCACCCGTATGTTGTCTTTTATCTTGCATTTCAGTGGGGCGCACTCCTTGGCCGAACAAGTCTGCGGCAAACACCGAGTACCCCTGCTCAGCCAGCATTTCAGCACGCTTAACCTCATAATCGGTCAAGCCATCCCAGTCGTGGATCAACAACACCAATGGAGCGCCCTTTTGAGCATTAACGGCATACCCCTCATAGGGCTGGCCATTGACGCTATACACCACCGGCTTTCCAGCTCCATGAGAAACCATTGCATAGACCAGCGCAATGAGCATTAGCGCGTATTTCATTTGCAGTCCTCCTGTCCAGTTTAGAATTTTGGCTTCAGATCATTTGGGGGCAGCTTAACCGTACTGTCATCCCGGCAGTCTTTCAAACCGGGATCTATCGCCAACACGCGGAATTTATACAGTCTTACTGCTATGAGTGCTGCCCATCATGCCCTGCATTAAGTTGAAGCTGCGGCTTCAAGTGGTTCCCGGCTCACATGACTGCCGGGCTGACGTTCAAGAGAGTTATTACTCTGACCCCAAATTAGGAGCGCTGATCGCGATCGCAGTGCGCAAGCGCCCGCGGCCGAAGGCCGACATGCGCGCGAAGTCCTGTCGCGCGATGGGTAGGTGCTGACAGTCGAGGGCGACCTGTTTGCCTTCTTCGCAGTCCGGGTCGTGCACATAGAGGCAGTGCTCATCGAGGCCGGTCAGGCAGACCCAATGCGGGGTTTTCTTGCCGTCGAGGCGATAGGTGCTGATCAGCACCAGCACCGCGCGCCCTTCGTGCAGCCAGTTTTCGAGCTGTTGCTGGGTCACGTCACTGTAGCGGATATCGACACCCGCCTCGAGCGCTTCCTCAAGGAAACGACGATCCACTTTGGTGATAATGTCTTTCTTTTTTTCACGCCGGACACCTTCGATAAACAAGGGCCCTCGCTTATTGATGATCACTTCCGCTGTAAAGCCTCGTCGCCGCGCCGCGAGTGCCAGGCCAAGTGGATGACACCCGCCATGGCCCGAGGTCATAAAAATGGTGGTCGCTTCGCGCCAGATCGCGAGCTCTTCCATTTGCTCCGGCTTGCGCTGCTCTTCCAAAGAACTCATCGCCATCAGCAAGGAGGCGGGACCGCAGGTAAACTCAGTGGTTTGGCGATACCAAGGCACCCGTCGTTCGAGTTTCTGCGGGCTCAAGTGCACGATCTGCTTTTGCATGCGCAGCGCATCATCATGGTCTTCGTAGTAATCGGTGTACTCTCCAAACACGCGATAACCCGCGCGCTCATATAGCGCAATGGCCTGCTTATTGGATTTGGCGACCTCTAACCGCATGTAGAGCCGTCGCCGCTCGGCGGCCCGATCTTCCAGGGTTTGCAATAACTGCTGCCCCACACCCTGTCCGCGCAAGCGCGCATCAACCGCTAGCGAATACAGGCGGGCCAGGCGGGTGCCCTTGAGTAACCAAACCAAGCCATAGGCCCCGATGCCCTGGGCATCTTCATACACTTGCAGGATACTATGGCTGGCCTTGATCCAGTGGCTCAGTCGGCGTCGACTCAGGCGATCATTGTTGAAGCAGCGCTGCTCCAACTCATCCAGGGCATCCAGATCGTCCACTGTTGCCGGGCGAATCTGCGCGCCCACCGCCTTGGCCCCCATCGCGCTAGCGTCCTCGCAGCTCGAGCCGACGCTGAAACTCGGCCATGATCAGCATATACAGTTCATTACCCAGGTAAGCATCCTCGACTTCGTGATCAATGCTGGGGTTGTCGTTCACTTCGATGACATAGACGTGATTGTCGTGTTGTTTCAGGTCCACGCCATAGAGCCCCTTACCGACAACGTTAGCGGCTTTGACCGCGGCATCCAGCACGATTTTGGGCACCTCAAAGGTCGGCAAGGTCTCAAAGCCACCGGACACAAAACGCTTGCCACTCTCATGGCTATAAATTTGCCAGTGATTACGCACCATCATGTACTTACAGGCATAGATCGCGCGCCCATTCAGTACCCCAATACGCCAGTCATAGTCGGTATAGAGGTATTGCTGTACCAGGACCAGCGCGCTTTGTTTGAACAAGTCCTGTAACTTACTCTCGAGCGCAGCGCGATCCTTGGCTTTAAACACACCGTTCGAAAAGGATCCCTCCGGCATTTTCAACACCACCGGATAACCAAATTTTTGCTCAATCTCGTCAATGGTGGCGGTGTCGGCACTCATCACCACCATAGTGGGTAAGCTGGGTACGCTCTGGTAGCTGAAGGCGTCGTGCAGGAACACCTTGTTGCAGCAACGTAGAATGGAATCCGGGTCATCCATCACCACCAGTCCGAGATTCTCCGCCTTACGCGCAATGCGATAAGTCGGATGCGCAATGGCTGTGGTTTCGCGAATAAATAGCGCATCGTACTGACTCAGTTGCACTAACTGCTGCGAGGTTACCGGCGTGGCGTAGATATTAAGTTTCTTCGCGGCTTTGACGAAACGTGAGATGGCGTCCTTGTCACTCGGCGGTAGTTTCTCTTCTGGGTTGACTAAAATCGCCATCTCCCAACGATAGGATTTACGCTGCGAAGGGGTGCGCCAGACCTGGTCGGTAAACTGGGTCAAGGCCGCGAGAAAGCGTTCCTTTTCTGTCGTGTCGAGGCTGGCGAATGAG
>JBFHRI010000299.1:0-3470 GCA_041591755.1 Oleiphilaceae bacterium
GACTAATGCCAGGGTGCGCCAGTTTGCGCTGATGTTAGAGGGTGTCGGAGCTGTCACAAAGGTGCCTGTCAAACGTTCAAATCAAGAGATCGCTGGCTTGATTATAGTTGGCACTTAAAAAAGAAAGGGGGATGTTTCGTGAATCCCTGTGAAACAGCGTGAGCAGTTCACATTTTGATCAAGTTCGTTGCTTTTTCACAGGGATTTGAGGGTTAACGATACCGGACAGTGATCGGAGCCCATCACGTCAGTCAGAATGTCGGCCTCTTGAATTAACGGACACAGCGCTTCAGACACCAAAAAGTAATCAATTCTCCAGCCCACATTACGTTGCCGAGCGCCGGCACGATAACTCCACCAGGAATATCGTGCCGTTTCTGGGTTCAGGTAGCGGAAGGTGTCCACCAGTCCTGAGTCTAAGTAGCGCTGAATGCCATCAATCTCCTGCTGCATGTAGCCCGCGCTCTTGTTGTAGTTCTCTTTGGGGCGCGCCAGGTCAATATCACGGTGGGCAACATTGAGGTCTCCGCACAAAATGACCGGTTTGGACTGTTCCAACGTTTTTAGATAGCTCAAAAAGTCACGATCCCAATGCTGGCGATAGTCCAGGCGTTTCAACTCCGCCCCGGAATTGGGGGTGTACACATTCACCAGGTAATATTGATCGAACTCGGCAGCGATGACACGACCCTCTTGGTCATGCTCGGCAATGCCCATGTCGTATTGTACGCCCAGCGGTGCCACCCGGCTGAGGATGGCGGTGCCGGAATAGCCCTTGCGCTGTGCGGAGTTGCAATACAGATGCACGTCTTCATGCGCAGCGAGTGCTGCCGCGACTTGCTCCGGTTGTGCCTTGGTCTCTTGCAGGCACAGTACATCCGGCTGCATACGCGCATAGGATTGTGCGAAATCTTTGCCCACGATGGAGCGAATCCCGTTGACGTTCCAAGACACCAGGCGCATCGTTAATGACTCGCTTGCAAGAGTGCTGCGTGCTGTTCGGGTTTCAGGCGGGGCCCGAATTGGCTGACCACTGCGGCCGCTGCACGGTTGGCGAGCGCGGCTGCCTGGGCGTAGCTCTTGCCATGGGTAATCCCATACAGAAAGGCTCCGGCGAACATATCGCCTGCACCGTTGGTGTCGATCGCGGTGACCGCGTGTCCCGGTACTTGAGTCAATTGCTGGCCATCGAACACCAGGGCGCCGTCTTTGCCGAGGGTCACGGCAAAGGTCTCCGCGACGCTCTTTAGTGCTTCGGCGGCCTGATTAATATCCTGACACTGGGTCCACTCCAAAGCCTCGTCGCGATTGCAGAAGAGCAAATTGACCCGTTCACCGATCATTGTCTGTAAGCCTTCGCGGAAGAAGCGGACCATCCCCGGATCAGACAAGGACAGCGCCGTTTTGACCCCCGCCGCTTGTGCGGCTTCGCGTGCGCGAATCGCGGCCTGGCGACCAGTATTCGAGGTGACCAGGTAGCCTTCGATATACAGATAGGCTGAGCACTTGAGGCTGTCGAGATCCAGATCTGCTTCGCTGAGCTGCTCGCTAATGCCCAAATAGGTGTTCATGGTACGTTCAGCGTCGGGCGTGATCATGACCAAACACTTACCGGTCGTCCCTTGTACCAAACTACCTTTGCGCGTGGTGACGCCTGCCGCTTGTGTATCGTGATGGAAAAAATGGCCATTATCGTCATCGGCGACCTTGCAGCTGTAATAGGTGCGGGCACCAAAATAGCTTGCGGCGATGATGCTGTTGCAGGCCGAGCCCCCGCTGGCGCGACGGCTACCCACCAAATGGTCTTGCAGGTGGCTCAGCAGCTCTTGTTGGCGTGCTTCGTCCACCAGAGTCATGAGGCCTTTTTCAATGCCCGCTGCAGCAAGAAAGTCGTCGCTGACTTCGACTTCGGTATCAACCAGGGCCGCGCCCAGTCCGTAAATATGGTAATCACTCATGACGATCCCTGATGCTCGACTAAAGTAAGTATTCGAAGAGGGCAGACCATGCTTTGCGCAATCGGTCCGCGAAAGGCGACGGATTATAGCCAGAGAGTCCCTGCCAGGGCAAAACTCAGAGAGCTATGCGCTTAGACAGTCGTTTATTTGCGAAAGTGTAGGCGAAAAAAAACCACGCTTGCGCGTGGTTTCAAGAGGGCAGATCCGTGACCGAATCAGGCCTTTTGCTTGCGACGGGCGATGCCCAGTCCTGCCAGGCCCAGACCCAGTAGGGCCAGCGTGCCAGGTTCAGCAACTTGTGCAACCTGGAAGCGAGCGACCTGACGCAGGTCGCTTGGGTTGTCTTGGTTCAGGCGCTGATACTGCACTTGCGGTACCGCAAAGTTCTGGCCAATGAAAATGTTACGTCCATTTTGCGCCAGAAGGTCTTCAGTCTGGGTGCCGAACAGCGTGCTGCCCAGAGCGAAATCAATTACTTGGTAGCCTGCAGGGTTGTTTACGCGGAAGTTGATGCCATCGTAGAGCGGGCCGGCGTTACCATTGAACTGGATGACATCCAGTGATGAGCCAAACACATTGGTGTGCATGCTGGCGCTGTCGTTGGACTCAAACTGAACTTTGACCAGCGAGCCGTCAACCGCATTGGTCAATGTGATATAGCCGTACCAGCGGTACCACGCAGAGCTGCCGTAGTTGTTGCCAGTCCAACGCAGTGACCAATCTTGGCCAGCATTCTGACTCCACAGGTAATAACCTGCAGCGTTGGATGAGGCAGGTCCTGGGTTGGTGCCGAAATTGGCGTAGGTTTCACCCGTGAATACAGGTGTTGCCTGGGCAAACGCTGTGGCGAGAGCCAGTGCCGCAGTGGCGATGAGTTTTTTGAAGTTCATGTGTCGGTTCCTTTTCCTGTTACTGCTCAAATAAGGTTAGGTTTCAAGCCTGGATTACTACCTTGCCAGCCTTGCTGAACAAGTTCATCGCAAATAAGCATTATGTGTGCCAAGTGATAAATATACATAAATAACATGGCGTTGCGTTTGTATAGTTTTGTTGCTGAATAATTTGTGTAAATAATTTCGACATTATTAGTGGTGATGTGTAAAGAGTGCGGTTGGTGCGGTAGGCAATGGTCGTCTCTGTTTGCTGCACCAATGCGGCGCATAAAGATTTGATAGGTGCATTGGCGGTATGCCTGTTTTGTGCACAGGGGCGGCGGCGGGGCTTTATGGTTGGTTATAAGGTTTAGCATTGATCGTTATAACGATATGTAAATCATGATTAAATTTGCTTAAGGTCTAATATTTGCTATTGATTTTGCAAGAATGAGTCAAACTACAAATGCTTTTACAGGTTGTTGTTGTTGTGAAGCTATTGCTCCTGCTAATTGATTAGAACCTGAAGTACCTACCACATTAAATGCAGGTGGAGCTGAACCTGTTGGAACTTGTGGTGTTTGTATTGAACCTCCTCCACCTCCTGCTCCAAGTGAAGATGCTACAGATTTACTTTTAC
>JBFHRI010000300.1:0-3458 GCA_041591755.1 Oleiphilaceae bacterium
AAGGGCAGGTCTGCGTGTTTGATCCACGTCAGCCCGATGCACCCTGTTACCACTGTTTGTACCCCGATTTGGAAGAAGCGCAATTGACCTGCTCCGAAGCCGGTGTGATGGCGCCTTTGGTGGGCATCATCGGCGCCACCCAAGCCATGGAAGCGGTGAAGGTGCTGAGTCAATTCGGAGAACCCTTAGTTGGGCGTTTATTGTTACTGGATGCCAAAAGCATGCAGTGGCGTTCGATCAAATTCAAACAAGACCCGGCCTGTCGTAGTTGTGCCGGAACATTCGTCAAACCCGGTGCCCCAGGCTAAAACGACTCAAACAAGCTGGGCACCCCTTCCAGGAGGGAACACATGGAATTGCTCAAAGCAGTTAATCAGGCATTCTCCAAACAGACCGTATTGATTACCGGCACCACGGGCTTTGTGGGCAAGGTATTGTTGGAAAAACTGCTCCGAGAGGTGAAGGACTGTGGTCCGATCATATTGCTGATGCGGGGTAATAGTGCCTACCCGTCAGCGCAGCAACGCTTTCTGAATGAAGTCCTGGAAAGTAAGGTGTTTGATCGCTTGCGCGAACTCTGGGGTGAAGCGTTTCGCCAGCAGGTGGCGTCGCGCGTGGAGTGTGTGACCGGCGAAATCACCGAACGCTATTTTGGTTTGAGCGTCACCGAGTTCGACGCCTTGGCGGCACGAACCGATCTGCTCATCAACTCCGCCGCGAGCGTCAATTTTCGAGAGCCGCTGGGCGATGCGTTGAAAATTAATACCTTGAGCCTGCGCACGGTGGTCGATTTCGTCAACAAGGCGGGCAATATTCCACTGCTTCATGTGTCGACCTGTTATGTCAACGGGTTTAATCAGGGACTGATGGAAGAGAAGCCTGTCGATCCAGCCGGCCGACCGATCGCCAAGGATGTGCATGGCCACTATCAAATTCTGCCTTTGATCGATCGCCTGCTCTCCAAAGTTGAGCAGTATCACAGCCGCTATGAAGGCGAAGAGTTAGAAGAGAAACTCGTGGATTTGGGTATTCGTGTCGCCAATATTTATGGCTGGAATGATACCTACACCTTTACCAAATGGATGGGCGAAGAATTGCTGCGGCAGGAGTTGGAAGATTCGGCGTTGACGATTTTCCGGCCCTCGATTGTTGAAAGTGCGATTCACGATCCGGTTCCGGGTTGGGTCGAAGGGGTTAAGGTTGCCGACGCGCTGATTTTGGCCTTCGCGCGGCGGCGCTTCAGTTTCTTTCCGGCGCGCGCCTCGGGCACACTGGATATCATTCCGGTGGACCTGGTGGTCAATGGCATTCTGTTGTCAGCGACCGAATTGCTGACCAAGCCTGCTGCGCAGCGCATTTATCAGTGCTGCAGTGGCGAGCAAAACCCGCTCAGCATTCAGCAGTGTATCGATATCATCACCGGCGAGCTACGTCAGCATTGGAATCGTTATCCGCGACTGACCAAGGGCAAGCCGCCGCGTAAAAGCCTCAAGCCGGTGCGTCGCGGAACCTTCCTGGCGGCCATGACCTCCATGCAGAGCTACTTTAAAGCACGTGCCCGCTTGAGTAACAGCGATAGTCGCATTGCCGATCAAATGAAGTCATTCGAAGTGACGCTCAAGCTCTCGACGATTTATTCGTTCTACACCAATCCCAAGTATGTGTTCAGCAATCGTGAACTCTTGGCACTGGAGCAGCGTTTGGGAGAGACCAGCGAGAAGGGCTCGCTTTCGGTGAGCGCGGGCCAATTTAACTGGGATGACTATTTAGGCGGGACGCATCTGGCAGGCTTGGAGCAATATGGGCTAGGCCAGAAATAGCAGATTCGAATGGTTCAGCGCTAACAGTGAATGATGGAAGTCGGGCGTCAACTTGCTTGGCGCCCCGATCTCATTTCTCGTATGGCGAATTGCTTCAAAGCACTTGCTGCAGAAAAAAACCTGCCAAGATGCCACTGATGAGCATCGTGATCAGAACATCGTAAACAGAGAGTTGTCGGGTATCCCGTTTCATGACTGGGGCTCTTGTATGCGTTTTGATTGATTTTATGAATCTGTCTAGATGGGCTTGCCCGATCTAGCGACAATCCGCAAAATGTTGCGGCCTTAGATAGATGGCATCTAATGCATTCGTGGCGCCCATTGTAACGAAGTTTGTCTGAACTGTTACCGGATACACTTTGAAACATTGTAAAAACATCGTGTGCCAAACGCTGCTTTAATCTTTTATCGGATGTAGGAATGAATTGGGATCGCGACAAGCTGTTGTTAGAGTTATCGAGGTTTTCCTTTGCAGAAGCCCCGCCAGACTCGCCGGAGTTGTTGAAGTACTATGCGTTCTATCACACGGACTTTCGAAAGAGCTTTCCACAGATAGAGCAGCGGATTGGCTGGATTCCAAATGAGAATCACCACATCATGCTGCAAACCTTTCGTCCGCCCAAACCGGTGGGCACCGTGTTTGTCCTGCATGGTTATTTCGATCATGTCGGCTTGTATCGGCATGTAATCGGGCATTTGCTGGCGCAAGACTATGCGGTTGTGGCGTTTGATTTGCCGGGGCATGGTTTGTCCAGTGGCTCGCCGGCAGTGATTGATGACTTCACCAAGTATCAGTTGGCCTTGCGTACGGTTTTGGAGATCTGCCAGAGCTTACCACAGCCCTGGCATGCGATCGGGCAAAGCACGGGTGGGGCGGTATTGATTGATTACTTGCTGAAGACGCCGGTCAACACCGAGGTGTTGGACAAGGTGGTCTTACTCGCGCCCTTGGTGCGCCCGCGTGGCTGGAACATGGTCAATACGCTGCACTTTTTATTGAGTCCTTTTCGCACCGCATGGAAACGAAAATTTTCTGCTAATAGTGACGATTCGCAATTCCTTGAGTTTCAGCGAGAGAGAGATCCCCTGCAGTCGAAATGGCTCTCAGTGCATTGGGTGGGCGCCCTGAAACTGTGGATTCCCGCAATCGAAAGCGCTAAACCGCGTCTGAAGAAGTTGCTCGTCATCCAAGGCAAGCTCGATCGCACGGTCGACTGGGAACACAATATACGGGTCATTCGTCGCCTGTTCAAAAACGTCAAAATTGCCTACATCGAAAACGGCAAGCATCATCTCGCCAACGAGGCCGCAATCAAGCGTGAACGGATGTTGAAGCTGATTGATTCGGAGTTGAGTGGGGGCTAGTCGAATTAGGCCGTGTCCATAAGCTCCTTCCCTTAAGAAGGGGGAGGTCGGGAGGGGGTAAGGTCGACGACTCCGCGTTGCCGGCTGAACCCCTCCCCAGCCCTCCCCTTGAAAAGGGGAGGGAGCAGCAATGACTTAGAGCGGCGCCTCCTGGCTCCAAAATCCAGGAATCTACTGACACCCGAGATTAAAAAGACTAAGCTGTACATACAACTGTCAATACATGGATCGTAATGCAGTTTGAATGGGATGCAGAAAAAAATGCGCTGAACA
>JBFHRI010000301.1:0-3457 GCA_041591755.1 Oleiphilaceae bacterium
AAAACCATCCTTGCGTAACTGATCACGCAACGCGTGGGCGTTATCGACATTGGTAAAGGTGCCCAGCTGAACCATCCAGACATTTTTGAACACAGGCAACTCATTGACTTCGGGTTCGGCCTGCTTTTTCACAACGGGCGCCGGACTCTCTTTCACCGGCGCGGGCTTGGGAGAAGGTGTTGGTTTTTCCGCTGTCGCAGGTTTACTCGCGACAGCCGCCTTGTCCGTGCGCGTCTGCTCTGGCGCCGCTTCGACAGGAATCACCTCCGCAGCACTCTTGACCCGCCCATCCGTTGGATCTTGCACCAAGGGCTCAAACTCGGGTTGCTGCGGCTTCTTAATGACCACCGTTTCAAAGTCCGGCTTAGGCGGAATTTCGACATGCGGCGACTTCGGGACCTGGTGCGGCTCATCGAAGACCATGGGCAAAAAAATGATGGCCAATGACAGGATGACCAGGGCGCCTACAACACGCTGTTTCAACGCACTGCCGTTATCACTCATTAACACTTAGCTCCAACATCTGTTTGGCTTGCTCCACCACATAAAAAGAACCGAACACCAATAACAAGGCTTGCGATTGCCGCGCAGAATCAAGCGCGGCAGCCAGTGCCTGTGGCAAAGTCTCAAATGACCGCATACTGCGCGCTAGTGGCTGCACCGCAGCCTGAATATCGGCCAGTGGCTTGGCGCGCTCACTGTCGAGCGGGGCGACATACCATTCATCGACCTCGGTGGCCAGTGCGCTCGCCACTCCCTGACTGTCTTTGTCTCGCAGCGCGGAATACACCACATGACAGGCCTGCCCTGGCGCGCGCGTACGCGCGATGAACCGCGCCAGGTAACGCGCGGCATGAGGGTTATGCCCGACGTCCAAATACAAGTGCGCATAACACGGATGTCGCTCTAGCCGGCCAGGCACCGCCAAGCTCGCCAGCGAAGGTAGCAAGTGTTGTAAGGTCGTTTGTAATAAGGCCTTATCGCCCAGCCGTGGGGCCAAGACCCAGGCGCTGGCCTGTAAGGCCAACAATACATTATTCTGCGGCAAATGCCCTGAACGCATGCCTGTGCTGTCACAAACAAGGCCTGGCTGCGGCCATGGCAAGTGGACCTGACCACCTTCCTCACGCAGGCCTTCGCCTACCTGCACGACTGCCGCGGTCAGCGACCGCGCGCGCGTCAGCACGCTTTGCGGCATCGCCTCACCCAACAGAATCGCTTGTCCTGCCCGAAAAATACCGGCCTTCTCCGCACCAATCTGTTCGACCGTATCACCCAGCCATTCCATGTGATCCAAATCGACCGAGGTCAGAATGGCCAAATCGGCATCCACGATATTCACCGCATCCAGACGTCCACCCAAGCCCACTTCGAGTATCACGACATCAAGTTGCGCCTCGGCAAACACTTGCAGCGCCGCCAGCGTCGTAAATTCGAAATAGGTGAGCGAGATTCCGCCTCGAGCGTTCTCGACAACTTCAAATGCGGCTACCAGGGCCGCATCACTCACCCAGGCGCCTTGCAGCATCACGCGCTCGTTGAATACATGGATATGAGGCGAGGTGTAAGCGCCGACACGCAGCCCCTGACGCAGTAGTGCATGCTCGAGCATGGCCACGGTTGAGCCTTTGCCATTGGTGCCGCCGACCGTCACACAGACAGGACGCCGAGGCGCAGCATCTATGCACACCTCGGTAAAAGGCACAAAGGCTTTCGCCAATGCAGGCATGCGCTGCGCCACTTCGGATAAGCGCTGCAAGCCCAGTTCGATCTCGGTGCTGTGCAGCCCGCTAATATAATCCAGCCAATCCGCTAAGGCCGCACCATGAGAGGGTTTCAAGATTAATCCCGTTCCACGATTGCTGCTAAACCATGCTCAGATGCGCGTTAAGGTGCATCAGGGCTCTCGACTTCACCCGTCAGAATAGGCTCTTCATCGGCAGCCGGCGGCTCGACATGCATCAATTTCATAAGAATGGAGCCCAAACGCTCGCGCATCTGCAGGCGCGAAATGATCATATCGATGGCACCGTGTTCCAGCAGAAACTCACTGCGCTGAAAGCCTTCGGGCAGTTTTTCGCGCACCGTTTGCTCGATGACGCGTGGGCCGGCAAAGCCGATCAAAGCGTTGGGTTCCGCAACATTCAGGTCGCCCAACATCGCCAAACTGGCCGATACGCCACCAAAGACTGGGTCGGTCAAAACTGAAATAAACGGCAGACCTTCGGCCTTAAGCTTTTCCAGCGCGGCGGCAGTTTTGGCCATTTGCATCAGGGAGAACAGCGCCTCTTGCATACGCGCCCCACCACTGGCACTAAAGCAGATAAAAGGCCGACGCTCTGCGATACACACATTGACTGCACGCACAAATTTTTCGCCAACCACCTGCCCCATCGAGCCACCCAGAAAGGTAAACTCGAATGCGGATACCACCACGGGCAAGCCCTTAAGTTCGCCTTTAAACGTAATCAGCGCGTCATTTTCACCCGTTTCTTTCTGACTGGCAGCCAAGCGATCCTTGTACTTTTTAGTGTCGCGAAACTTCAGACGATCCTGAGGCTCAAGATCCGCATCCAGCTCTTCACGTTTCTTTTCATCCAGGAAAATATCGATGCGCCGGCGTGCAGTGAGCCGCATGTGGTGCTCACACTTGGGACATACCTCCAAGTTCTTTTCCAGCTCAGGGCGATACAGCGCGGCACTGCACTTGGGGCATTTCTTCCAAACACCCTCCGGGACTTCCCCTCTTTGCTTGGTGTCGGAGCGAATAGAACTTGGGCGAATAATGTCGAGCCAGCTACTCATGTCAGTACTCTTGGTGTGAAGTTCAGAATTATGGGATATGGCACGTAAAACGCGGCGCGGATCAGAGTTGATCCATCGCCGCTCGCATGTCACCGACAATTTGCGTCAGTGCAGCCATGGCTTGGTTTTTATCTTGTTGGTTTTCAGCAATTGCATTCACCAGCACGCTACCCACGATCACACCATCAGCCAAAGCCGCAATACGCTGCGCCGAAGCGGCGTCGCGGATACCAAACCCGACCCCCACGGGAATCGAGTTAATCGACTTAATCTGTGCGACCTTGGCGGCCACTTCGTCTTCGACCATCGCTGCCGAGCCGGTCACGCCGCGCACCGAAACATAATACACGTAGCCGCTGCTGTGTTCGCAAACGTGACGAATGCGATCCGGTGTCGTGGTGGGCGACACGAGAAATACGCGATCCAGCTCGGCGGCTTTTAAGTGCGAAACCAGAATATCGGCTTCTTCGGGCGGCAAATCCACCGTCAACACACCATCTACGCCCGCTTCTGCAGCTGCCTTCGCGAACTTCTCATAGCCGAACATTTCCACCGGATTCAGATAACCCATCAAAACCACGGGGGTCAGTGCGTCACGCTCGCGGAACGTTTTAACCATCGCCAACACGTCGCGTAGCGAAACATGGTGCAG
>JBFHRI010000302.1:0-3440 GCA_041591755.1 Oleiphilaceae bacterium
CCTTCCAAACAGACTGAACCGACTGGTTTGGTGCGCTCTCGAATTGACTTCTCGTCCATCGCTGCGTGTAACATGGAGGCGACAGTCATGGCCACCAAAACTAAAAACCATTGCTTCATCAGATTTTTCACATATCACCTCATTGGTGCGGAAATAAATTCGTTGTTGTCTCTCAAGCCGAGTGAAAGTCTCTTTCCCTCGTTCGCTCTCGCCTTGGGACGAACCTGCCGAGCGAATCGCGGCGCCACAAAACACGCGGCATTATAGCGGTATCTCAAGCGCAATCAAATGCACCGAAACGCTTCGCGTGAGTCACCCTTGCTTCTATCGTTGCATCCCTTAATAAATGCCTAAATACGGCGCTGTTTTTTTGATCTGCCCGCTTTGTTGATTTTTTAATTGTTGTCTAGACTTCAGAAGAATCGGCGCGATGCTTCGCCTCGATTTGAATACAATGTAGTGCCCGAAAGATCTTGGTTGTAGCCACATACCTGCCAAATACTTCCGCACCATTGCCATCGTTCAACACTGAGTAATAGGTTAAAGAATGTCAGATAAGCTTTCCGGAACCGTCAAATGGTTCAACGAGTCAAAAGGATTTGGTTTTATCCAGAGACAAAATGGCCCCGATTTGTTTGTGCATTACAGCAACATTTCCGGTGACGGTTTTAAAACTCTGGCTGAAGGTCAAGCCGTTACATTTACCGAAGGCCAGGGTAGAAAGGGGCCGCAAGCGGAAAATGTTACACCCGCCTGATTCGGGTGCTCAGGCTTGTCGGACGCGATAGCTCGCTGTCGCCCGACAAGCTTCTTCCTTCGACCCTGAGTAATTCGATCCTTGTCTCTAGTCGCCTATTCGACGAGGACTTACGCCAATCTGCGCTACTTAAAGATCAATACGACCACGGCCAAAACGGCAACCACTTCTTAATGTTCTGATTGAGCTTGAACAACCCTTTGTTTAGATAGACGCGCATCTTTTGCAGCGCACTGTATTCAATGATTCTGCGCTCATACAAGTAAACGCTGACATGTCCCCAGACGCGCCACCAGAGCAAAGGGTTCATGCCTTTGCCGACCTTTCCAGTGTTCTTGTCCAGGGTCATTACCTGCATCTTTACCTCGGCTTTGCGCGGGTGAGGGAAAATGATATCTCGCGCGACAAAGCCCATACGTCGATAACGCGTCACCCAATCAGGATAACTTGCGACGACCACGTAGTTCTTGCCCGCTGACAGACCTTCCCGGTACATCATTTCGAACACCCCATGCAGCACGTCAGTGTCTTGATAGTGTCGCTCGATGCAAAGCTCGGTAATTTCCATGCGCTGTTCATAATCCGGCAGTTTCGCCAACTTACTGGCGGGCGCCAAACTATCAAGCTCAAAAGGCTTAACCCCGCGCTCACCAAACACTAACAGGGCGCTGCCGATCACGCGTTCGTTATGAAACACAATTAGAATTCGCCCATAGGCATCTTGCGGTAAAGCGAAGCGCGCAATGGGTTCATCTTTATGACACATATCTTGGCGGGCATAAAACTTACGGCGCAACTTCAGCACCGCCTCATATTCAGCCTGTGTTTCGACAAAGCGATATTGCACCAGCTCTTGGATGTGTTCTGCCTGTAAACCTGCGCGCTGAAGATCGCGCGGCGTTTTCTGTGCAAAGTGAAAGCAATGCTGAGCGATCGCCTCTTGCGCTGCGTAAGGCATCAATGGGGTTTCGATAAAACAGCGCACCTTATTTTCATTGGTCAGTGAAACATTGGAGACACGACCTTTAACTTGCTGCAAAGCGGTAATCTCACCCAGTGTATAAGTCAGCTCCATATCATTGAACAAGGTGAAATCTGAGTTGATATTGGTCGCATAAAAGCCATTCCGTGAAAGACTCTCGACCTCAAAATAGCTATTTTGCTTGTACAGGAAAGGGTGGACGAGGTGCCCCTTGATACTTTGCTCGAGATTGAGATGGATTGGCTCGAACTCACCGTGTCGGCATTGCTGCTCGTGCTCGATGACCGCCGAAAGCTTGACCTGCCCCTGGCGGGTCTGCCGCTTGTCAATGATCACGCCCTTGATCTGATATTGCAGATTAATCAGCGGACTCACTTCCACCACAATCTTTTCGCCGACCGACAAGGATTCAGCAGACTCAGGCGCTAGGTTTAAAGCGAAGCCCAGGCTCGAAAAATCGCTCAGCGCTGCAGCGACTTTGGTTTCACCAATATCCAATAATGCCTTGAAGCCGTGTTTACCAGTCAGTGACTGTCTCGAAACACGTCGATCTTCTCGACTTATAAAACGAGTTTGAAATTCCATCATGTGTCAGGTCAGCTTTGTCGTTATTTGGATAAGGCGCATAGCGCTATTATTACCGCAAATCGCAATGGCTCCAAGCTACAGTTATGGGGCGCATTCAAATTACCTCGACTCATGTCAGTCGACATGATCAAAGCACGGTCGAGAATACTCTATCGACCCGTCTTAACACGCCTTTACAGCAACATGCGCCGAGCATCCGCCAACAGCTCAGCGATAAGGCTGGTAAATCGTGCGGCATCCGCCCCATTGACCGCCCGATGATCGTACGACAGCGAGAGCGGCAACAATAGGCGGGGAACGAACTCGCCACTTTGATAAACCGGCTGGTACTGACTTTTGGACACGCCAAGTATCGCCACTTCGGGTAAATTGACGATCGGCGTAAATGCGGTCCCACCAATACCGCCGAGGCTACTGATACTGAAGCATCCCCCCTGCAGTTCAGCTGGCTTTAATTTCTTTTCTGTCGCACGCGCCGCGAGATCTTGCAGCTCACGCGCCAATTCGTAAATTGACTTGCGATCAACGTCACGCAGTACGGGCACAAATAAACCGTGTGGCGTGTCGACAGCAACACCAATGTTTATGTAGTGCTTGCGAATCAATTGGCTGTTGGCCATGTCCAACGAAACATTGAACTGAGGCAACGATTTGAGCGCATGGGCGCACGCCTTGATCAAAAACGGCATCAGGGTCAATTTAATGCCGTGTTTTTCGGCGCGAGCTTTTTCATTTTGACGGAACGCTTCGAGCTCTGTCACATCGGCTTGATCGAACTGGGTCACTTGCGGCGCCAGCGTCCAACTCTGCGACATCCCCCTAGCAGTCAGCTGCTGTATTTTTCCGATCCCTTCAGTGCTGACCTCACCAAACTGTGTAAAGTCCGGCAAGGCAGGATAATCCAAAGCTGCTGCAGAATAGCTCCCTCGCTGCGCCTGTCCGACCATCGCTTTGATATAGGCTTGCAGGTCTTCTTTGAGTATCCGCTGGCGCGGCCCTGTCCCACTGACGCGCGCTAATTCTACCCCCAACTCGCGCGCCATTTTGCGTACAGCCGGCCCCGCGTGCACCTCATCAGCGGCATGCTCAGCTCCCGCCTGCGTCGGCGCCATA
>JBFHRI010000303.1:0-3428 GCA_041591755.1 Oleiphilaceae bacterium
ATGCGGAGTAATTGGCGCTAAGAGCAGGGTGGCCGTTTCGAGTGCTTCCTGGGTGACCGCCAGGCCTTGTGCTGAAGTATCTTCGAAGCGGGTAACGGCATTCAGAAGTTCCATCACCGCAGCGATTGCGGTATTAAAGGTCAGGCGGCGGCTGACATCGTCGCTGACCTTTTGAATGGTTTCATGCGTCTTTCTGCGTAGACCTTTTTGCGCTTCATTAAGGCTGGCAACATCCAGCGCGCCCGGCTGGCCATGCGCGACGTGGCTATACACAGCGGTCCAAAGCTTTTTCAGGAAGCGGTTAGCCCCGGCGACGGCGCTGTCTGACCATTCCAACGATTGTTCCGGCGGCGCCGCAAACATGATAAAGAGGCGTACGGTATCTGCGCCGAAGCGGTCGATAATGGTTTGCGGGTCGATGCCGTTGTTTTTCGACTTGGACATCTTGCTCATGCCCGCGCTGATCACGTCTTTGCCATTCAGGCGCGAGAAGCTGCGCAGCACCTTGCCCTTGGCATCTGTTTCATGTTCGACATCATCCGGCGAAATCCATTGTTTGGCGCCGTTTTCATCAATTTGATAAAAGCTCTCGGCCAAGACCATGCCTTGGCATAGCAGGCGCTTAAAGGGTTCATCGCAGTCAACAAGATCGGCATCGCGGAGCAATTTGTGGAAGAAGCGCGCGTAGAGCAGGTGCAGGATGGCGTGTTCGATACCGCCGATATATTGGTCAACCGGCAACCAATACTTCGTGGCATTGGTGTCGAGCATCTGATCATTGCTTTGCGGTGAGCAATAACGCGCGTAATACCACGACGACTCCATAAAGGTATCGAAGGTATCGGTTTCGCGCAGTGCAGGTGCACCTTGGAATTGGGCTTTAGCCCAGTTCGGATCGGCTTTGATCGGAGACGTGACCCCATCCATCACCACATCTTCGGGCAATTCGACCGGTAGTTGGTCGAGCGGGGCGGGCACTTGCGAGCCGTCTTCCAGGGTTAACATGGGAATTGGCGCGCCCCAGTAGCGTTGCCGACTGACACCCCAATCACGGAGGCGGTAGTTCACTTTACGCTGGCCGCTACCCAGGGTTTCGAATTTCTTCACCAAGGCCTCGAACGCCTCTTCGGAGCTCAAGCCGGAGAATTCGCCGGAATCAAATAGAACGCCTTTTTCGGTATAAGCGGCGGCCTGTATGTCGACGTCGCTGCCATCACGCGGACGGATCACTTGCTTGATCGGGAGCTGATAGCTCAGCGCAAAGGCGTGGTCGCGTTCATCATGCGCCGGTACAGACATAACGGCGCCCGAGCCATAATCCATCAATACAAAATTGGCAGCCCAGACCGGTACGGATTCGCCGGTGAGCGGGTGAATGGCTTCAATACCCGTTGCCATGCCGCGTTTTTCCATGGTGGCCATGTCCGCTTCGGCCACTTTGGTATTTTTACATTCTTCAATAAACTGCTGCAGGGCCGGGTTGCTTTGCGCAGCTTCGAGGGCCAAGGGGTGCTGCGCCGCGACCGCCACATAGGTCACACCAAAAATGGTATCGGGACGCGTGGTGTAAACCTGTAGTTTTTCTCCACGGCCTTTTAAGGCAAAACTGAACTCAAGGCCCTCGGAGCGACCGATCCAGTTGCGCTGCATGGTCTTGACCTGTTCCGGCCATTCGTCAAGCTGGTCCAGGTCCTTTAGCAATTCTTCTGCATACGCGGTGATTTTAATAAACCACTGCGGAATCTCTTTGCGTTCGACCTTGGTATCACAGCGCCAGCAGCAGCCGTCGATAACCTGTTCGTTGGCCAGCACGGTCTGGTCGTTGGGACACCAGTTCACACTGGAGTTCTTTTTATAAACCAGCCCTTTTTCATACAAGCGCCCAAAAAACCACTGCTCCCATTTGTAGTACTCGGGGCGGCAGGTGGTCACTTCGCGATTCCAGTCATAGCCAAAGCCCAGGCTCTTAAGTTGGCGCTTCATGTAGGCGATGTTTTCGTAAGTCCATTTAGCCGGCGCGACATTATTTTTGATCGCGGCATTCTCCGCCGGCAAGCCGAAGGCATCCCAGCCCATCGGCTGCAATACGTTCTTGCCTTGCATGCGATGGTAGCGTGCCACCACGTCGCCAATGGTGTAATTACGTACATGCCCCATGTGCAGTTTGCCGCTGGGGTAGGGGAACATCGATAGGCAGTAGAATTTTTCTTGTCCGGGCTTTTCGGTGACAGCAAAACTGTCGTTTTCTTCCCAATAGCCCTGGGCTGCGGATTCGACTTCTTTGGGGTTGTACTGTTCTTGCATGATGTTCCCGAATGACTGAATCTATGGTCTCAGAAGCACCGCAGCGGGGTCGCGGCAGTGCCGAAAAGGGCGCCCATTCTAGCGGGTTTTTGCAGATGAATTAAGTCCGCTGCGCCGCATAAGCAGGCAAATCAATACCAAGAGTCCGCACAGGCCGAGCACTGGCCATGAACCGAAGCGTGCAAACGGTGTATGTCCCTGCATGGGATAGAACTGCGCACTCAGCACGGTTTCGACAAAACGCTCGCTTTGCGCGATTAAGCGCCCGTGGTGGTCAATCACGCCGGTCATGCCGTTGTTGGTGCCGCGAATCATATAACGACGGTTCTCTGCCGCACGGAACTGTGCCATCTGCAGGTGTTGTATCGGGCCAATCGAGCGGCCGAACCAACTGTCGTTACTGATCGTCAACAGGTAGTCCGCTTCACGAGCCAGGCGGGCCGCAAAGTCCGGATAAACCACCTCGTAGCAGATATAGGGCGCCACCTGATAGGGGCCGGCTCGCAGAAGCGCCTGGTCCGCCGGGCCGGTGCGAAAATCTGACATCGGCAAATCGAAGAATTCAATCAAGCCGCGCAAATATTCCTGAAGTGGCACGTATTCGCCGAAAGGCACCAGTTTTTGCTTATGGTAAATGCCACTGCCCGTACCAAAACTGACGATGCTGTTGTGCATCGTGATACCACCGTCGAGGCGACGTTCTCGATAGGGCAGCCCGCTCACGATGGTCGTGCCCTGCTGTTCAGCCAATGCATGCATTTGATCGATGAAAGAATGAGCTTGGTCGTAGAACAGAGGGATGGCAGTTTCTGGCCAGACAATCAGATCATGTTTGGGCAAGGTCTCGAAACTTAAGTGTTGCAGCAGACGCAGGGTACGAGTGCGCTGCTCAGGCAGCCATTTAACTTCCTGGTCAATATTGGTTTGCACCAGGGCCACGCTCATCGGTTCGGCGCGCGCGTAATCCGCCCACTTGATATTAGAAAGCACAGGGCCCGCCATCCACAGCGCGATTACGACCACACTAAAAGCCACTTTTTGGCGAAAGTTGACTGGACTCAACCAGAAGAGCAGGAGTGTACCGGTGGCGACGACGATGGCCGTGATGCCATAGATGCCGACGA
>JBFHRI010000304.1:0-3425 GCA_041591755.1 Oleiphilaceae bacterium
GCGATACCGTTTCCGAATACTTGGCGCGCACCTGAAAGCGCCAACCACTAGCGACCTCGACCAACTATACCCGATTCACGATGCTTCAGCTGTAAATTCGCCAAGGCCTTCAGCACAATCTGTTTCAGCTCGGAATCAGGCTGCTCGTCTTCCTCCACCAACAGTTGCGCGATCTGATCAGGTGCCATCGGTTTATCGGCGGCAAACAACACGGCTTCAATCAGCGCATCCAGGGTGCCGGCGACGTAGGCTGAGTGTTCAGCAAGGGCTTGACTCATGCTTCACCTCCTCGTGCGCGGACATGAATATCACCAAAAACTTCAACTTGTACCAGTTCAATCAAATGCGACTTGATCAACTCCAGCAGGGCCAGAAAGGTCACCACGACCCCGGCGCGCCCTTCGCTGGCATCGAATAAACGGCCAAACGGCGTAAACGCCTCCGCGCTCAACAGCGACAGGATGCGCGACATTCGCTCACGTGTTGAGAGTCTCTCGCGCGCGACCTGGTGGCTCTCGAACATTTCGGAACGTTTCAGCACCTCGGTCAGGGCCAGCAATAAATCCTGCAATGAGACATCGGGCTGGCGTTTCGTGCGCTCAAGACTTTCACGCTCTACCTGCGTCGGAAAATGATCGCGGTGTAACCGTGGAAGCGTGTCGAGATCTTCAGCCGCCTTTTTATAGCGTTCGTATTCCTGCAAACGTCGAATCAATTCCGCGCGAGGATCGTCCTCGTCGTCGCTTTCCTGCGCGGGGCGCGGTAGCAACATGCGCGACTTGATCTCAGCCAAGGTGGCCGCCATCAGCAGATAATCGGCCGCGAGCTCGAAACGCATCTGCTCCGCCAGATTGATGTAATCCATATACTGCTCAGTGATCTGCGCGACGTTGATTTCCAGAATGTTCATATTCTGACGTCGGATCAAATAAAGCAGCAGATCGAGCGGACCCTCGAAGGTATCAAGAAAAACCGCCAGGGCATCGGGCGGGATGTACAAGTCATGCGGAATATCGTTGATGGGTTTGCCATCAACGATTGCCAAAGGAAGTTCTTGCTGCACCGCACTCACGTTCTTGCGCTCATATATGTTTGACTGCACTTAGCTGTAGGACAGGCCCATCGCACGCCGCACTTCTTCCATCGTACTTTTGGCTTCGTCGCGCGCGCGCTCAGCACCTTCGGCCAATATACCTCGGACCAGCGCCGGGTTTTCCTCGTACTGTTTGGCTCGCTCCTGAATCGGTCGTTGCTCTTCCAACACCTTATCGATCAGAGGTTTTTTACAATCCAGGCACCCGATCCCAGCACTCTTACAGCCGCCGACCACCCATTCGCGCGTGGCATCGTCCGAGTAAACCTCATGTAAGCGCCATACCGGGCATAACTCCGGATCACCCGGATCACTGCGCCGCACACGATGCGGATCGGTCGGCATGGTGCGAATTTTTTGCGCGACCTGATCCGGCTCTTCCCGTAAACCGATCGTGTTGTTATAGGACTTGGACATCTTCTGCCCATCCAGGCCCGGCATCTTCGAAGCCTTGGTCAACAAAGGCTGCGGCTCCGGCAGAATGACCTTGCCGCCACCCTCGATATAGCCGTAAAGGCGCTCGCGGTCGCTGAGCGAAATATTCTGTTGTTCTTTAATGAGGGCGCGCGCGGTTTCCAGCGCCTCATCGTCGCCCTGCTCTAAATAGCGCTTCTGCAAGGCGCGATAAAGCTTGGCGTTCTTTTTGCCCATTTTCTGTATGGCGGCTTCGGCCTGTTCTTCAAAGCCCGCGTCTTTGCCATACAGATGGTTAAAGCGACGCGCGACTTCACGCGTCATTTCAACATGAGAAACCTGATCGGCGCCGACCGGCACTAAGCCCGCACGGTAAGCCAAAATATCGGCCGACTGCAGTAAGGGGTAACCGAGGAAACCATAGGTCGCGAGATCTTTCTCTTTGAGTTTTTCCTGCTGATCTTTATAGGTCGGCACGCGCTCCAACCAGCCTAGCGGCGTGATCATCGACAAAAGCAGATGCAATTCCGCATGCTCAGGCACTTGTGACTGCAGAAAAATGGTCGAACTGCCGGGATTGATGCCGCAGGCCAGCCAATCGATGACCATATCCCAGGCACTTTTCTCGATGACCGAGGGATCTTCGTAATGAGTGGTCAGAGCGTGCCAATCCGCCACAAAAAAATAGCACTCGTACTCATGCTGCAGCGTGACCCAGTTCTTCAACACACCATGATAGTGACCCAAGTGCAGCTTGCCCGTGGGGCGCATACCGGAAACAACGCGTCGAAGTGATTCAACCGAACTCAAAATAAACTCCTGGTTTTGCTAATACAATCCAATTTAATAACCATCAAAATTAATCCATTGCGCTGATGCGCTTTGGCAACGCTAAATAGATTTGCGGGGCTCGCGCAATGTGACAAATTCTTCTGCAATCGTGGGGTGGATACCCAAAGTTTGATCCAACTGCGCCTTCGTGAGACCAGCCGACATGGCGACTGCAATCCCTTGGATCACCTCACCGGCCTCATCCCCCGCCATATGCGCACCGATGACCCGACCATCCTCACGTCTGACGATTAGCTTGATCAGACAACGCTTGGGCAGATCCGGCAAGGTGTATTTCATCGGGCGAAAGTTCGCGGCATAAACATCGATTTCAATCCCCTGCTCGCGCGCCTGATCTTCACTCAGACCCACGCTGGCCAAAGGGGGCTGGCAGAACACGGCAGTCGCAATCAAATCATAATTTAATGGCGTCTGCGGTCCCGGCACGCCAAATTCACGCCGCGCCAGCACCATGGCCTCGGCCAGGGCCACTGGCGTTAACTGAACACGTCCCGTGACATCGCCCAAGGCAAAGATATGCGGCTGCTGCGTGCGAAAGTAATCGTCAGTGACCACTGCGCCATTTTCACGCGTTGCGACGCCAGCGGCGGCGAGGTTCAACGCCTCTACATTGGGCTCGCGTCCCGTTGCCATTAACACCAAGCCCGCTGGCAAGCACTGTCCATCCTGCAATTTCACCTGTAGCGACCCCGCCTGCCCGGAAACGCTGTGGATATCGCTTTGCAGCAACAAGCGAATGCCGCTCTGCGGCAGGGCCTCTTGTACAAACTCCCGCAATTCGCGGTCAAAACCTTTCAGAATTAGCTCACCACGATATACCAAGGTGGTAGCCACACCCAGCCCTTGTAGAATGCCGGCCATTTCAACTGCAATGTAGCCGCCGCCCACGACCACGGCCGTCTCGGGCAGTTGGTCGAGATAAAACAACTCGTTGGAGGTGATGGTTAGCTCGACGCCGGGAAATTTCGGGCGGAAGGGCTTACCGCCGGTACACAGTGCGATTTTTTTACCCGTGAGCAGCTGTCCATCAACCTGCAGGGAATACGGATCTACAAAGGACGCCGCC
>JBFHRI010000305.1:0-3393 GCA_041591755.1 Oleiphilaceae bacterium
CCCCGGCCTCGCTGCAGGACTGTCGAACGATTCCAAGGGTGCTGATTTGATGTCATTTCCACCCTGCCCCATGGCCTCCGCTTCTGCCATCGCTGCAGCCCACTCGTCTTCTACATCACCGGAACCACCCGATTCCTCCATCGCTGCTTCCCATTCGGCAGCGAGCTTCTCATCTTCTGACTTCGAGTCTTTATCACTCATGCTTTTCTACCACCGTGGCAAGATAATTAGGACGCTCAAGACGCTGCTCGATCTTTAAGGCAAGATTGCCATTACGTTGACCCAGTCGCGCTTTGAACATGGGAACTTTATTCGCTGTCATCGTCACAAACTCAGGCAGTTCTATTGGGATGACATCACCTGGTTTCATGTTAGAGACTTCGCGCAAAGTGATGCGATTTTCGAGAATCGTCGCGTTGACGGGTACATACGCATCCAAAATGTCGCGCTTGATCGTGTTTGCCCAACGCTCGTCAACTTCATCCACATCACTTTGGACACCCGCATCGAGCAGCTCGCGAATGGGCTCGATAGTGGAATAAGGCAAAGCCAAATGCAAATCGCCCCCACCGCCATCCAACTCGATATGAAAGGTACTCACCACCACCACTTCACTCGGGCTGACGATATTGGCCATCGCCGGATTTACTTCAGAGTTCATGTATTCAAAATTGATTTTGAATACAGCATTCCAGGCTTCTTTCATGTCGACAAAAACCTGTTGCAGTACCATTTGCACCACGCGGTTTTCGGTCGGAGTGAACTCGCGGCCTTCTATTTTTGCATGACGGCCTTCGCCGCCAAAGAAATTATCGACCAGCTTAAATACCAACTTGGCATCAAAAATAAACAAACCCGCGCCACGTAAGGGTCTTATTTTTACGATATTGAGACTGGTCGGTACGTACAGGGTATGAATGTACTCGCCAAACTTCATGATCTGGACGCCACCGGTCGAGACATCGGCATTGCGTCGCAGTAAGTTAAACAAGCTGATGCGTGTGTAACGAGCAAAGCGTTCGTTGATCATTTCGAGCGTGGGCATGCGCCCACGCACAATACGATCCTGGCTGGCGAGGTCATAATTTCGCACCCCACCTTCGTCAAGGTCGTCATCGGTATCGATGTCTCCATCATCGACACCATGAAGAAGCGCATCAATCTCGTCTTGTGAGAGTAAATCCTGCACGTTTCACCCTGCCCGCTGGTTATTCAAATACACCCGGCAAGCGCGCCGGGGCGTTGATTGCAAACTCCAAACATCGTACTACTGCAATACGAAATTGGTAAAAAATACCTGCTCGATCTTTGGCGCCTTTTCCTGTTCCAATACTTCGTTGATCACGTTCAACGTTTTTTCCCGCAGCGCTACTTTACCTTCCTCGGTTTGGAGGTCGGCAAAATCGAGGCCACTAAACGCACCCAGCAAACGCGAACGAATGACCGGCATATGGAACTCCATCGCCGTCAAGGGTTCTTGCGAACGCGCCTGAGCGGTAATAAACACCTGCATGAAACGCTGACGACCACCTATATCGTAACCGACCTGAAAAGGTGGATTCATTTCCAAATACACAGCAGGCCCTTTTGCCGCTTCTTTGGTCTCGGGTTGCGTCGTTGATTCCTCTGCGTCATCCTCTCCTCCACCCAGGAAGAACAAGGTTGCCGCGACCGAAATTCCCACCGCGATTAAAGCGACCACAATGATAATAATGAGCTTTTTCTTCCCCGCGGGCGGAGCTTCACCTTCACTGGAGGAATCGTTGTCTTGTTCTTCTGCCGCCATGCCAAAATACCGTCACTTTTTCTGATTTTTTAGAACCGCAAACAACCGCTGCATAAGTCATGCCACTTATCAAACAATGACAGACATTCAATTACAACAGGGGTTTAGCAACACGAACAAAGTGTAGTCGAAGATCCTGAGTTCACAGGAATTTGAGGGCGGAGACAGCGCTTTCAAGCGCTGCTCCTTTTAAATTGAGATGCGGTGTTAGGCGTAATAATCGACTAAATTAACCGAAGCAGGCGAACTTGCAGCGACAGGTTCTAAGCCCAATTCCATGTTACCCGCTTCGGCACCCAGAGCACCTTGATTAGCCTGACGAGAATTCCCCTCCGCGTTCTCCGCAAACTCTTGCGATGTTCCAGAATCCCCCCCACCCACATGCACATCATCCAAGACGACACCATTACTACTCAACATGTCGCGTAAGCGATGCACATTGGATTCAAGTAATTCCCTAACCGTCGCATTTTGAACGGTGAAGCTAATGGTCGTCTGCTCGTTTTGTACTTTAACTTTGACTTCCATGGGGCCCAACTCAGCAGGGTTAAGATGGATTTCCGCCAATTGTATCTTGCGTGCACCCAGCCAAAGGATCTTCTCCCCCATGCTATCGACCCAGGCGTCATCCTGAACGAACTGGGGCAACGAGGTCGTATAGGGTTTAAGGACCTGCTCTGATTGTTTGGACGATGCCGAAGTAAGCATTGAGGCGCTCGGTGCAGTTTTCTCAGTGCCGCTTGAATCCCCCCCTTCCAAGGTCTTGAGTGCCTCGCTCAAGACATCTTCGAGGGCTGCACCGAACTCACCATTTTTCTGTGACTCTGACCACTGTTGCGACTGCAATAGATCGAAATAGGCATGCTGGCCTTGTGGCTCACTGAGCGCTGCTGCGATCGGTGCTTGTGCTGTTAGAGGCTGTGCTAAACTGCCCGGGGATTCATTAGACGCATGCGCCATCGCAGCCGCTAAGCTCCCCACACCCGGCCCTTGCAACATGCTGCTCAGGGCCTCTGGCGTGACACCCAACACTTGAGCAAAGCCAGCGATCAAAGCATCGCGTTCAGCACCAGAAGGCAATGCGTTCAACGAGTCACTCAAGCGCGGGAGCGAGAGGGGTGTACCCGCGCTCTGGCGAGCCCAAAGGCTGTTCAAGTTTGCCCTGGCGCCGTCACTGGTCCCTTTTTGGCCAGAGGGCGTAAGGTTGCCACCCGACCAAGCTTGCAGAAAGCCACTCAAGTCCTCTGGACTCAACAGCGGAGACTGCGTAGTGACTGCGCCTGTAGACAACGATGACCAAGACGATGGACCCGTGCCCTTGGCCAATGCGGTCGAATGAGTCAGCTCCAACGCTTGCAACTCGGCTGCGTATTCACCTTCTGGTACCATCACGGGTACCGTGAGGGCGGCTGGAGAAAACAAGCCGGCTTGCGATTCCGCAGCTTGCATCCAGTCAGCCAGGGCATGCTCGCCCGAGACAGAATCCATCGTCATCGCTTCGTCAGCACCCCAAGCCACGGCAAAAGTTTGCCCCTGCTCTGCCGAATTCTGCCGCGAGGCGTTACTCGAAACGAGGGCCACGCCTGAGTTAATTACCGGGCCCTGCC
>JBFHRI010000306.1:0-3383 GCA_041591755.1 Oleiphilaceae bacterium
AATTCAAAGCCGCCACCGAGCGCAAGACCGTCTACCGCTGCGATAATAGGCTTGTCGCAACTGAAGCGGTTGGTCAGTCCGCCATAGCCACTGTCGGGCACTTTGTAATCATCTTCGCGCTGTGCATGCTGCATGACCGATATATCGCCGCCGCTGCAAAACGCTTGGTCGCCAATGCCGGTAAGGATTGCAACCCACGCTTCCGGGGCTGCTTCGAACTCGTCGAAGGCCTGTGCCATTTCAGCGTGGGTGACCGGGTCGAGCGCATTCATGACCGCGGGTCGGTTGATACAAATGCTCGTGATCCGCCCTTCGCATTCCACCCGAATATGCCAATAATCTCTCATCACAGTCTCCTTCTAGCTATCAAGCGGCTTGTTTTGCCGCTTTGCTTGATGGTGTGATCGGGTCGAAGGCTACCGGCAAGCGCAACAGGGTATGAGCGAACATCGAGGCTTGGAAGGGCGCCTCACCGTCAAGGCGCAGATTTTCAGTGCGCTGCAGGAATTCCCGTAACACGATGCGTATCTCGCTGCGAGCGAGCTCGCGGCCAATACAGGCGTGTATGCCATGACCGAAGGTAAGGTGTTTCTTGCCGTTTTTGCGTTGCAAGTCGATCTTATCGGGCTGCTCGAACATGCGCTCGTCGCGATTGCCAGAGGCCCACATCATAAAGATCCTGCTATCTCGCGGCAGTTTAATGCCGTGTAACTCGGTGTCTTTTTTCACCCAGCGGAAGTGCCCCTGAAAGGCGGATTCCAGTCTAAATACCTCCTCGACGAAAGCATCCAGTTTGCTTAGGTCGGCGCGGATTTCCGCCTGAATGTCGGGGTTTTCGATCAGCATTTTTAACGCGTTACCCATGCTGGTGGCAGACGAGTCACTGCCGGCGAGTAGCAACTGTAAAATTGCGCTTACGGCAATCGGATCCGTCATGGGGTTGGTCGGGTCGGTGGCGGCGTTAACAAAAATACCTGTTAAATTTTCGCGCGGCTGCTTCTTAGCGCGCAGATACTGCTTCCAAACATAGCGTACGAAAACGATCATCTCGGCGCGGCTACGCATCAGCTCAACAGGGGATGCGATGCCACTTTGAGTGGCGATGCCGTGTACGCACCAACCCTTGATCTTCTCATAGTCAGCCTCGGGAAAGCCGAGTAGGCGGATTATCAGGCGCATGGGTAAGGCCCAGGCAAACTCACCCATAAACTCAACCTGACCGCGGTCGATAAACTTGTCCATCATGTTCGTGCACAGGGTTTCGATTTCACTCTCTAGACTTTTTACAAAGCGTGAGTTCAGCCCCATGTGTCCGGTTTTACGCTCGGCTGTGTGTTTGGGTGGGTCAGAGAGGGCCAGCACATCTACGGGAACAATGCCGAGACGGCCTAAGGTTTCCAAGCGTGCACCGGCCGCGGCAACGCTGGCGCCGGGGCGTAGGCCGGCAACGATGCCCTGATGAGTAGATGAATACGTGTCGGTATCACGACTGACGCAAACAATGTCCTCGAAACGTGAGATGCAGAAAATGCCATTGGATAGCTGGTAGACCGGATATTTGTCCCGCAGCATGCGGTAAAAATCGTAGGGGTCCTGAAAGCAGGCATTCTCAAGTGGCCGGAAATCCTCTGGCCGCTCTGGGTTTTCTGGTCGCGGCGCGGCAGGCTGGATCGGCGCAGGCTGTGTTCTGGTGCGCCTGCGCCAAGCACTTAATCGCAACAATTTTTCAAGGGTGTGGGATAGCAGAATACGGCGCATGTGGTAGGCAGCCAATTTCATCACTCGGTCTCCAAGCGGATTGGTCAGTAGGAAAGCAAGACTTTAACATGAAAGGTATACACTGTATACCTGGGTGCGTTTCTGGCCGCTAGTCCTCGCCGGCCGATAGCGCGCAGTTGGATGCGCATTGCCTCGTTTCCTCATATGTGATCGGAAGTCACCCCGCTCTTTGGATATTGAAGCGGGTTAATCAAAGCGTTTATTCAGTAATGCTTTCGGAGGGAGGGGCGACGGGACACCGATTCATGTGCCTCGGTGACAATACAAAGAATTAGAGGTGGAGGGCTAGATGGTGTGTGTGGCCGGCGCGAAGAACCGGGCGCTGGTTCAGTCGAAGTAAGCCGGTTGGCAGCGGGCGTTTGCGCGCCCGCTACAAATTGAACTTGTAGTCCGCCTTTACGGCGGTATCTACTGCCTTGGCTACCGCTGCCCGGCTGAGTTTTCCGCGTGCAGCGTTTCTGGCAATTTGCTCGCCGAACTTGATTTTCTGGGGCTCTGGCCAGTGTTCGGGTTGCCAGGTCTTGCTGCGTTTGAAGGCTTTGGCGCAGTGAAAAAAACACTCCTTCACGTCGACGTGTATTACCAGCAAGGCGGGCTTGCCGTTTGCCGATAACTCTTCGCAAATGGCCTTGTCGTCATACAGGGTCGCACTGCCATTCACGCGCAGGGTTTCTTCGGTGCCGGGTATGACAAACAGCAAACCGATACGCCCCGTCTGCAGGATATTGCTGAGCCCATGCAGCAGCTTGTTGCCGGGGCGCTCCGGAATGAGCAGGGTATTGTCGTCAACAATCCGAACAAAGCCGGGCTGGTCACCCTTGGGGGATACCGTGACACCCTCGTCACGACCGGTCGCCATAAAGACCAAGGCGCTTTTTTCAATAAAGCTGCGAGCCTCCGGCGTCAGCGCCTGAGAAATCTTTTGCTGCGTCAGGGAATGGGGCTCTCCCAGCAGGTTCCGCAGTTGCTCCAGAGATTCAATGCGTTTCATGTCGGTAGCGCTATCCAAGTGTGTGTTGACCACATTACTGCATAACGACTTACCACGCTATTCAGCCGGTTGGATTCCACGTCAGGCACCGCGAGCACTTCGAACCCTGTCGCTTGAACAGCGTCAGTTGAACTGTTTGCGGATTTCAATACCGTACATACGCGGCTCGCCGATCGCCTGTGTGAACGTACCGATAGAGTCGCCGGTCGCTACGGCACCGATGAAGTAACGTTCATCAGTCAGGTTTTTAACAAAGGCTGCCACATTAAGGTCGCCCTCGTTGTTCTGCCAATTCAGGCGGAAATCGACCAGGGTGCGACTGGGTGCGTAAACCGCATCGCGGTTGGTGTCGCGCACTTCCCAGCTGCCATCGTCAAAGCCCAGGTAAATTTCGTCCTTGTAGCTGAAGTCCAGTCTTGGTGAGAAAAGCCCGAGCGTCGTCGGCAGCGTATATTGAATGCCGAAGGATGCGGTAACCTCCGGAGAGACCGGAAACGTTTCATCCGAACGATCTATCGAAACCTGCCTCCCCTCAATGGCGAGTGCCGCCAAATCCTGATCCATAAACTCTTCAAACTTGTAATTATTGTTGCTGTAGCTAAAGTTCAGCATC
>JBFHRI010000307.1:0-3369 GCA_041591755.1 Oleiphilaceae bacterium
CATTAACGCTTTGCGTATTTTCTTTGTGTGCCTGCTCTGATCTGGGGGTCAAGCCCTGGGAGAGGGATGTGTTGGCACGGCCTTCGATGCAGCTGAATGCCGATCCGGTGCAGGCAGGGCTGGATGATCATATCTATTTCAGCAAGGAGGGGAGTAGCGGTGGTCGCGGCTTTGGCGGAGGTGGCTGTGGTTGTAACTGAGTCCGGTGGAGATACCAAACAAAATGAATGAGAGCAAACAACCGTCTGTGAATATCACCACAGCCTTGGCGCTAGCGTGTAGTTCGGCGCTGGGCTTGGCGGCTCCCGGCGCGCATGCACAAGGTGAGCCGGGGACCTGGGACTTCGACCTGGCGAGCTTGTATTACAGCGAAAGTGACAGTCGGGTCACGGCGATTGAACCGGTTTTTAGCGCCACTCGCAACTATGCGGAAGGTGAAACGCTTACGCTCAAGGGCGTATTCGACGTGCTAACGGGCGCCTCTCCAAATGGCGCCACGCCGAGTGATAGCCTGCAAACCTTTACCCGGCCTTCGGGGAACGGTGAGTACACCGTCGACGCAGGCGAAAACCCGCTTGATGATACCTTCAAAGACACACGCTTTGCGGCCTCAGCGGATTGGGCTGCGCCTTTGAGCCGTGATTGGGATTACAGCGCTGGCGTTTATGGATCGCGAGAGTATGACTATTTGTCCATGGGCATCAGCGGCGGTTTGAAGCGTTATCTGAACAGTAAGAACACCACGCTTAATTTTGGCCTTTCGTTGTCGCATGACATGGTCGATCCAGTTGGCAATTCGCCACAGGGACTTAGCGCGATGCCACACAAGAGTGCCCCGAGCTATGAGGCCGATCGGGCAGCGAGCCGTGATGACGCTTCGCAATCTAAAAACATTATCGATCTGTTGTGGGGCGTGACGCAGGTTGTTAATCGCAATACCCTCATGCAATTCAATTATTCGCTTAGCCTGGCGGATGGCTATCTGAATGATCCTTACAAACTTCTCAGCGTCATCGATGAAACGCCCGGCGCGAACTTTGGTGGCAATCTGCTGGATGGTAATGGCAACCGAATTTACCTGTACGAGCAGCGACCTCAGAGCCGCATGAAGCATGCTTTGTTCTGGCAAACGAAATACGCACTTGATGGTGGGGACGTGATTGATGCCTCGTATCGCTTTATGTTTGACGATTGGGGCCTGACTTCGCATACCTTCGACCTGGCCTATCGTTGGGATTTTGGTGGTTCCTACCTCGAGCCTCATGTCCGTTACTATCTGCAGTCAGAGGCCGATTTTTACAAGCGTTATTTAACGCAGGCTGAATACAATGGTGGCGCGCCCGCGCTGCAGGAGGCGAGTGCCGATTACCGACTGGGAGAGATGGACGCGATCAGTATTGGCGCCAAATATGCCTGGAGAACGGCCAGCGACAATGAGTTTAGTGTGCGCCTCGAATACTACATGCAGCGCAGCAAGGGGGAAGCTGGATTCGGCTTGTTACAGCAGCAGGAGCTGTACCCGAATACCGATGCCTTGATGTTAACCGTGGGGTATAAATTCTAATGCTAACCGAAGCATTGCGTTGCCAGCCGATTGCGCCCGAATTCAATCCAGCCGCACATCCGATCCCTGTTTTACAGGGCGCTCCGGGTATGTGGCGAGGGCGCTTCAAGGCCATGGCCAGTGACTGCGAGATTCTGATGGAAGGGATGGATGCAGAGGTGGCCGCCCATTTACTGCGTCGTGCAGCCATTGAAGCCTGGCGCATAGAGTACAAGTTCAGTCGTTATGTTACTGATAATCTGATAGCCCGCATCAATCGGGCGGCTCGACAGCCGGTCAAGGTCGATGATGAGACGGCCGACCTATTCGATTTTGCCACGCAGTGTTTTGAGCTGAGCGGGGGGCTGTTTGATATCTCGTCTGGGGTGTTGCGACGTATTTGGCGGTTTGATGGTGGCAGCCATGTACCCTCTGCCAGTGCCATTTCTAGCACGCTGGCTCTGATTGGTTGGCACAAGGTCGCTTGGGATAGGCCCTATTTGACCTTGTTGCCCGGTATGGAAATTGATTTGGGGGGGATCGGTAAGGAGTATGCCGTCGATAAGGTGGTGCAGGTATTGCGTGATCATCGGCCGGCATGGACCACCACGAGTTTCCTGGTCAATTTCGGTGGCGATCTGGCTTGCACTGGACCGCGTCTGGATGGCTCGGCCTGGTGCGTGGGCGTAGAAAGCAGCGAGCATAACCATGCAGCGGTGGCACAAGCGCGCTTGGCGACAGGTGCGCTGGCGACCAGCGGGGATAGTCGGCGTTTCGTACGCTGGCAGGGGAAGCGTTTGGGTCACATTCTGAATCCATTGACCGGGTGGCCGGTAGAGAACGCGCCGCATGCCATCTCCGTGGCTGCGCCGAGCTGTTTGCATGCGGGCATGCTGAGTACCCTGGCCATGCTGCAAGGTGAGCAGGCGGAGGCTTTTCTAGCCGCGCAAGGGCTGCAGTTTTGGGTGCAGCGTTAGCGATTAGTTATTTTTGTGAATGGGTTGTGGCAGCAAGCCCTCCAGCTCGCGAAACCCCTCCCATTCCATCAACAACCGCAGCTTCTCCTCCCGCGCAATCTCGGTCCAATGCCGATCTTCCAAGGCACCCACCATGGCATACAGCAGATTCAAACTTGGCGTGTAACCGCGCTCTTGTAGCCGCAGATAAGCACGCACTGGGCCGATGCGCTCTAAATCTGCGCGATCAAAAATATCAACCGCATTGAGCCATTGTTCGGATTTTGGTCCAAGGCCTTTGAGCTTGCTGAGTTCGCCCACACATTGCGCTCCGAGATTTATTATTGCGCAATTTTAGCGCATTCGAGTGATCCAAAGTGTCGCTAAACCAGTAAAAGATTACGAGTTCAACTGGTGTGGAGACTTACATGCTCAATGAAGCGTTGTTCGAACCTGAAGTCGGCGCAGTGGCCGGAGAAAGTGAAGAGATCGAACGTTTTGCGCTGTCGGCGCGGCTCAAAAAACTGCCGCAGCTGGCGCAGCAGGAGGAAGAGCAATCGTGGCGGGCGCTGGAGCGTTGCGCCAGTCATTTGTTGCTGGCCTGTGTCGAGTCGCCGGCCGGCCTGGCCTTATTGAAATGCTTGCTCGACGGGGTGCCAACCGATGATGAGGGCGAGCCGCTACAAGAGGCCCATGCGGAGCCGGTGGTCAAGCTCAACCTGGCGGGCCTGATCGACGAATTGGAAACGCTGTTTCATCTCGATGCGGAGGGGGTGCCGCGCCGTCGTCGGCTCCGCCTGAAATCGCGCCTGATGCAGTGGGCGCCGCCACACTACCAGGTTGTGCCCGTGGTCAGCCAAGCCATGCTGC
>JBFHRI010000308.1:0-3363 GCA_041591755.1 Oleiphilaceae bacterium
CTTGTTGCAATTGTGTCAGTGACTCCTCCGACTCGGGGGGCCGCGTCCCTCCTTGCGTCAGTACACCATCGCCTGGCTGAGGCGCAATTGCCTCAGGCAAGATCTGCCATGGTGTTGCAACGACCGCCCGCTCAACCTGCACCCACGCTGTCGTCGGCGTCTCTCGGAGCAAGCGCTCGTAACTCGCCTGTACGCTGAGCAGCGCCAGGCACAATGGCGGCATCAAAGCCAACGCCAGGCCTGACTTGCGCGAGATCTGACACCGCCATTTTGCTCTTAACATGGATCGAACACGCCAATCAATTAGGGCGAATGGTCAACGAGACCAGCGCATCCTTACAGCTCGAAGCGCCATCCCCTTGGGTTTTTAAATCGCCGGTCTGGCCGTCCCGGGTCAAGATGCCGCCAAACAGGAAGCCCGCCTCGTCACTGCGACTGACATAACCCAGGGTCGTTGTTCCCACCGGGGCGCCAAATTTGCTTTGACTCACCGCATCGTCAAACGACTGCGACAACAAGAGCATATCGCCACGTCGGCCGTCGACCGAAGGGAACAAGCTGTCCTGGTGATTATCGCAACCACGATGGGCCCAACTACGCAGCGGATTCGTCGTATTTGCGCCACGCAGTGTGGTGAGAATCGCCCAGCCCGGATGACCGCCAGTGCTACTCTTGTTGAGGTTGAAACTGTAGGCGCTGGGCTCACTGCTGCCGGCAACACGGTAGAAAATCACCTGTGCCAGATCGCGGCCGCGATACTTGCCGCTAAAACGATCACAGAAGTTACCGCTTACCGTGGTGCAGTTGGCGACGGTCTGGCACGCGTAACCGTTATCTTCCTTATAACACTCGGCCATGCGCTTCCAACCTGACACATTGAAGGGCAGCACATCGTCGGTACGGTGCAGAGCCAAAACCAGGAGGTCCCCCGCGCGGACACCTGAGGGGCGCGCCACACTCATACCCAGCCCGTCGCTATCCCACAGCTGAGTCGTGCCAATATGTTGAATTCCTGCACTCGGAGCGGGCTCGCCCGCCTGGAGTTGACGCAAAAAGCTGCCCAAGTGCTGGCTCATCTCATCATAGGTGGCATAGCCTGTACGTGGGCGATACAGGTAGCCTTGGCCACTGGTAATCCGCTGAAAGTCATCAATATTGGCACTGGCATCATCGGCAATCATGAATTGCCATTTTGGGCGCGAACCGATGATTTGCTCGTATTTAGCATCCTTGGCACCGGTTGCCTGACTGTAGAAGGCTTTGTTGCGCAGCAAATTGCTCCAATAGCTGCGATTGTCGCTTTTTACGACGGCCATGACCGCGCTCTCGATACGCGAGGTATTCCCATTCCCGGTCACCAGCCAGGCATCGACGCCGGCCTCGGCAAAGGCATCCATCCAGCGCGGAGCCGTTCGACCCACAGTGTAATCAGAATCGATATCAATGGTGTTGTCCCAATCCAATACAATGGTGCCGCTCGCCGCGCGAATCTGACGCAACGTTTCAACCAGTGGGTCGGGGGTGGCCGGGGGCGGATTCACGGGCGTTGTTTGCACCGTTCCAGTTGCCCATACAGCCTGACCTGCATCCGTGTACAGCACGAGATTGGCGTCGTCTTGCAAAACGAGCTTGCGCGCTGCAGTACGATGGGTTTTGCTTGACCAAACCGAAGTTCTGGCTGCCGTGTAAAGCACCAGATTGCCATCACTCTGCATCGCTAGATAACTGCCGTTCTGACCATGCGTATCAGAAGCCCACAGTGCATTACGGGTCGCCCAGTCTCGCAGCACCAAATTGCCATCGCTTTGCAAATAAAAGCGATACTTGCCGTTATTCGACTCCAGATATTGATTGAGCTGCAAGCGCTGACCCACGGCCAGAGTGTCGGCCGCCATGCTAAGTTGTGCAGACAACGCGCACAGCACAAGCAGTGGCCAAAGAGCGAGACGCAGAGTCATGAGGTATCTCCTGAATGAAAATTTCGTTACGTTACCTTACATAATGTTACGCAACATTAACCGTTAGCTCCGCAGCACGACATGAACTTTCTGCTTAGAAGCGTCACCTTGCGATCGCGATCACGCTTGGATTGGGCCGGCCTTGGCGTTTAGTTGTTGCCCCCCGGCCTCTACGCCCTATGCGCTGCTGGCATTTGTACAGTCCATAGTCGCTTCTATTCTCATTTACCGTTAAAATCCCCGCGATTTTAACGCCGCCCGCGGCTCCCCCACTTTGCCGAGTTTGATGTACCGTTTATGACCAAACAAACCACCGCACTGATTATTCTGGATGGCTGGGGTTATCGTGAAGCAACCGACCATAACGCAATCGCTCACGCTAACACGCCATTCTGGGACAAAATCTGGGCCACCGCGCCAAAAAATTTGATCCATACCTCTGGCCTGTCGGTCGGTTTGCCAGAAGGCCAAATGGGCAATTCAGAAGTCGGCCACATGAACCTCGGGGCCGGTCGCATTGTTTATCAGAGCCTGACTCGTATCGACAAAGATATTCAAGATGGGGTGTTCTTCGATAACCCGGTGCTGACCAGTGCGGTCGACAAGGCCGTGCAGCAAAGTAAGGCGGTACATATTTTGGGACTGGTCTCAACGGGTGGCGTACACAGCCATGAAGACCATATTATTGCCGCCATCGACCTGGCCGCTCGACGCGGCGCGAAAGCGATTTACGTACATGCTTTTCTGGATGGGCGCGACACGCCGCCACGCAGTGCAGAGCCTTCGCTGCGCAAGGTCGATGCGCATTTAAAGCAAACCGGTTTGGGACGGATTGCCAGTCTCATCGGGCGCTATTTTGCAATGGACCGTGACAACCGTTGGGACCGCGTGCAAAAAGCCTACGATCTGCTGACCCTGGGCCTGCACGAACAATGCTTTGCCGACCCGATAGAGGCCTTGCATGCGGCCTACGCGAAAGACAAAAGCGATGAGTTCGTACCGGCCAGCCTGATCGCACAATCGATCGATGACGCGGCCACTATTAACGATGGCGACACGGTTCTGTTTATGAACTTCCGTGCGGATCGTGCACGTGAACTCACCCGGGCCTTTGTAGACAAAGAATTCAATGAATTCACGCGCAGCAAAGTCCCCGCACTGGCTGACTTCGTGATGCTGACCGAGTATGCCGCCGACATACAAACCGCCTGCGCCTACCCGCCCGAGACCTTATCCAACAGTCTCGGCGAGTACATGGCCAACTTAGGCAAAACCCAATTGCGGATCGCCGAAACCGAAAAATATGCGCATGTCACCTTCTTCTTTAGCGGCGGTCGCGAGGCCTTATTCGAAGGTGAGACACGTGAGTTGATCCCCTCACCGAAGGTCGACACTTACGACCTCA
>JBFHRI010000309.1:0-3334 GCA_041591755.1 Oleiphilaceae bacterium
GGCGCACGGCCTCGGCCGATCGGTCCCGTGACAATTGACGTTTGATTACATCAGCCAAGCCAATTCCTTTCCCGGTCGACATGGTGACCGCGATCTGGCTATCGAACATTTCTTGGTAAAACTCGCTCTCTGAGCTGTTTAACAGGTTGCCTTCAGAAAACCCTTTATTGGCATCGCGCATGCTCTTGATCATCATCGATACAAACAGCGATTCAAACTGTTTGGCCACCGCATCGAGTGCCGCCTCACGATCTTTCCCGGCGGAATGCTTGAGCTGCTGCAAGGCACTCAGATCGTTATAGTTCTGCAATTTCTCCTGCGAAAATTGAGCGGTAGCCATGAGTTTCATGCGCGCGACTCCAGACTTAAATCACAATCAGCTCGGCACGCAAGGCGCCCGCCTGCTTGAGCGCCTCGAGCACCGCCATGATATCGCCAGGCGCGGCTCCAACCTGATTGACGGCGTTAACGATTTCACTCAATGTCGTGGCGGGGCCAAACTGGAACATGCGGCCCGGCTCCTGCTTCACGTCAATTTGCGAGCGCGGCACCACCACGGTATCGCCCTGTCCAAAGGGATTGGGCTGACTGACCTCGGGCGACTCGGTGATGGTGACCGACAAACTGCCATGCGTGATGGCGGCAGGTAGCACCTTCACATTCTGGCCAACGACAATGGTCCCGGTGCGTGAGTTGATCACCACGCGCGCGGCTTCCTCGCCAGGCTCGACGTTCAAATTTTCCAGCAACGCCATAAAGCTGACACGCTGCGAGGCGTCCCGTGGAGCACGGACCTGCACCGACGCGCCATCCAGTGCCCAAGCACTGTCGGGGCCCAGTAGATCATTAATGCGATCGACCACGCGCTTGGCCGTGGTAAAGTTGGGACTGTGCAAGTTAAAGGTCAGCGTGTCGCCACGCTGGAAAGGGCTCGGCAAGGCCTGTTCAACGGTGGCACCATCGGGAATGCGACCGACACTCGGCACATTGACTTTGATCGACGACCCATCCTGTCCTTCGGCACCAAAGCCCCCGACCACCAGGCTACCCTGCGCCATGGCATAGATGCGGCCATCGGCGCCTTTCAGCGGCGTCATCAACAAGCTCCCGCCGCGCAGACTTTTCGAATCACCCAACGAGGACACCGTGATGTCGATCTTTTGCCCAGGCTTGGCAAAAGGCGGTAAATCAGCATGCACCGCCACCGCCGCCACATTCTTGGCTTTCGGATTGACCCCCTGCGGAATCGTGATGCCGAACTTATTCATCAAATTACGGAAGGTCTGGCTGGTGAACGGCGTGTTATCGCCCGTACCATCCAGACCCACCACCAAGCCATAGCCGACCAACTGGTTGGAACGCACACCCTCAATCGAAGCCAGATCTTTGAGCCGGTCCGCTGAGACGTTACTTGCGATAAGACTGAACACTGCCAGCCCTACCAATGTTTTGATTTTTTGCAGTAGAGACATCAGAAAATCCACCACTCGCTGTTAAAGAAACGTGATAGCCAACCCATACGGTTAGCGTCATCAAACTCGCCGGTGCCGCCATAAGCAATCCGTGCATCGGCCACCTTAGAAGACGGTATGGTATTGTCGGTGCCGATATCTTCCGGTCGTACCAAACCGGTTAAACGAATGTACTCGTCGCCTTGATTCAGCTTGAGCCATTTTTCACCGCGAATTCGCAACACACCATTCGGTAACACTTCCGAAATCGTCACCGAGATACTGCCCCGAAGACTGTTACTCTGATCGCTTTTCGCCGCACCTTCGAAGCTGCGATCCATACCGGCATTGGTGACTGTGCTCAAACCCTTAAAGCCCACCAGGTTGCCCAAGACGGTGCTCTCATCCGCACGCTGCTCACTGTTTTTTTCTATTTCGGTATCTGCGCTCTTTGATGCCGACGTGCTCTCCTGCAGAACCACCGTGAGAATATCACCCACATTCAGGGCGACCTGATCTCCGTAAAAACTGAAATTACGATGCGTCTGATAGATGGATCCCGTCACGGTTGACCCCATTTCCATCGATTGCGGCGGCACCGGCGCCCACTCGGCCTGTCCAGGCTCTGGACGCTCTCGCGTGATGGCGCTGCACGCACTCAATACCAGCAATGCTATCGCTACACTCAGCACTCGAATTTGTCGATTGACCTGCACCATGAAATACCTCACCTCACACCTGACTGAGCCAAAGCGCTTACAGATTCTGCGAAATGTACTGCAGCATTTGATCTGCGGTAGACACGACTTTGGAATTCATTTCGTAGGCGCGCTGGGTGGTGATCATGTTGACCAGCTCCTCCACCACTTCGACATTGGAGTTTTCCAACATGCCTTGCTTGAGGACGCCCAGTCCCGTTAGTCCTGGGGTGCCAGCTTGCGGATTGCCACTGGCCTCGGTTTCGCGGAACAGGTTATTACCGATGGCCTTGAGCCCCTGCGGGTTGATGAAATCAACAATGTCGATTTGGCCCAGCTGGGTGACCCCGGTTTCGCCATTGATCGATGCCGTCACCACCCCATCTTCACCGATGGTCAGTAAGGCGGTGTTATCGGGAACCGTAATGGGCGGCGCCAGAGGATGCCCGTTAGCGGTGACCAATTGGCCATCGGCATTCACCTGGAACTGACCATCGCGTGTGTAGGCGGTGGTGCCATCCGGCAGTTGAATCTGAAACATGCCACGGCCATCGATGGCAATATCCAAAGCCTGCTCAGTGACTTCTAGGGAACCCTGGGTAAACTGCTTGGTGGTGCCCACGATGCGCACGCCGGTACCGAGCTGCAACCCAGAAGGCAATTGCGAATCTTGCGAGGTCAACGCGCCGGGTTCACGACGGATTTGATACAGCAAATCCTGAAACACCGCATCATCGCGTTTGAAACCGATGGTGGAGACATTAGCCAGGTTATTGGAGATCGTGGTCAGCGCGGTGTCTTGCGCAGCTAGACCAGTCTTGCTGACGTAGAGAGCAGAATGCATGGGTTGTTCTCCTGTTCCGGATTCGGACATCTGCCACTGACCCGACACTCCGGCATTAACCGAAGCGGCAAAAGCAGCAGCAATCTGCCACTTTTTTGCCGCTCAAGGCGGCAAATCAGGGCGCTTATCAGGAGAACTGCAACAAGCGTGCCGAAGATTGACTTAACTCATCGGCCTGAGACATGAGCTTTACTTGCAGCTCGTATTGACGGGAAAGTGAGAGGATTTCTGTCATCGCATTGACCGCATTAACATTCGAACCCTCGAGAAAACCCGGCTCAATGCGCACCAGAGGATCGATGGCAGGCGCCGGCGCACCCTCGCTCAGGCGCTGAAGCCGA
>JBFHRI010000310.1:0-3328 GCA_041591755.1 Oleiphilaceae bacterium
AGCTGCTGTTGCGAATCGTATTGGTAACGGGCTTGCGCATCGAAATAACCCTCGTAAAGTCGCTCGGGAGCAAAGTCGCGTTGTACGCTGCCGCTCCAGTCGGCATCTTTGGCGAGATAGGCGGGCGCTAGCATCGCGGCGGAGGTATCGAGGGATAGGATGACACTGGGCTTGCCAGTCGCCCGCTCCAGAGAGGGTGGGATACTGTAAAATTCAGCGCTATGGGCCGACGTTTCCTCGACGTCAGCCACAAAGGCGTGGGTGCCCTCCAGCAGGTAGGCCTGCACCCCACCTGTGCTCCACAAGGCAAGTAACAGCGTCCAAAAAATCAGACGCTGGCGGACTTTTGGTGGTTTCATGCATCCCTTGCATCGCCTCATACCTTGGCTCATATCCCTGCCCTCCCACTTTTAGAATACGTAACGATAGTCGCTGGCGGTCCAAGACTCCGCGTTCGCTGCACTCTCTCCACGACTTCTGAATTCAAAATACTTGAATGCGCCGCCCTGCCCGCCGATGCCAACACCCGCGCCGCCATAACCTTTGTACTGTGCCGAGCCGGCACCAAAGGTGTTATGCACGGTCTCGCCCTTCAACACATAGACTTCGCCAGAGATTCCGTTGTGCTGATAAGCAAAGTCTTGGGTGAGTGAACTGGGCTGTAAGGGGTTTTCTGATGCCGCATCGTTCAGCATCAGATCCGCTGAGGATGTCAAATTGAGACCTGCCGGCAGCGTAACGCGATTCCAATCGGCCTGATCAATGTAAGCCGGCAACACCTCTTGCGCGGCCTGACGAGCACTTTCGGAATGATTGAACGCCTCATCATGGCGAATCATGTTGCTGCTCATTTTGAAACTGAGATTGCTGTTTTCCATCGCGGTGATCCCCACCAGACTCAGGATCAGCAAGAGGAATAGAGAAATAGCGAGGGCAACGCCGCTTTGCGTCGCGCGGACCCCGAAGGTATACGAATCCATCCTTTGCATGAGTGACTCCCTCCCGTTTAAAGTCGACTAAGGTTCCTCAGGTGAATTTCCCGGGTCACCACCTTACGGCGATACTGGCGGTCGTTACTCGGCACCACGTAGCCACTCCCAGCCTGTGCCATGTCGCCCACCAAAAGATATTCCTTGCCCGTTTCATCGAGACTGACATCGATACTTGCGCTGCGCGTCAACAAACTCATCTTCACACTCAACACCTGTGACCAATCTGCAACTTCACCGGCATTTTGGTAACGGTCCACCGTGCGATTGCCATCCTCATCCACGCCATATTCAAACTGCAGTTGTTCGACGCCTTCAATCAAGGCTTGCTGAACAAATCGATTCCCGCTTAACGTCAATCGCGTCAAGGTAGGAATGCCGTCAGTGCAGGAGGTACCCACTTTGATGCTACAAGGGCGGATAAAGTAAAGCTCCGCGCGATAGCCGAAGTTATAGACGCCACGCCCCGATGCAATGCTGCCTATCGCGCTGGCACTGTCACGGCCCTGAAACAAAGCCGCCTGCTGACCAATCGCAACACGTGAAAAGAAATGCTTGGCATGCGTGCCTGCGGTCAGCGCACTATCCTCATACAGCGCTTGTGCATCGGCATAGCGCAGCACCAAAAGATCAGTGCCCGCACGATAGTCGCCCGAATCAAAGCAATTATTCGGCAAGCCATTAATCGCCGCCAAGGAGCCGGCCCCCTCAAAACCGCGAATCGCTTGCTCGGCAGCCAAGGCCCATCCCACATCACAGCCCGTACCTACCGTACCGGGGGTCACTTTAACTTGGGCGGGCGCAACGCCCCCCCAATGTCCGGCCATACGCACGCTTTGGGCAATGGTGGCGCTGCCGATACGGCCATTTTCCTGCAAGATGCCGAGATCTGAGGTTATTTCAAAGGCTTTTTTGTTTGAGGCAAAAATTTCCAATACCCCCGCGATGAGAATGACCCCCAAAGTCATGGCAATCATTAACTCGACGAGGCCCAAGCCGGCCTGATGCGTTCGTAAATAATGAGTCATAGCCGCACCACTAAGGTGTAATCCCGTTCACTGTCATCTTGCGTGGAGTCGGCACTTTCACGCCAGGACACGGTGATTCGATGAATGTTGCCCGCGCTTTCGACACTGCCTTGGGATGCGGGCAAGACCCGGCGGATGGCCTCATTCCAGGCAATCAGGTCGCGTTGGGCTGCACTGCAGGCCGGAATGGGAGGGCTTGCAGAAGGATTGGGGGTGAGGCAACGGGTATCCGTGCCGTCGACGCCATCGTATTGACTGGCCGCGCTCAAATTACTGCGCATTTTGTCGGCCATATTACTGGCCATGTAACTGGCCTGGGTCATCAGGCCGGCATCGCGAACCAGCCGCACACCAAAGGTCTGCATGGAGGCCACACCCAGCAGGCCGACCGCCAGCACCAACACGGTCACCATGACTTCGATCAGCGAGACCCCCCGCTGATCGCACCGTTGGTGAGGTTCGCTATCGTTCGCTAGAGGCATATTGGTTGTCCTCCGCTCGGCAATGTGTCTGAAATTTTGGGGCGTCCTGACGGGTTCAGCACCACTGCACTGGCATGCGCGGCGCCCCGCACATCACAGAAACTCCATGCGCCGATCGCTGAAGCCATGCCACGACGATTGAAGATGACCTGATCTTCCAGCCCGGTACTGGCAAAAATGCGATTTTCACCCGACAAGCCCCCTGCAACCCGTAAAACCGGTTCGTCGCTGTCCTGCAAAGCATTGCCGTTAAGATCGACCCAAACCAACCATCCCTCATGCCATTGCGTCGACGTATCGCAGGTTTCACCATCCGCACTTTTGCAAACCACGACCGCACGATTCCGTTTAACCGCCTCGCTACGCGCCAGATGCAGAGCTCCCAAAAACTCATTGGTCTGCGCCACCAAGCGATTATCGCGCATCATGCCTAAAAACGAGGGCGCCGCCAGGCCGGTCAAAATCGCCAGCACCGCCAACGCCACCATCAGTTCGATTAAGGTGAAACCCTTATGCTTATCAAGGAACATTCCATCGAACCCCTCTGCTGCCAGTAGGACATTCGGTTACAAACAGTAACTCACTGACACAATTCTGCTCTTTTTAAAGGATAAGTGATCAAAATGGAAGACATTGGGCTGCACTATTCATGCGCCATGTCAACGCTCATCGTACGGTAGGAAGGGGTGAAAATGGCGCAGGACGCAGCAAAGCCCTGCTCCGACTGCGAAGTTAGAGGTTCTTGGCCGGAATGCGCAAAGCCTTGGGCATGCTGAACACCACATTCTCTTCGCGACCACTGAGTTCTTCGGCCGGCCCTGCACCCAAA
>JBFHRI010000311.1:0-3293 GCA_041591755.1 Oleiphilaceae bacterium
CGCGCTGTAGCGCATGGGCATAAACAAGGTCCAATCCATCTGGGTAGACGCGTATTCCTGTACGATTCGTTTCACGGTGATCGGCTCGCAGATCTTCTTGCCGTTCCACTCACCTTGATTCAGCAGCATCTGGTAGAAACGGCTCATTTCCTCGGCGGTGCCAAACATATTCCCGGCCGGCACCACCACCTCACGAAACTTCGGATGATTGATGACCCCTTCAACCACTTCCAAGGGCGCGCCCAGCGCACGCTGAATCAGTGCCGAGATCGGGAAAAATGGATGCATGCCGGTCGCATAGTTTTCGGCGACCAAGGGGGTCGCCTCGGCCGCCAAGCCATAGTCGAAATATTGCATACCCATGGGCTTTCGAATGCGACGATTCAGGTATTCCCCGATGCTGCCCCCCGTCACCTTCTCGAGCACACGCTGCAACACATAACCGCCGGTCAAGGCGTGATATTCCAATCGATGACCATGCAGATTGCTGGGCTCCTGCTTGCAAATCATGTCCCAGATCCAATCGTGATCCCACAGTCTTTCAGGCGTCGTATCCCCCGCAATGCCCGGCACACCACTGCGGTGAGCGAGCACTTGATGAACCGTGATATTGGCCTTGCCGCGCTTGCCGAATTCCGGCGTGTAATAGCTGACCGGATCGTGTAAGTGAATCAGTTTGTCTTCGACCAGAAAGTGGGTTAGCACGGCGGTCACGGCCTTGGTGGCGGAAAAATAGCAGACCGGCGTTTCTGGCAGCATCGGCAACTTGGGAGTGTCCAGCGCATCATGCGGGCCATTGCCCCGCGCGTGACCAATGGCGCGATTCAGGATGACTTGTCCGCGTCGCCGAATACACAGTGAAATCCCTGGGTGCGTACCGGTGCGATACAGCTCCTCAACCGCATGCCAAATCTCGGCGACACCCTCGCGCGGAACACCTACCGACTCAGAATCGACCTCTTGTTCTGTTCGATGCACCTGGATGCCAGATAGATCTTTGGGGACCGCACACAGGTTAAGGATGCCTCCCCCCTTACGCGCTAGCTTGCGAAAAGGTTCACGGCGTGGTGTCGTGTTGTCCGGCGACTTGGCTTGCTCCGAAGTGACTTGCGGGGCCACGCGTTCCTTGAGTTTCTTCACTGCTGCTAATCTCCGATTATTTTTAAATTCGCGAATGTACCTTGAATCGCAGAGATTGATAAGCCTCGTCAACGACACAAGCCCTTATCACCTCTGCAAACCACTTTTGCATTCAGTTTAGGCCAGCTTTCCCTTACAATCCTTCACAAAATTTGCTTGGCGAGTGTTGCGACCTGGGTCAGGGCCCACAGCGGCGCCACCAAATGCCTAACCAAACATCTTTACTACTCTGTTTTTATTAGACTTTCTTTTCACCTGAACTTAGCGGAAGCGCAACATGATCGTACTGCATACTAACCACGGCGATATCACACTAGAACTCGATTACGATAAAGCACCTGAAACGGCGAAAAATTTCGAACAGTATGTACGCGACGGTTTTTATAATGGCCTGATTTTTCATCGTGTTATCAGCAACTTTATGATTCAGGGCGGCGGCTTCGAGCCGGGTATGAATCAGCGCAAGACCCGTGCGCCGATCAAGAATGAAGCGAAAAATGGCTTGAGCAATAAGACCGGCACCATCGCCATGGCGCGCACCATGGACCCACACTCAGCGTCGGCGCAGTTTTTTATCAACGTCAAAGACAATACCTTCCTCGACCATACCGCTGAAACAATGGAAGGCTGGGGTTACGCCGTCTTCGGTCGGGTTGTTGATGGAATGGATGTAGTCGACGCGATTAAAAAGGTCCGCACCACGATGCGAGCAGGCCACCAGGATGTTCCGGCAGAAGATGTGATCATCGAGTCTGCTGAAGTGGTTGAATACAGCGCTGAATAATCCTGCATTAAGTAAGGGGGCGACGTAATCGTCTGCCCCCACGCGATCGCTATGAGCCAATATTTTATCTCCGACCTGCATCTCGACGAGACACGCCCCGACATTACCGAGGCCTTCCTACGCCTGTTACACTCGCTAAACGGCCAAGCGCGCCAACTGTATATACTCGGTGACTTTTTCGAGAGCTGGATTGGCGACGACGAGGACACCCCCCTGCAACAGCAAGTCGCTAAGGCTCTCAAAGCACTGGCAGTTAGTGGTAGCGAGCTGTTTCTGATGCATGGCAATCGCGACTTTCTGATGGGAGAGGACTTCGCGCAGAGGGCCGGCGCCACGCTCTTGCCAGATCCTAGCACCATTGCCACACCGTGCGGCCCGTTGCTGCTAATGCATGGCGACAGTTTATGCTCACATGATGCGCGCTACATGAAGTTTCGCGCCACCATTCGCAACCCGGATTTTCTGAAACCTTTTTTAGCCCGGTCTCTGGAGGAAAGGCGACTGACCGCGACTCAGCTCCGTGCGATGAGCCAGCAAAACAATCGTCAGAAGCCTGCCGATATCATGGACGTCAATCCCGCAGAAATTGCACCCGCCTTGCGGCACGCGCAGACCCAATGGCTGCTGCACGGCCATACCCACCGCCCAGCTATTCATCGTTTTGAACACGACGGTCAAGCGGCTGCACGCATTGTGCTGGGCGACTGGGATGAACAGGTTTGGTTTGTTCGCATTGATGCGCAGGGCCGCCTTGAACTGGCGCACTACCCCTTGACGCAATCGTTCGAAGACGCCAAGGTATTGGATCGTCTGTAAAAAACCGCCAGTTCTGGAGACGCCAAAATGCGTAGGCTCTCCTATACTGAGAAGATTCGACCCAGGTTCAGCACCGTCCCGTGGAGCACTTATGCCCGTTACGCACCAGTTTTATACTGACCATGACATTCTATTAACCACCTGGAGTGGTCAGCTGAGCGAGTCTCAACTGTTGCGCGATTACCTGGCCATTTACAACCACAGCCACTGGCACCCGGGCTATAACGAAATCATCGACTTGCGAGATGCCGATTTATCCGCGTTGGATGATGAGGCGCTGGGGCAATTGAGTGAGCTGACGGCTAATTGTTTGAATGGTGCCAATATCAAACTGGCGATTATCGCCCCGTCTAACTTAAGCACTGATGTCGCGAGACTATATCGCGCGTTCACGCATATTCCCAATGAGGCGACGCAGGTGTGTCATCATCTCGATGAAGCGCTGGAGTGGCTGCAAGCCTTGGCCTCGAACGATAATTGATCATCCCTCTTTTTGACTGATCCCCTCTTTTGACTGGGCGCGATCAGTGTGCCGTCTCTCCAGGCCATGACC
>JBFHRI010000312.1:0-3272 GCA_041591755.1 Oleiphilaceae bacterium
AACTCGGTGTTCCTTTTACGCGATTCGCTAATGGCTTTGGGTGGCTATGATGAACGACTCAGTGCCTGGGAGGATTATGATCTGTGGTTTCGGCTCATCCAAGGCTACGGCCCGGCGAAGTATGTGGCGAATCATAGTTACACCGTCGACATGCGATCTGCGCAGAATCGCATCACTGGCTCACAAAAAGCGCACCTGGGCTACCAGCAGTTCGTGGCCAAACATGCCGACTGTTTATCGCCGCTGGATTTAAAACACCAAGCGCTTAACGATCTGTATGATCGAACTCAGCGGCTTTCACTGCGCAGCAGTCTAGCCTTTATCGGGCATGCATCATTGCGTCGTCGTTTACTGATGCTGCAGCTACGTACTCGGCTTCCGAGCCTGTACTCCCGACTTATCCGGCTGGCGAAACACCTGCGGCGGCGCCCTTAATGAAAACGATCGATATTCTGATTCCGGCGTATAACGCGGCCGCACATTTAGCGGACTGCCTGAACGCCATCCAAAACCAATCAGGGTTTGCACAATGGGTGGGCCAGGTGATTGTTGTCGATGACGGCTCGAGCGATGACACTCAAAATGTATTACAGGCACTGCAGTGCGAACAGTTAGTGGTCGTCACGCACCCCCAAAATCGTGGCCGCAGTGCGGCGATCAACACGGCCGCGCAGCATGCCCAAAGTCCCTATCTGTTGCTGCTGGATGCCGACTGCCGAATCGCCGGAACCGATTGGTTAGCCGTTTTTTACCAGGAAGCCGCACAGGCTGGCAAAAAGATCGTGTTTGGGATGACCTGTGCCGAGTCGAATACCGGCTTTTGGGAGCGTTACACCAATCAGGTCGCGCATGAGCGTATTGCCAGCGGGCAACTGCTCAAGCAAGCGCTGACCAATGTGTTAATTGCACGGGATCTGTTTGAGCAAGCGGGCGGGTTTTCCGAAGACTTCACCCACTATGGCTTTGAAGATAAAGACCTGCTGCTCCGCCTGGGCCGCTTCCTCTCCCCCGCTGACATGGCTTTTCGTGAGGACCTCATTGTGTTGCATAGCCTCGGCGGCATGCGCGTGGCCACGGTTTGCAATAAATTCAGGGAGTCGGGCCAATATACCGGCCCGGTGTTCGAGCGCCGCAACCCAGAGGCCTATCGGAGGCTTCCATATGCGCGCTGCGATGCGCGATTGATTGCTTGGCCACTAAAGCTAACGCTAAACGTCCTAAGTCTATTTTTTCCGCTGCTGCTGGGCGTGAGCGAAACGCTGGTCAAATGGCGCGGCGTGCCCTACGCGCTGCAGTTGCTGGGCGTGCGAGTCTGTTTGCTGCTGACTTATTTTCAGGGCTCCCGAAAAGCCACAAGCTAGGGTTTCTTACCGAAGAGTTCCAGCCACGGGTCCTTTTGAATCACGTCCACCACCGACAAGCTGTCTATATTCAATAAGACTATCGCATCGTCCCCTTTGGGATTGACCAGCGGATAAGCTCTGACCGAGCTCTGGTCTTCAGCCGCCTGGGATATAAAACGCCCGGCGGCGTCGAGACCTTTCCCCTGAAGTAAGTGCGCTTGTTGCGCGAGCGGCTCGTACAGCCCTGGGCGAAACTCGATGTCGCCACCCGCCTCCATCGTACTCATCAGCTGCTCCATGCTCGAAAACTTCGGCAAATGCGCGCCCACCAACAGGGGCTTGGGCTGGTTAAGATAATCTGGCAACACCAGCAAGGAAATGCTTTCGTGCGGGATGGCGCGCCCCGTGATCACCACAAAGCGATCCACCGCATACACCAAAAAGATCGGTCGTTCGGCATACAGCAAGTGCCCGCCAAACGCCAAGGTGGCGCATTGCAGCAGCACGATGCACAACAAGTCTTTGCCAAACTTTGGTTTGTAGGCCAAAAGCGTGAGCAAAGGCCCGGTGAGCAGCGCCGCGACAGCGGTCGCCAGCACTATGCCATGCGCCCGCAATAGCTCAGCATAGAAGGTCGGGTACCAGCAATATTTGACCAGCAAATAGAGCGCGGCGACGACCAGCAGCGTCAATACCAGATGCAGTGCCACCAAGGGCCATCGCGCGATCACGGAGCTAAACCTTGCAAATAACGTTCATACTGCGCCAGGGTTTGTTCTTTGAAGCGTCCACGGAACAGCGGGTTTTGCTCACAACTGGCGATCAGCGCATGAATCTCTTCAGGTTCAAAACGACACACACCCGCTGCAACGCAGCGAAACACCGAACCGAGATAGTTGTAGTTATTATGATTGAAAGGCCCGGAAGCCAGGCGCTGATGCAAAGCAGTGCGCATCGGCTCAGTCATAGGCAAGCCCTCAATCCCCTCCAGCATCAACAAGCCAAACAAGCCATCGGTGTAACTTTCACTGAGCTGCGCGCTGGCTTCAAAATAGGTGACGGCGTGGGCCAGATACTGCGGCTTTAGCACCACTTCAGCTTGATGCGCGGCAGTCGCATATAAACGCCCCATTTGATAATTGGCGCGCGGTGACGCGGGGTGATGCTGCACCTCGCTGTATGCGTGCACATTTTCGTTCCCCCACATTTGCGCACGCATTAAAGTCGTGACGGCCAGAAAAAAGATCGGTAGCGCGAGCAAGGCATTGCGAATAAATGGGCTTTGTATACGCTCTAGAGCACGGTTCAGCCCATAAGCCAGTGCCAACAGAATGCCGAAGCTGGCCAGATAATTGCGGTGCTCATGCACCAGCTCCAAACCAATAATCGTCGACTCTAAGAGGTGCGCAGCAAAGAAAAACAGCACGCCAAAGGCATAGAGCGGCCAACGGCGCCAAGTCACGAGGGCGGAGAGCAGCACAGCTCCCAGCGCGAGAATGGCAAACAAAGTCGATAGCGGCTGCGTTAATGAGCGCGAGAGCGCAATATCATCATGGAACAAACCAAGTTCTGAGTTTAATGGCAAGAGGATCTGACTCAGATAAAACAGCACGATTCTCGCTTCGGTCAGCAGCCGTTCGCTTAGCGTAAATTCGCGGATCTCATAGCTGCTCAAAAACCAGCTTGGATTAATGCAGGAATAAAGAATCAGCGCCAGACCCGGCAGGATCACACCCAGCCCAAAGAAGGCATAGAGCACACGGCGCTGCGCGAGTTGGGGGGCACGAAAGCGAAACAGGATCGCTTCCACCAAAAAACAATACAGCGGCAACAGTGCGGCATTTTCTTTACTGAGTAAACCCAAGGGTAAAAACAAGGCAAAGCAGGCCAGAATGCCGGCCCAGCCAAAGGGTCGCCCTTGCAGCAGGC
>JBFHRI010000313.1:0-3270 GCA_041591755.1 Oleiphilaceae bacterium
ATCGCCCCCCGCAGCAATGCCGAAGCCGCGCAGTTCATCGGCGAATTCAATGCCGCACTCAAGGCCCTTGGTGAGCAGGGCGTCAAACGCAAGATTTTCAGCCACTACTCGCTGATCAGCAGCGCCACCGCCGCCGTTCGGCTGGTCGGATCCGGCAACTACCCTTTGGCCTTTGGCGGCGGTGGTGCAGTGGAACCCGATGTTTGAGCGCGAGAGCCAGTTCAATATTCACAAGGCCATCTACGAAAAAACCCGGGTGAAAATTCTTGAGGGGCCGCTGGAAAACCAGCTGCTGTGGGTGCCGAATATGTTTTTGTCTTATGAGTAGGCAGCTGCGGGGGGCCGAATTCCTAGCCGGCGTATCGGGCTGGCCCCGTCCTCGCGTTATTCCGGGGGTAGTTTACCGAATTGAAATCAATCTCGCCCACCCGACCCCGCAGTCACCTGCATGATGGACTGTCGCAACTGGGCGCTGAGTACCAGTCGCGCGTCCTCCGAAACGTCCTCCAGCTGATCGTCGAAGTGGATCTTGCCGGCCTCGTCTTCGCGGATGATGTTGTGCTTGCGCAGGGTGTCGATGAAATTGCGGAACAGCGACTTGTCGAAAAACTCCGGTGCATTGAGCCCGAACAGGATCGCCATACGTTCGGCCATCAGCGTGCTCAGTTCCTCCAGCTCCTTCGCATCCAGCGCGCCATTGCCGTGTCGTTGCAGCACCGCACTCGTGATGTAGTAGCGTTCCAGCGTCGGGATAATGAACTTGGCCAGCACCCGCAGACGGAAAAATTCGGCTGAGCGCGACTGCGGCCGCAGCAGCCTATCGCCCTGTTCGACGATCAGCCCTTCCGCGACCAGCGTCTTGATCCACTGTCGGATCATCTCGTCCGAGTCATCGCCGTGCCAGCGCAGGAAGAGTTCCGAGCGGATATACGGATAAATCGAACCGCACAGGTACTCCACACGTTCCCGCTTCAGCTCGTGGCTGTTCTCAAACAGACAGGCGATCAGCGAAGGAATGGCAAACAGGTGCAGCACGTTATTGCGGTAATACGTCAGCAGGATGGCGTTCGTCCCATCCAGCAAGACGATATCGCCCAGTTTCTGGCGCTGGCGGTAGACCAAGCGCATCTGCGCGGCATAATCGACCCACTCTTTGCCCGTGCCCTCAGGAAACTGGGTCAGTTCGCTGTAGGGATTCTTGCGCAGCAGGCCGCACAGCGACTCCATATGCTCGATCAGCATGCGCTCGTCCATGGCCTGTCGCTCGGTGGCCAGCAGCACGGTGGCCACCAGATTGATCGGATTGATCGCCGCCGCCGAGTTAATGCGCGTGACGACTTCACGTGATAGCTCATTTACTGCCGCTTCAACCCATTCAGGACGCGCATTGGGATCTTTGCTTTCATTGCGCCAGTCGGGATGGACCTGATCCAGAAAATCCGCGAGCAACAGTGGCTCGCCAAAGGTCAGGCTGACTCGCCCGAACGACTGACGCAGGTTGCGCAGCGACTTGATGATGCCCAGGATGGATTCTTTTTCTTTCTTCGCCCCGCGCAGTTCGCCCAGGTAGGAGCGTGCTTCCAGCACTTTTTCATAGCCGAAATACACTGGCATGAAGGCGATCGGTTTTTGGTGATCGCGGATGAAACTGCGCACCGTCATCGCCAGCATGCCCGATTTAGGCTGCAAGGTGCGGCCGGTGCGACTGCGTCCGCCTTCCACAAAATACTCCACCGAAAAGCCCCGGCGGAAAATGGTGTGCAGGTATTCGTTGAACACGGCGGCATACAAGCGATTATCCTTGAAGCTACGACGCATAAAGAAGGCCCCGCCACGACGCAGGATCGCCCCAACGATCGGCATATTCAGGTTGATCCCGGCGGCAATGTGGGGCGGCATAATGCCGTTGCGGTACAACGCATAAGACAGCAGCAGATAATCGATGTGCGAGCGATGGCAAGGCACATACACCACCGCGTTGTCGCGGGCCACATCACGCATGACCTCGACATTGTTCACCGTCACGCCGTTATAGATCCGGTGCCACAACCAGTGCAGCAGGCGATTCAGGAATCGGATCGTGGCAATGGAGACATTGGACACCATCTCATCGGCATAGTCATAGGCGCGTTGCCGGGCTTCCTCTACGGGGATGTTTTCGGTGGCGGCCACCTCGGCAATCACCTGACGCACCGCCTGGCTCATGACCACGCCATTGACCAGGGTGCGTCGATGGGACAGATCCGGGCCCAATACCGCCTGGCGTTGGCGACGAAAATGCACGCGCAGGATCCGTGCAAGTTTGTGGGTGGCGCGCTCCGCATTGCCGTCGCAATCGTCGACCAGACGTCGTAATGACAGCGGGGCACCAAACTGAACCAACGTATCCCGGCCATGAATCAGAATGATCAATAGCTTCTGCAGTCGTCCGGCAATCGCCCAGGTATCCGACAGCAGCAATTTCAGCAATGACTTTTCCTTATCCGGCGCGCGTCCCCAAAACAATGAAGCCGGGACAATCTGCGCATCAAATTCGGGCTTATCGACCGCGAGCTGGACCAGCATGCGCAGTCGACGCGACAGGACCAGAGTGGCCCGGCGACTGAACATCGGCTTCTTGCGTTTGTAGACGTAGGTATAGGAGCTGCGCAGTTTGCTCTTGGATGAAATAGCCTGTTGTAGCGAGGGCAAGCCACTGTCCAGACAGGCCTGCTCGAGTGCCAAGCGATCTGAAAGCGATTTATGCGGCAGGATATAGAACACAGGATGCTTACCCGTTATCCCGAGCTGCTCCCGATTACCGCCGATAATGTTGAGCTTGACCCACACAAACACGATTTTGCGTATCAGAACGAAAAACCAAGCGCTAATGCTCAGATGCTGTGACATGACAACGTTAACCCTGCATTCAGGCCCCAAAGGACATCGGGTCGCAAGTTTAAGGGCAGACGCCGCTGCAAGCCAGAACTGTGATGAGCTTGTCGTGTGAAGAGATGAGGAAACTTGTTAAAGGTGTCCGCGCCGAATGGCTCTTGTTTATTTATTTTCTATTGATTATCAATTTGTTGCATCTGTACACCTAAATTTAAGAACCCTGTGGCATGTCATCCCGGCTTAAAAGACAGCCGGGGTGACTGCGTTGATTCGCATCTATCTATCTGGTTTTAATGAAAAATTTTCGCCATGGACCGAGCCCGAGCTCGAACCGCCTGCGTAAATCATTGACCTATTGTGCACAACTCACCCTACCTCTGTAGGGTATTGCCTGCC
>JBFHRI010000314.1:0-3254 GCA_041591755.1 Oleiphilaceae bacterium
ACTCGACCTGCAGGATGGTCGCCTCAGCTTTACCGACGCCACGCAAACGCCGCCCTACAACAGCAATTTGAAAGCCCTTAACGGGACACTCGAAGCCTTGTCGTCAGACCCGGAACAACGCTCCACTTTGAACCTACAAGGGGTGCTGGATCAGCAAGGACAACTAAGCGTGCAAGGCACCGTCAATCCACGCGGAGCGCAGTCCTACACCGACCTGAAGATCAATCTGAACAATGTCGATTTAAGTGCCACCAGCCCCTATGCCAGCCCCGTACTCGGTTACAGCATCCAGAAAGGCAAGCTACGCCTGAAAACCCAGCTGCAACGCGAGGGCATGCACATCAAGGCCAACAACAAAGTACGCCTGAGTCAGTTTACCTTGGGCAACCGCGTTAACAGCCCTGAGGCAATTAAAGCGCCTTTGCCGCTAGCGCTCGCCCTGATGCGCGATCACAAGGGCAATATCAATCTCAATTTGCCATTAGAGGGCAATATTAATGACCCTAAATTTAGCATCGGCCAGGTGGTAGTGGCCGCGCTCGGCAATGTCTTGACCAAAACGGTGAGCAGCCCCTTCACGCTTCTTGGATCACTCATCGGTGGCGGCACGGATCTTTCAACGACCAGTTTTGAACCGGGTCAAGCGGAGCTTTCCGCCTCGCAGCGCGAACGTCTCGATACGCTGGCCAAGGCGCTGAAAAAACGGCCTGCCCTGATTCTTGAGGTCAAGGGCCGTGCCGATCGTCATAGCGACGGCGTGGTATTGCGTCAAAACGCTGTGGCTGAAGCGCTTCAAGCCACAGGCAAAGAGGGCGCCGTCGCCGAAGAGCTCTTAATCCAACAGTGGCTAGACGAAGACAGCAAAAACAAACTGTTCAGCATTGCCGATGCGGAGGCGCGGCAAAGCGCCCAACAGCAGGCCTTGCTCGATGCCGTGAAGCTCAAAAAAGGGGTATTTACGCGACTGGCACGGCAGCGCGCGCAGAATTTGACGCAGTATCTGAGCCAACAGGCTGGCATCGAACCTGAACGCTTGTATGTATTGGAACCGGAAATTCTGGATCGCAAGGGGACGCCAGTCGCGCCCATCGCGGTCGAGTTTGGCCTGACGGCACGCTAAGCCGAGAGTATCGTATGTCACCCACAAGTCACTTTTTCGCCTATATCAGTCGTCTACGTTGGATCAAGCGCTGGAGTCTGATGCGCAACGCCATCTCGGAAGATGTCGCCACCCACAGTTGGGAGGTCGCGACCATCGCGCATGTGCTGGCCTTGATTCACAACCAGCAGAATGAACAGAAGATCGATGCCAATCGGATGGCCACGATCGCCCTTTATCACGACGCTTCCGAAGTCATCACCGGCGACATGCCGACGCCGGTGAAATATCACTCAGAATCGATACGTAATGCCTACAAAGGGGTCGAACGCAAGGCTCAAGAGCAGTTGCTCTCGTTACTGCCCGCCTCGCTGCAAGCTGAATTTGAGATGCTATTGATCGAAGAAGCTTTACCGCCGGTGTACCAACGCCTTCTCAAAGCCGCCGATCGTTTATCGGCTTGGCTCAAGTGCCGCGCTGAACTCAGTGCGGGCAATCGCGAGTTTGAACATGCAGAGAAGGAAATCCATAAGCGTCTGCACGAGATGCAGCAGCCCGAGGTCGAGTACTTTCTGACAGTCTTCGCCCCGGGCTATGATATGTCGCTCGATCACTTGCTGGGCAAGTCCTGAGTCACCCTCAATCGGACCTAGGGGTGATCAAAGTCCGAATCGATGGTGATGGTGTCGGTTTCGCCCTGCAAACTCACCTTGATCACGGCCTGCCCATTGTCCACGCCCAGCATGCGCACGCGTCCGCGTGTGCCGGGTTGATTGCTCAACGTTAGGACATTGGCTGGGGTGCTGCTGTCGATACTCCAGATGATCTTGTTGTAGGGATCATCGGTACGGTCGGTGACATCCAGCTCCGTACCATTACTGTATTTGAGATAGGCAAAGAGTTGGAATTCGGGCGCATTCGGGTCTTTGTTAATCAGATTCGTGGCATTGCGATTCTGGTCACGAATTTCGATGCCAGTCACGGTGACAGGCTTGGTCACGATGGCAGTCGCTGAACCCTCCTTATTGTCGCAGGTAGCCTTCACGACTGTATTGCCCTCGGCGACTGCATTGAATCGACCTTTGGTTTCACTATTGACGGCTAACGCGGCTGGATTGGTCGAGGTCCAGACACTGGCGCGCGTGATATTTCGCGTGGCGCCAGTGTTGTAAGTCGCGGTCGCCACGAAATCCAGTGCTCGCCCTGCTTCCACCGTGGCGCTGAGCGGCGCAATCGTGATACCGCTGACCGTGCCAGGCGCGATGGTCAGTGCCAAGTCGGGGGAAATCTCTGAGCCCAATTGCGCTCGCAGCTTGACCTCACCGCCACGCAGCGCCAGTACGGTGCTCACCAAGCCGCTCTTAATCACCCGCGCCACGGAGCTGTCATCAGAGCTCCAGGTTACCCGCTTACTGATATTGCGCTCGGTGTCATCGCTGTAGCGCCCCGTGGCGCTCAGCGTGTTCTCAAATGAGCAGACCGGTACGGTGGCGTTACTGATGGCGGGCGTGATGGACTCCAACACGGCATCCGAAGCGCTCAACTGGATACTTGCACTGAGGTCAGCCAAGGAGGCCGTGATCACGCTGCTACCGTTAGCGATGGCACCGACTTCCCCCACACCATTGACGGAGACGGATTGAGGCGCCGAGCTGGACCACTGAACATAACGGGACAGCTCAAATTCAGAGCTATCTGCACGAATGGCCACCAGCTGCAGAGTCAGCGTTTGTGCCTCATTGATGTCCAGAATTCGCTCATCTTCAGGCAAGCGAATCTCCAGGCGACTAATCTCCTGCTCATTGATAAAAACCGCTTGGCGTAGTGCATCGGTATCGCCGCTACTGCACGCCTGCAAGGCCCAAAGAAGCGTCAACAGAAAGAATGCCCGGGTGCTTTCAAAACGCATAGGCCACCCCCAACTGCAGCTGATCAATACTCACGCCGCTCTTGGCAAAGAAACGCTGCCCCTGTAAAAAAACGGTATAGCGGGCAGCAGGATCCGGACGAATCTGTAGCCCCAAGCCAAACGTACCGCCTTTATAATCCAAACTACCCGGCTGTCCGCTGTTGTTGCGGTCGACATCCAAGGCCGTCAGACCATAACCGCCCAATAAATACAGCTGCCCACCCTCGACTTCCGGCGTTTCAAAGC
>JBFHRI010000315.1:0-3242 GCA_041591755.1 Oleiphilaceae bacterium
GACGCGAGCACTTCACATCAAAAATGATATCTGCGCCGGGATTACGAGAAACCACATCTTTGGCAAAAAGCATCAGCAGCCGGTCGGGCCAAATGATCTTGCCGGTGTTGGTCACCACGCCTACACGATCACCATCACCATCGAAGGCCAACCCGATGTCGGCCTCATGCTCGCGCACAGCATTGATCAGGTCTTGTAGGTTTTCGGGCTTGCCCGGATCCGGATGGTGGTTCGGGAAGTTCCCATCGACCTCACAATACAAGGGGATCACTTCACAACCCAGTTCCTCAATAAGTTCAGGGGCAATCGCACCGGCCACACCATTACCGGCATCGACCACGACTTTGAGTGGTGCCGCCACCGCGATATCGTTCATGATGGTTTCGAGATAAGCCGCTACCACACTCTGCTCTTTGAGCTCACCCTGCCCACGCGCAAAGTCTTGCAATACGATCCGGTTGTACAGTTTTTGGATATCCTCGTTAGCCAAGGTATCCCCTGCCAACATCATCTTGAAACCGTTGTAATTGGAAGGATTATGGCTACCGGTAATCATGACGCCGCTACCAGTTTTGAAATGATGTGTAGCGAAGTACAACACGGGCGTCGGCACTTGCCCTACAACAATCACCTTCACTCCAGTAGACAAAATGCCTTGTGTTATCGCATCACAGTAGTCGGGACTCGATAAGCGCCCATCGTAACCCACACACAGCGTATCAACGCCGCGCGCCAGGGCCTCAGAAGCTAAGGCCTTGCCAATTAATTCGACGACTTTGGAATTCAAGGTCTGGCCGACGACCCCTCGAATATCGTAGGCGCGGAAAATCGAAGGAGACACGTCCACATCCAGCGCGGCCACTTCCTGCACGATTGAATGCTCCTCGGCGTCCAGGTCCTGCTCCAAGGGATCACGGTCGGTTTCCGACTCCGAAAGCACGTCGAGGTCCAATAACTCATCATCAAATAAAGGATCTTCCGAGGCGTCTGGAGTGGCAGGTTGCGCGGCCGCCCCTTGGGCTTTCTTTTTCGCCTCTTCAGCACGCTTATTTAAGTCTCGAATTGCCTGTGCCGTGCTGACATTCAAGATGGCGATCTCGGCAAAGCGAGTCTCTCGGGATTTGCTCATTTCACCATTGGCCAAACTGCGTAAGTGCTGTGTGGTCGCCATCAAGGCCTGTTTTATGCGGCGCAAGTGGGTTTGCGCCATCATATACACCGTGAGTGCCGACAACATCGCCGCCACCGCGATCATCAACATGATCAAGGTGCGCTCAAATATCGATCGCGCCTCGGTCGCAGCCTGAAACACCACCGACCATTCCGACAAACTGGAAGCTAACTGTAACTGCGCGCCCGCCCCCTGGCCCGCGTCGCCCACACTGAACATGGCTCGCCCGCCTTGCGTTGCAACGACCGAGGCCTGCCCTTGGGCATCAGCCGGGAGCATAAACTGGCGCTTGAGTTCATCAATCTGAAAAACCGCGAGCAATACGCCCTGCCCTTCTCGCAGCTGTGCCGCCAGTTGGTACCTCCAAGCCTTATTCTCGAAATAGGCGTCAATCTTAACACGCTCCCCGGCCGCGACCTTGCGTACCAGATCGATCCCCGCAAAACTCACCTGCGACGTTTCCTGACTTAAGGTCGGGATTTGCTCACTCACAAATACGAAGGCTTTTTCAATATCAGGGAATACCGCTTTCAATTGCGCCTCAATGCTCGCACCCTGGTCAAGCGAGGCATTGTTAGCAAAATGTTGTAGCTGAACGATTCTCTGGCGCAGCGCACTATCTAGTTGCTGTCGCATCGTATTCACGATCAGTTGGTTGCTCGACGTGTACTGCTGCTTTTCGGCAGGCTTGAATATCAGCATATCCAACAGCCAGAAAAGCACGATAGCGAATAGCAAAGAGGGCAGTACGAGCAACCATGTGCCGGATAAGACACTTGGCTCTTGACGCATTTTGTCTTGCTTTTTAGCGGCTGCCGGCGACGGCTCAATGCCTTTTTCCACTGAGCTCTCTGTCACCTCTTTAACCAATGCATTTTTTTTAAATAGCGCCATAGTGCCTGGGTCCTTACACAAATTGGCTTTATTGAGATTGGGCGGGGATTAGGCGCGACCAGTGGAGCCAAATCCACCGGCGCCACGATCACTTTGTTTAAACTCTTCAACCTGCTCAAAACGCGGCTGCAGCACAGGTACCACGATTAACTGAGCGATGCGCTCGCCAGGTTCAATCGTGAAATTTGCATGCCCTCGATTCCAACATGAAACCATCAATTCGCCTTGATAGTCTGAGTCGATCAACCCTACAAGATTGCCCAAAACGATGCCATGTTTATGGCCCAAACCAGAGCGCGGCAGAATCATTGCCGCCAACCCCGGATCTCCCAACCAGATCGCCAAGCCTGTCGGAATCAAGATCGTTTGGCCTGGCTCAATGAGTAACGGCACATCCACACAGGCTCGAAGATCAAGCCCCGCTGAACCGGCTGTCGCGTATTGTGGCAACGGAATCGTGGTGCCGATTTTGTCGTTGAGGATTTTGAATTGAATACTGGCTTGGATCATTGGACGAAGCTGCCTATCTTTCGGGTCAATTTATTTACGCTTCAGTTTTTGCGCGATGGCTGCAACAATTTGGCTCGCCAAGGCGCTTTTTTCTGCCCGACCGAGTGCTTGCTCAAACACCTCCGGCGAGCCTGTGTCGGTGCTTAGCACCCACACTTCATTTTCATCACTGTTGAAGCCCAAACCTGGCTGCGACACATCGTTGGCAATAACCATATCGAGCTTTTTACGCTGCAATTTAGCGCGCGCGTAAGTCAGAACATCTTGCGTCTCCGCCGCGAATCCCACCACCAATGGGCGAGACTCAAGCGCGGCAATACTGGCCACGATATCTTGGTTTTCAGTCAAGTGTAGCGTTAAGTTTGCGCTATTTTTCTGCTTTTTTATTTTATGTTCATTCACTTGCGCAAGACGGTAATCCGCCACAGCGGCCGCTGCCACAAATACATCACAACCTCTTGCGACAGCAAGATGGCAGGCATCATACATCTCTTGCGCAGAAACCACGTCAATACGCTCCACCCCCGTCGGGGTGGCTAAGCTGACAGGCCCTGCAATCAAACACACACACACACAGCCATATGCGACTGGCCTTTTTTTGTTGAGCAGCCAAGACATTTTTTCCTTGTTCGTTGAGTTCAGCTAAAGTGGCCTGGGAGGAAGGACC
>JBFHRI010000316.1:0-3211 GCA_041591755.1 Oleiphilaceae bacterium
AACACGGCCTCTCTTGACGAGCTAAATGGTCGCTTGCAGCTTGCGGTACCGATGGGACGTTTTCGACCTAATGTGGTGGTCAGCGTGGCGCAGCCTTATGCTGAGGACGCTTGGCACGAGATCGCTATCGGCAATGTTCGTTTTGCCGTGGTTAAGCCGTGTAGTCGCTGTAGCATGACCACGATTGATGAGCAGGCAAAAACCGGTAAAGAACCCTTGGCAACGCTTGCGTCATACCGTAGGAATGATGTGGGCGTGTGTTTTGGTCAGAACATCGTGCATTTAAATCAAGGTGTACTGAGTCTGTCTGATCCTGTTCGTGTATTGCGTTGAATACAGGTTTAGGTGCTGCATCAAAAAGTCCCTTCTGAAGCATGAAATTAATCCCTACTCATAACTATTAAAGTGATCGCCAATGAGTGTCTTACGTATAGAAAATGTCAGCCTAGCCTACGGTGCCCGCCCTCTGTTAGATCATGTCAATCTGGTGATCGAGGCGGGCCAGCGATATTGCTTGCTGGGTCGAAATGGCGAGGGTAAGTCTTCGTTTCTGAAAGTCATTCAAGGGGAGGTTTTGCCTGATGACGGAGTCGTGGTGAGGGATAGTGCGGTGCGGGTGGCAACCTTACCGCAGGCCATGCCAGAGGCAGACGAAAAAACGGTGTATGACGTCGTCGGTGAGGGTTTGAGTGAGCTCGGGGGGCTTCTCCAAGAATATCATGCCTTGGCTGCCGGGGCCGCGAGTGACGAACGTTCTCTGCAGCGTCTGCAAATTTTGCAGGAAAAAATAGAAGCCCAAGACGGTTGGCGTTTGCATTCGCGCATTGAAGCCATGTTGCAGCGCTTCGGTCTCAACGCCGAGCAAAAAATGCGTGAACTTTCGGGTGGCTGGCGTCGGCGTGTTTTGTTGGCGCAGGCCTTGGTCGCAGAGCCGGACGTGCTATTACTAGATGAACCCACTAACCATCTTGATCTGTTGGCGATCGAGTGGCTGGAAAATCGTTTGAGTGAGTTTGCCGGGGCGCTGGTTTTCGTGAGTCACGATCGCGCGTTTATTCGCAAACTGGCCTCGCGCATTATCGAATTAGATCGCGGGCGTCTCTCGGTTTTCTCGGGTGATTACGCCCGTTACCTCACCGATAAAGAAAAACAATTGGAGGACGAAGCGCGGCACAATGCCTTGTTCGATAAAAAACTGTCTGAAGAAGAAGCGTGGATTCGGCAGGGGATTAAGGCGCGACGCACTCGCAATGAAGGTCGTGTTCGGGCGCTCAAAGCGCTGCGTCGTGAACGCGCCGAGCGGCTCAATGTGCAAGGGAATGCCAGCATCCGTATTGAAGAAGCTGAGGTGAGTGGGCGTATCGTGGCGCAGTTGGAGCACGTCACTCATGCTTATGGTGAGCGTAAGCTATTCAATGATTTCTCGCTGAATGTCATGCGGGGTGATCGTATTGGTTTGATCGGCCCCAACGGCGCCGGTAAGACAACCCTGTTACGAATCATTCTTGGCCAACTGCAGCCGGATGCGGGGCAGGTCAAGCTCGGCACGAAACTTCAGGTCGCTTATTTTGATCAGTTGCGTGCTGGGCTCGACCCTGAAAAAACCGTCTTTGACAACGTGGCGGATGGGCATGATTACGTCGAGTTGGGTGGCAAGCCTCGCCATGTCATCAGTTATCTCAACGATTTTTTGTTTACTTCAAATCGCGCACGCTCTCCAGTGAAGGCACTTTCCGGTGGCGAAACCAACCGTTTGTTGCTGGCGCGCCTCTTTGCGCAGCCGGCCAATGTCATCGTGATGGACGAGCCTACGAACGATTTGGACGTTGATACGCTAGAACTGCTTGAAGAGCGGCTCAATGATTATTCCGGCACTTTATTGGTGACCAGCCATGATAGGGATTTTTTAGATAACGTGGTCACCAGTACTCTGGTGTTTGAGGGCGGTGGCAAAGTCAGCGAGTATGTGGGGGGTTATAGTGATTGGGTGCGCTATAGCGGGGGCTTGAAATCATTGGTCAGTGAGCAAAGTGCTTCCGAGGCTAAGGCAGCAAAAGCTCAAACCCAAGCTGCTGATCCTGTGACGGCATCTGGCCAAGCGTCCGATTCCACCAAGTCCGAAAAGAAAAAGCTCAGTTACAAACAGCAGCGTGAGCTGGAGCAGCTGCCTGCTCAAATTGACGCGTTGGAGCAAGAAATTGCGCGGCTGCAAGAAGCCATCGCAGCGCCGGGTTTTTTTGAGCAAGCGCATGAGCAGGTCGCGCAGGTGACGGATCGACTCAGCGCCGCCGAGGTGCAACTGGAACAGGCAATGGAGCGTTGGCTCGAGTTGGAAGAGGGGGGCTAAGATGGGGATTGCGATTGCTATTTTGTTATGTTTGGCGGCTTGTGGCTCACTGCTTTGGATGGTCCCCAGCCAACGCGAAAAGCAGCTGACGAGCCTGCGCCGTTTAGCCATGAAGCATGGGTTGCGAGTGCGTCTTCTAGACGCGGGGCTGATGAAAAACTGTTTTCCCTGGTTGCGCGATCATCGAGGCCTGGCCTTGTACGAGTTGCCTAAATCGCTTGCATCGAGCAGTCGCGATAGTTTTCCCGCTTGGGCGATTCGACTGCCCTTGCAGCCTTTAAGTGAGTTTGAGGAGGCGGCGAATATCAGGCGCCAGGAGTTGATTCGCGAGCATCTGGAACGATTGCCGGTAAGTGCTGAAGCTTTGTTGTTTCACCCAGCCGGCGTGGTCCTGCTGTGGCGGGAACAAATTGGCGGCAGGGGCGTGCAACAGGAGGCTGAAATTGAGCCAGTAATTACGCGGTTAGCAGAAGGCTTGCAGGAGCTTGCTGAGGTCTTAGTCAAAAACAAGCTGTTGCCTGTCGCTTAGCGGGGTTTGGGGAGCGATGGTGAGCATTGAACGGCACCCAGAGCGGGGCGTTCAATGCTCCAGAGGTCGGGGGCTTAACTTAAGCTTGCACTGGCCTCTTCCAGAAGGTCAATAATCTTGCGTGAGTAAAGATTGACAATGAAGTTCACGCGATTCTCGTTGTAATTGATGTAGGAGTTGCGAATAAATTCCCACTTTGACCAAGCGGAATCCATCGCACTTGCAGCGCTATCTTTGTCAGCAGCCAGCTTCACCATCGTTCGCAAGTCTTCCTCCAGCTCTTGTGCCAGGGCATCGATGGTGACTTCACTGTCGCCACCCGAATAGACTTGGCT
>JBFHRI010000317.1:0-3180 GCA_041591755.1 Oleiphilaceae bacterium
CATTCTGTTCGTAATAGCGCTGGCACTCGGCCAACGAGGCTTCAGGAATAGCGACCTCCTCAGCAATTAAGGTATCCAGATACTCGTCGCCACGACTTTTCGCGGCATCAACAAGCCCTAATGTCTGTGCGCGCTGCTTTAAAAGCTCACCAATCACCAGTGACTCACAGGCCTTATGCCGCGCTTCGCTTTGGCTTGCAGCGGGGTGGTACTGCATTTCTTTGACGATGGTGGTTTCGTCGATGGGGTGGTGGTTGACGTTTAGCATGGGGTACCTCTCGTGATAATTTTTGCGGTGCGACTTTTCAAATTGGGAATGCTCCATGTTTCCCGCGACTTAGTTAAAGTCATCCCGAGGCTAAGAGACAGTCATCCCCCGGCTAGACCGCGGGACCTCTTGCGGACACTCCGGGGTTCATCAGATCCCGCGGTCGAGCCGCGGGATGACTACAATCGAACTAGGGTACGACGGTATATATAACCCTCAAACCTTAGCCCGCACCACCTGATAGTTACGACGCATATACTTCACCGGCACACTCCAGACATGCACCAGACGGCTGAAGGGGAAGACCAGGAATAGCGTCATGCCGAGGAATACATGCAGCTTGAAGATAATATGCACATCGGCAATCGCCGCAGAGGCTGTCGCGCCGTCCAGGATCACAATATTTTGTGCCCAACTCATCAGCTTCAACATCTCGGCGCCGTCGAGGTGGCCCATCGAAACGAAGATCGACAACAAGCCGAGCAGCAACTGCGCCAACAACAGCAGCAGAATCGTAATATCCATGGTCGAACTGTTGGCGCGTACACGCTCATTGGTCAGTCGACGTTTGATCAGAATCACCAAACCATAGAGGCAGACCAAGCCAAAAAAGCCGCCCATGGCCATCGCCACGACCTGCTTGAAGGCCGGGGTAATGCCGAGAAAGTCCCAGACCTGATGCGGGGTCAGCAAGCCGACGAAGTGACCCAACAGCACCATGATGATGCCGATATGGAAGGGCAAGCTGCCCTTGCGCAGCTGCTTACTTTCGAGTAATTGGCTGGAGCTGGTTTTCCAGGTGTACTGGTCGCGGTCATAACGCAGCATCGAGCCGAGAATGAACACGCTGATCGCAATATAGGGATAAATCCCAAACAACAAATGATTGAGGTAGCTCATGCTTACATCCTCGCGGCTTGATTAGATTCATTGGCAGGTTTCGCGGTATCGAAATCCACCCAGCTGATAGGAATATCGAGGTCACGACGTTGGCTTTCGCTGGGCTTACGCGTGCTGCCACTGCAGCTTTTTTCCAGCGATTCGGCACCGAAGGTGACTTCTTCCTCCTCCCACTCCTTGTCAATGGCTTGCTGCGTATCATCGCGCTTTTCCTGTGCGACTTTCTCGCGTAGCTCCGATAGCTCTGGCGCGCAGCCCGCTAGGGTCAACAGGGCGTCGAAGAGCACTGCATAATCGCTCTCGCGCTTTTCTAGGCGGCAATACAGCAAGGCCAGAATATGCTCCACGTCCTGCAACCAGGCTTTGGCGTTGGCCTCGCCCTGAGTCGACAGAAATTCCAGGAACAAAGGGATGTAGTCCGGCAGCTCATGCTCGCTGATTTGCAGACCCGCATCACTGTAGGTCTTCATCAGATCGACCATGGCCTGACCACGATCTCTTGATTCGCCATGCACATGCTCGAACAACCACAGCGCCAGTGAGCGGCCACGTTCAAATAGGCCGTCGTATTCACTTTGCCAATCCATCAAATCCATCGCCAAGTGCTGATCCAGAAAGGCCTGCAGCTTGGCAGCCTTCGCGGCCGGCAACCCGGCCTCATGAATGACGCGTGACAAGGCTGAAGCCTCGGCCTGAATGTTGGCATCGGGATAGTCGAGAAGCCTTGAGATTACGCTTAACGCTTGCATCTTATTGGCCCTCCTGAATGTTAACGATGTTGATCATCGAGCGATTGCTTGGCTTATTGCCGCCAAACAAATTCAACTCGCTGTGCCCATCACTGCAGCCGTTACCGAAGCTAAAACCGCACGAGGACTTCATGTCGTAAGCATTTTCGGCATAGGCGCGGTGCGTGGTCGGGATCACAAAACGATCTTCGTAATTGGCGATCGCCATGTAGCGGTACATATCTTCGACGGTCGCAACATCCAGTCCGACGCGACTCAGCACCTCCAGATCCTCCTTGCCCTCAACCTGTTGTGAACGCTTGAATGAGCGCATCGCCAACATCCGTTCCAGGGCATTCAGCACCGGCAGTTCGTCCCCTGCGGTCAGCAGGTTGGCCAGGTAGCGCAGTGGGATACGCAGGGATTTGAGATCGGGAATCACTCCATCCATACCGATCTTGCCGTTCGCCGCGGCATTCTGAATCGGCGACAGTGGCGGGATGTACCACACCATCGGCAGCGTACGATATTCAGGGTGCAGTGGCAGCGCCACTTTCCAGTCCATCGCCATTTTGTAGACCGGTGACTCCTTGGCGGACTCCAACCAGGCATCCGGAATGCCTTCGGCGCGCGCGGCTTTCTGCACTTCTGGATCGTGCGGATCAAGGAAAATGTTCAATTGCGCCTGGTACAGATCTTTCTCATTGGCGACGCTGGCGGCCTTATCGATCTGGTCGGCGTCATACAGCAGCACTCCGAGGTAGCGGATACGACCCACGCAGGTTTCTGAACACACCGTCGGTTGGCCGGCCTCGATACGCGGGTAGCAGAAGATACACTTCTCGGACTTACCCGATTTCCAGTTGTAATAGATCTTTTTGTACGGGCAACCCGAGACACACATACGCCAGCCGCGGCACTTGTCCTGGTCAATCAGGACGATGCCGTCTTCCTCACGCTTGTAGATCGCGCCGCTGGGGCAGCTCGCGACACAGGCTGGGTTCAGGCAGTGTTCGCACAGGCGTGGCAGGTACATCATAAAGGTCTTTTCAAACTGACCGTAAATCTCGGCCTGAGCCACCTCGTTAAAGTTCACATCGGCTTTGCGCTTGGCAAACTCGGTACCGAGAATTTCTTCCCAGTTCGGCCCCCAATGGATCTTCTCCATGCGCTTGCCGCTGACCAGTGAACGCGGACGCGCGACCGGCTGATGCTTGCTTTCGGGTGCGTTATGCAGATGCTCGTAATCGAAGTCGAAGGGTTCGTAATAGTCATCAATCTCGG
>JBFHRI010000318.1:0-3151 GCA_041591755.1 Oleiphilaceae bacterium
CAACGCGCCCAAGCCGTCGCCACGCGGCTTGGCAAATAGCTCCGTCGCCTCGCCTCGGGCCATCAGGGTTTGCTTTAACTGCGCCAGTGCATGAGTGGCCTGCTGCAAGCTGGGGAGCGTCCCGCCTGGCTGACCATGCGGCTCATTCAGTAAGCCCTCATCGTAACGCTGTAACCACAGAAAGGTTTGCGTGTAGCGGCTGACAATTTCAACCAGGCCTCGCCCCGTGTCGGCCAGTAGATCGGGGCTGGCCGCGGCTTTGCGAATCAGCCTTAAGGCCGCTTCCAGCTCCTGAGCATTCTGTTCAAAGCGTTGTTGGTGGAGGGTGTAGCCTTGCGTGAGGTGTTGGTTCAGCAGCTTGGTGGCCCATTGGCGGAATTGCACGCCCCGCTTGGAGTTCACCCGATAGCCCACTGAAATAATGGCATCCAGGTTGTAGTGTTTTAGCGTGCGTTTAACCTTTCGCTCACCCTCTTGTTGAACTACCGAGTAATCCTCGGTAGTTGCCTCTTCACTAAGCTCTTGCTCAGCGTAGATGTTTTTAAGGTGCAAACTGATGTTATCCGTAGTGGTATCCAGCAGCACTGCTAACTGTTTCTGCGTCAACCAGACCGTTTGCTGCTCTAGCTGGACATGTATGTCGCCGTTGGCACTTTCAAATATCGCTATTTCATTCATCAAACACTCCTTGTTTTATGACTCAACGCGTCATTGAGTATGGCTTTGAGTTGATCCCGTAAGGCCTGAATACCCTGCTGTTGCTCGGCATACTGCGCCAACAGCTCTTCAGGATCGTGCGAGACCGGGTCTTCGACATGCGGGTTTTTGATGTCGAGGTTGTAATTGCGGTCGATGATCTCCTGCAGGCTGACCTTCCAGGCGTACTGATTTTCCTGTCGGTTCCGGCGCTGGGTCTTGGCGGCGATGCTGTCGCCCTCGCCCCACCAATCGCGGCAGGCGTCGAAGTGTTCCAACAGCATCGGTTTGGTTTTGTTGAAGGCTTTTAAGCCTTCGGGCAGGGGCACTTCGTAGTACCAGACTTCTTTGGTCGGCGCGCCTTTTTCAAAAAACAGAATATTGGTTTTGATGCTGGTATAGGGCGCAAAGACCGAATTGGGCAGGCGCACCAGGGTGTGCAGGTTGCACTCGTCTAACAGGAGTTTTTTGATCTTGGTTTTGACGCCTTCGCCGAACAAGGTGCCATCGGGCAGTACCACCGCCGCACGCCCGCCTTTTTTCAGCACTTCGATAATCAGCTGCAGGAACAAATCGGCGGTTTCGCGGGTTTGCATTTCGGCCGGGAAGTTCTTTTCGATGCCGTCTTCTTCCATACCACCGAACGGCGGGTTGGAGACAATCACATCGACCATCTCGTCTTCATCCCAGGCACTGAGCGGTTTATTCAGGGTATTGCCATGCTTGATGTTTTTCGGCACTTCAATGCCATGCAACAGCATATTGGTGGTGCACAGCAGATGCGGCAGTTGTTTCTTTTCGACACCACGCACCGCGTTTTGCAGCTTTTGCTGATCGGCTGAGGTTTTGACCTGCTGCTTTAAGGTATCGACCGTGCAGGCCAAGAAGCCGCCGGTGCCACAGGCCGGATCAAATACGGTTTCGCCCAACTGCGGGTTGATCATCTGCACGATAAAGCGGGTCACCGCGCGTGGGGTATAAAATTCCCCGGCGTTGCCCGCGCTTTGCAGGTCGCGCAGGATTTGCTCGTAAATATCGCCAAACAGATGGCGTTCCTGCGAGTTATGAAAGTCGATCTCGTTGAGTTTATTAATCACCTGACGCAGCAGAGTGCCGTTCTTCATGTAGTTGAAGGCATCGCTAAACGCTTCCTTCACCACATAGCCACGTGGGTTGGTATCGATGGGCGCGGTCAGGTTTTTCAGGCCGGGCATCAGTTGGTTGTTGATAAAGTCGGCCAGGGCATCGCCGGTGATGCCTTGGCTGTCGGCGGCCCAGTTGCGCCACAAATACTGTTCGGGGATCGGTACGCGATAATTTTCCTGCTCGAACTCGAGCTCTTCTTCCTGAGCATCAAAGATCTTCAGAAACAGCAGCCAGGACAACTGCCCCAAGCGCTGCGCGTCGCCGTCGACACCGGCGTCTTTGCGCATAATATCTTGAATGGATTTGATGACTGAGGAGACTGACATGTTTTCCCTTTTGTATAACGCAATGGCCTCTGCCGGTTGAGACAGTGGCTAATTTATTCTGATGCCTTAGGCGCTTTCTTGATCATCGTAGAGTGCGCGTTCGAGATCCGTGAGCGCGTCTTTGTAGGCCTGTGGGCTGCCAAACGCCTGCTTCACAATTTCCAGGGGCCGGCCCATTTGATCAAAGGGCGAGACCTTGAGTACGTCTTTGGATTCGATCTCACGAATACCCACATCCGCATACTTATCGAGCAGGTTGTTCAAGACCCGCTGTGCGGCTTCGCTGTACTGGGTGAAATAGTTGCGCTTCTTGACGTTCTCGGCACGCTCGCGACGCGTTAAAGGCGGTTGATCGTAAACGATATGGCAGATCAGATCGAAGGGTTCGAGCTCTTTGCTCGCATCCTCTTCCAGAGCCTCCCAGATGACGCCCTGTTCGGCCAGCTCATCGATGATCACTTGTTTGCGCTCGGCTTGTTTCCAGGTTTTGACAAACTCGTCCAGCGAGGCGAACTGCTTGAGCACGGTGTTGCGGGTGTAGTCCTTGAACGACTCGGTCACCAGTTTGCCGTCGCTGTCATAGTATTGCACACGCTCGGCCATTTTTTTCACCGGCACGCCCGAGACGTGGTACTTGATGAAGCGCTCCTTATCATCGCCCCAGTCGTCTTCTAACCCTGAGTTGATTTTCTTTTCAGTGCCATCGACGACGTAGTCACCCTGTTCCGACTCGATGGCCTCCTCTGTCCTTTGACCGGCGCCATAGTCATCGGCTTTATCGAGTTCTTCATCAAACGCGGGGTTATCCAGATCTTTAATCTCATCGGTCGAGCTGACCATGATCTTTTCGGGCGGGCCGTCAAAGGCTTCATCGGCAAACAGTTCGGTGGCCTTTTTAAAATCCAGAATGGTAAACCACAGCTTGTTATAGCGATCGTCAATGCGCGTACCACGACCGATGATCTGTTTGAACTTGGTCATCG
>JBFHRI010000319.1:0-3141 GCA_041591755.1 Oleiphilaceae bacterium
GAGGAGATCTCGGGCATGGAATGAAGCACCTACACGATGGATCCACACACCGGAGAGCTGCTGACGGCCACGCAGGTATTCGATAACAACGATATCGGTTTAACGGATTTTGATGCGGATGAGGGCCTGATGATCTTCACCGTCTCAGGCGACACCATGACGCTGAAAGTCGATGAAGATCGGAACAGCTCGATCGAATTTAATATCACTTTCAAACGAGACAATAAATAGCTCCAAGCGAATCCTTTCGCTGCAGAATACCCGTCAGGACGCGTTTATTGCGTCCTTTTTATTGGCACTATACCCCCTGTCAACAGTCGCACCAAACCGCCCAGCCTGTTAGAATCCGCGCACTTTTTAAACACCCTGCACCACCCCGGAATTTGCTGCGATGAAACACGTTGAACTGCTCTCTCCTGCCGGCTCACTAAAGAACATGGAGTATGCCTTCGCTTACGGCGCCGACGCTGTCTATGCGGGGCAACCGCGCTACAGCCTGCGCGTCAGGGAAAACGAATTCAACCATCTGGAAAACCTGGCCAAGGGTATCGATTACGCCCATCGCCTGGGCAAGCAGTTTTATATCGCCTCCAATATCAGCCCGCACAATGACAAGGTGCGTAGCTATCTGCGCGACATGGCCGACGTGGTAGCGATGAAGCCGGATGCATTGATTATGGCCGACCCCGGCCTGATCATGATGGTGCGTGAGACCTGGCCGGATATGCCGATTCATCTCTCGGTACAAGCCAATGCCGTGAACTGGGCGGCGGTGAAGTTCTGGCATAAGCAGGGGCTGACGCGGGTGATTCTGTCGCGCGAACTGTCATTGGAAGAGATCGAAGAAATCAAACAACGAGTACCAGAAATGGAACTCGAAGTCTTCGTGCACGGAGCCCTGTGTATCGCCTACTCGGGCCGCTGCCTGCTCTCGGGTTATATGACGCATCGCGACTCCAACCAGGGCGCCTGCACCAACTCCTGCCGCTGGAAGTATCAGGCACATGAGGCTGAGCAAAGCGCCGAGGGTGAGATTCGCCCGGTTAAACCAGTGGTCGAGACCTATGAGCCGCCGGTGCAGGAAGACGAAGCGCAACCGCTGTATCTGCTGCAGGAAAAAACTCGCCCCGGGGAGTACATGCCTGCTTACGAGGATGAGCATGGCACCTACATTATGAACTCCAAAGATCTACGCGCCGTGCAGCATGTGCAACGGCTGATCGAGATTGGCGTGGATTCCTTGAAAATTGAAGGCCGCACCAAGTCCTATTATTACGTGGCGCGTACGGCGCAGGTCTATCGCGAGGCGATCAACGATGCGCTGGCCGGCCGCAACTTTAATATGAAACTGATGGATGAACTCGAGGGCATGGCCAACCGCGGCTTTACCGAAGGCTTCTACCGCCGTCACCTGCCCGACGAGTACCAGAACTACGAAAGTGGTAACTCAGAGTCGGCCAAACAGATCTATGTCGCTGACGTGGTACAGCGCAGTGGAGACAACAACACGGTGGTACTCGAGATGAAGAACAAGATTCAGCTCGGCGACTCGCTGACACTGCTGACCCCTCAAGGCAATTTGGATTTCCGCCTCGACAATATGCGCAACGCAAAGAACCAGCAAGCCATCGACTGTGCTCCCGGCACCGGCTGGCGCGTGGAATTGGATTTGCCGCAACTGTCGGCACTGAATCTCACCCCGGAGGCGCTGACCAAGGGCTTGATCGTGCGCAACTTCTAAACACTCACCCGGTTATTGGAGGTCGCGCGTGGCGCTGTTTAACCTCGGTTTTCGCATCTTTTTTTGCGCCGCCAGCGCCTTCGCGTTCATCGCCATCGCGCTATGGCTAGCCATTTACGCAGGCCATCTGGCGCCCGTCCCCAGTGTTGCGCCACCCTACTGGCATGGCCATGAAATGCTCTATGGGTACACCTTCGCGGTCATCGCCGGCTTTTTGTTGACTGCGGTGCGCAACTGGACCGGGTTACCCACCGCACAAGGCGCTTCGCTGGCCATCCTGTTTGGTTTTTGGCTAATCGCTCGCCTGGCCTGGTTCTTTCCGGATTATCAGTTGCTCACAGCGCTACTGGGCGACTTACTGTTTAATCTGGCCTTGCTCATCAACCTGGCGGTACCGATCCTGCACAAGCGGCAATGGCGCCAATTGGGCATCCTGAGTAAGCTGGCGCTGCTAGGCACCGGCAATGTGTTGTTCTACCTGAGCGCGCTGGGACTGATCAGTGATATCACACCTTTGACGCTGTATGCCGCGCTGTATTTGATCATCGCACTGATTCTGACCATCGCGCGTCGAGTCTTTCCTTTTTTCATCCAGAATGGCGTTGACGTCCCGATCACCATCACCAGCCCGCGCTGGATCGACCTAAGCAGTCTGTTTGGTCTTTTGGCATTTTTCATTAACGAACTGTTCATTCACCATGCATGGGCGCGCATCGGACTCGCCACGCTGCTCGCCGTGATTACGATGGTGCGTATCGCTTACTGGTATACCCCGGAAATTTGGCGCCACCCCCTGCTTTGGGGCTTATTCGCCGGATTAGCGGCAATTAATCTGGGTTTCGTGCTGTTTGCCCTGCAAGCCATCATGACCATCCCCGATTGGCTGCCCCTACACGCGTTCGCCTTCGGGGGTATTGGCATCATGACTCTGGCGATGATGGCACGGGTCTCGCTCGGCCATACCGGGCGCAATTTAAGAACGCCGCCGAGAATCGTCGGTATCGCGCTGCTCTTGCTCTGTGTCGGAGTGCTTTTACGATGTGTAGGGCCTTTGCTAGCCTTCAGCGCCTACCCACTATGGGTTAGCATGGCTGGAGTATGCTGGATCATCGCGTTTTTGGGCTTTACACTGAATTATCTTCCCATTTGGACGCAGCCTCGCGTAGACGGCAAGCCCGGCTGACAGGATGCCTTATGATCAAGACCAGCGCGCTGATCTGGCAGGATGCGCAACATCAGGTTTTGTTTGAACTGATTGCGCGCATTCGCGGCGAGCGCTTTGACCGAACCATCTTGCGAGACCTGCAGAAATATGCCGAGGATCACTTCCGGCTGGAAGAAATCTATATGGCCGAGCTGAATTATCCCCATCGCGATGCACACCTGCGCGCGCATGATCA
>JBFHRI010000320.1:0-3141 GCA_041591755.1 Oleiphilaceae bacterium
ATGGCCAACCCCTTGGACGATTACCGTTATGATCATCCGCAGTGTTTTGTCCTCCTGCAGGCCGTGCTCAATTCAGTCGAGCGCTGCTTTGAGCAGCGGAGTTTGAGCTGGGAGCGTGTCAGGCGGGAGCTAGCGCAAACGTTGTGCGCTGGGGATGTGCAAATTTGTATTACGGCACTTGAGCGCTTGGGCTTCGATCGCTTTCTGGCGCACTGCTTAACATGCGCTCAGGGCGCTGATCTAAGGCGCGCGTTTCAGATTTGGTTCGACGCCTTCGTGACGCTGCGCTTTGTGCATGAAGTGGGCGCTGCCGGCTATCCCAACCTGAGCTTGACCGCCTTGCAACAAAGCCCGCTGCTGGTGCAGGCGGGTTTTGATGGCAGCGCGTTGTCGTGCGTAACCTGAGGCCAGGAATGCAGTATTACGCTCCGCGGCGCCGTCGACTCAGGCGAAAGTCATTCCACATATGACGTCCCAAAGCACGCCAGGCACCGAGTTCGGTTTGTGGTGCCAGGCCGCGGGCCAGCCGAATGATTTGCCAATAATAATATCCCACTTGAGCCAGGGCATTGAGGCCGCGGATCGAGCTGGAGCGGCTGTTATTGCCAAGCCAGCCTTGGCCGAGCACCAACCGATGCTCGTAATCGTCGAGTGCGTTCAGCTTCTGGTCTAAAAGCTGCTGGGCGCAGTCAGGGTGGGTACACAGCGGGCGAGCCAGACCGATGAGATCGGTTTCTCCATCCGCCAAGGCCTGTTCCATGACCTCGCGGCTGCGAAAGCCGCCGGTAATCATCAGCGGTACCTTGGCGGCATCTTTGATCCGCCGCGCATACTCAATGAAATAGGCTTCACGCTTGCGGGTGCTGTCGCGGACCTCCTGTGCCGGCATGCCGAGTAGGCTCAGCTGTTCATAATTGCCGCCGGAGATCTCCAGCAGGTCGATACCCTCCTCTCCCAACCACTGTGCGACTTGTACGCACTCTTCAAAGCTAAAGCCGCCCTTTTGAAAATCTGAGGAGTTAAGTTTAACTGCCAGCGGGAAGTCGGGACCGACGACTTGGCGCACTTCACGCACCACGGTGCGGAGAAGGCGCGCACGATTTTCCAGTGAGCCACCCCATTGATCGGTGCGACGGTTGACCAAGGGATTGAGAAATTGGCTCAGCAGGTAACCGTGCGCGCCATGGATCTGTACGCCGGTAAAGCCGGCCGCCTTCACCAACGCGGCCGAGCGCGCAAAGCGCTGGATCACCTCTTGAATATCGGCCTCCGTCATCGGCCGTGGCTGCGCGTACCACGCCAGGAGTTTGAGTTGTACATCCGACGGTGCCAACGGTTGGGTATTGATTAGCTTGGCACATTGACGCCCGGGGTGGCTCAGCTGCACCCAGAAGTGATTGCCCTTGACCGTACCCGCAGCGGCCCAACGTTTAAATAGATCCAAATCGCGATCATCTTCCAGCACCACATTGCCGGCGCGCTCCAGATAGCGCTTGTCGATCATCACATTGCCGGTGAGTAATAGACCCGTTCCCCCCTCAGACCAGGTTCGGTAGAGCGTATCCAGCGCCGGGGTGGGGCGGTCCTGGGCATCAGCCAGACCTTCGGTCATGGCGCTTTTGCCCAGACGATTGGGCAGCGTGGCGCCGCAGGGTAGGCGTAGGGGTTGGGCCAATAATGTGCTCATATCGGGCGTTTAGCTCTATTGTGTTGTGAAATTAACGGACATCGACCACGCGCGTTCGCAGCATTTGCCCTTCAGGCAATGTTTCGATGACGGGGATGCGAACGGGTTCGGTGCTACGCTGCGTTGGGATCAAGAGCTCAATACGCCAGCTGCTGCGTTGCAACACTTGGCCTTGTGCGTTACTGATTTCGCTGACCAAGGTCAAACCATTGACGGTATGTGGTCGTGTATTTTCGATCGTCACAAACATGCGTCCTTGGGGGTCGCGCAGGTGCTTGAGCACTAGCCCCTGATCACTGACCGGCACTTCCTGCATGCTGTTGAGGGCGCGCCGCGCTTCCGTTCCGGTTTGTCCCGGTGCGCTGGCGGCGAGTTGAAAGTACTGTCTTGCCTGATCACTCTGGCCGCTATTTGCATGCAGTTGGCCCAATTGCAGGGCGGCAATGCTGGTCGGGAGTTTTTGCATACTCGCCTGATAGTCTGCCAACGCTTTTTGTGAGTTGTTCAGCTGCTCATGCGTTTGCGCACGATTGAGATAGTAGGAAAACTGATTTGGGTTGAGTGCGACGGCTTTGTTGTGGCTGTTCAGGGCGGCTTTAGCCTGACCCTGCTGCAGTAAGGCCTGGCCCTTGAGCGAGTGGAACAGCGCTTCGTCAGGGGCTTTGCTCAGTGCCGAGTCGATTAATTGTGCGGCCTTTTCAGGGTTTTTCTTTTGCAATTCGGCTGCTGCTTTATCGGCCTTGGCATAGGCTTCAGAATCGGCTTTGAGTTTGGCAATGGCGCGCTGATAATCCTCGCGACCAATGCGGCCATTCACGACATTGAGTTCAGCGGCGGTGCGGCGATTCGCTTGCACACGCTCCTGCGAGGGGGGGTGAGAAGCAAACAAGCCTTCGAGCCAGTTCGACTGTCCTCCCTTGGACCACTTCACAAACAGCTCCTGCAGCTCAACGGCACCCATTGGATCGTAGCCCGCTTTGGCCATGTATTTCATGCCGTAGTGATCGGATTCAAGCTCGTGCTCGCGACCATATTTCGCGATGGTCAGGCCCGCCCCGAGGCTCGCCGCACCGACGATCAGGCCGCGATAGTCGTTATCGGCCAGGGTCAGTCCGAGTCCGGCCATGCCGGCCTGCAGCAGCAGATGGTCGCGCATGCGCTGCGCCCCATGGCGGGCGGCGGCATGGACAATTTCATGTGCCAGCACGGCGGCGAGCTGGGCTTCATTTTCCAGTTGCGTCAAGAGCCCGCGATTGATTGCGATTTTGCCAGAAGGCAAGGCCCAGGCATTGGGTACGGAATTATTCAGGATGACAAATTCATAGGGCAGGTCAGGGCGGTCACTTACGCGCGCCAGTTTCTGCCCGACCTGTTTGACGTAGGCGCTCAAGGCTGGATCACGCGTGTACTCACCCCCTTGAGATTGCTGTGCCGGCTCATATTGTTCTTGTCCG
>JBFHRI010000321.1:0-3140 GCA_041591755.1 Oleiphilaceae bacterium
AAAGCGTTACACCAATTACCCCCGCCCATCGTTGTGATTACCGATGCAGCTAAAGGGGTGCATGCCTACGATGGCCAGCACTTGCTCTGCGGCGAAGCCATGCCAAACCTAAAAATCAAAGAAACGACGGGAGCCGGAGATGCCTTCGCAGCGACCTTCACGGCCGCCACCATCAAAGGCTGCAATTTGGCCCAAGCGCTCGACTATGGCATGACCAACGCGGAGTCGGTATTGCAGCACAAAGGTGCGAAGGAGTTGTTATTGGACTGGGAGACCTTGGGTCAGACCGCGCAGAAACAACAGCGACGGATTCATACTTTACTTGGCTGAACGCTCATCACCCTGGTTAAAAAGCGCTATTTGAACGACTCGAACCGCAGCTTCTCATACTCATCAATCAGAGACGGTAACGCGGCAGGCTCGGCGACGAAGCGTTGCATCAACTTCATCCCCTCGGTCGCGATGGGTTTCGGGTTATCGCGATCATAAAACTGGGTCGCACCCTGCGCATGCTCCAGAATTTCATTACCCTTTTGCAGGAACTCATCCATTTTTTGCGGCGGGATATTCTGCGGTGACAGCATTCCCAAACGCTCATTGAGCTTATGTTGAACCTCGGTTCGCGACATAAACTCCATAAAGAGTTTGGCCGCCTCGAGATTTTTCACATTAGACGGGATAAACAATACATCGGTGGGCGCCTCTTCATAACGCGGCATCTCTTCGTTTAAACTGGGGAACGCGAACATACCGAATTTGTGACGCATGGTTTCAGGAATTTGCGTGGTCCAAAAATTCCCCATCAAATACATCGCTGCCATATCTCGATACAAATAAGGCAGAGCCTCGCGCCAGGTGAGGGTTTCGTGACCTTGCAGGAAATACTGCTGGTCAATGAGCTCCTGCCACGTTGCAAACACTTGCAACACCTTGGGATCGCCGTAGCTCTCACGACCTTCGGTCAAACCCTGATGGAATTCGATGCCGTTGAGACGAAGATTTAAATAGTCGAACCAGCCCGCCAGCGGCCACGCTTCGCTTGACCCGAGAGCAATGGGGGTGACCTCGTGAGTACGCAACACCTTACAGACAGCAAGAAACTCTTCCCAGGTCTTGGGCTCTTGCAGTCCCAGGTTTCTAAAGATCTGTTTGTTGTAGTAAATGCCCCAGTGATAATAATGGATCGGAAGACCATAAATACGACCATTTCGTGTCACCGAGGTTTGTGCACTTTGAGTGATACGCTGATACCAAGCGAAGGTGCCCCACAAGTCGTCGATCGGTAATACCCAGCCTTTTTTGACATACCAGTTCAGCCGCTCGCCACCAAACCAGAACATCACATCGCTAAATTCGTCGGCCGCCAACCATTTTTCAATATTCTGTTTGTACTGTTCCGATTCAACCGCTTGGATATTGACCTCAATGTCCGGATACGCCTGCTCGAACGCTTTCACTTGCTCGTGATACGCATCACGCTGGGGCCCATTGATCGCCAGCAGCGCGAAATTGAGTCGTGTTTTTGCCAGGCACGGCAAGGCGACACTCAGACAAAGCAGAGCAATAATTGTTCTTATATACATGAAAACGACTCGGGTTTGGCACAGACACAAAGCGGTAAGCTAAGACTAGCAGTTAAGGATTTGGACTTCTCGCCGGTTGAACCAATCGCTACAAAAAAGCACCCTTGGCAGTAATCGTGCAAAACTTCGCAACAATTGCTGCCTGCGCATATTTAAGGCTCGGACCTAACCCTATCTTTGGGGCTTGGGCGGCTCGAGCCCGTTTGAATAATGCAAGTGACGCTGTGCATCGATAATAATCGCGTCGATGCCCTCCAGGCGATTGATGAGAGCCAGTCCTTTCTTGACACCCAGCACAAACACGGCCGTGGAAAGACCGTCAGTGGTGGTTGCATCAGGACCGATCACGGTGACACTTTGCACGGCATGCACGGGTCGCCCTGACTGTGGAGAAAGAATGTGATGCACCCGTTCGCCCTGATCATCAATAAAAAAACGCTCATAGTCGCCCGAGGTCGAGACCGCCGTATCACTCAAGGGCAGCACGGTCGCTTGCTTGGCCTCAGCGCGCGGATCTCGCACCCCGACGATCCAGGGTTTGCCCCGTTTGTCACCGAGCAGGCGCATATCGCCTCCCGCACTCAAACGGGCATGGCGAACACCTGCCTGCTGCAGAACTTCCAGGCCTTTATCCACCGCATAGCCTTTCGCGATGCCGCCTAAATCTAATCGCATCCCTGCTTGCAGCAGATGCACGGTTTGCTGCTGTGCATCCAGTTTGATCGCGCGATAATTCACTTTCGACTGCGCCTCTTGTAATTGCTGCGAGGTCGGTTGGCGGGCGGCGCGATAGTCATAGAGATAGCCCACCGAAGCAAAGCTAATGTCAAAAGCACCCTCGCTTAGCTCCGATACCCGTTGCGCCGTGGCGAGTAGGTGAAACAATTCGGAAGACAGAGGCAGCGGAGCGTGCGCGGCTTCACGATTAATGCGACTGAGTTCGGAGTCCTCTCGATAACGACTCATTTGTCGATCGATTCGATCAAACTCAGCAAATACCCGCCGCGCGAGCGCTTCCGCGTCAAAACCAGGCTCTTGCCAAAACTCCAGCTCCAATTTGGTCGTCATGGCACTGCTTTCGAAATAGCGCCACTGTGCGTGCACCAGAGCCATCGGACAGCAACAAAGGAAGAATACGAGCGCTCGCATATGTATATCTCTATTAGGCACCGAGGCAGACAATCTGAATGCGCGGCAAACTTGAGTCAAATGAATCCCTTGTCGCGCTTCGAAGCGCAAGGCTATACTGCCCAGGCACAGCAGTAAACTCTTGGCGTCCGTGTCCAGGCTTTTGCGATGTTGTCTCCACCGACGCCTCCACCACACACCATTCAAACAATACAAGAGGTGCAACACATGGGTGAACAATTCGCTGCCTGGTATCGTCAACAAGGGGAATATGTACTGGGCGCTCTGCTGGGTCTAGTTTTGCTGGATCTGTTTATGTTTTTCGTGCACTGCCTGGTCCAGCGCACGACCGAAGGCTATGGGCTGACCACCCTATTGATCTCGACCGGTTTATTAATCGTTGCCTGGGTCGAAAATTTATACGCCCAT
>JBFHRI010000322.1:0-3115 GCA_041591755.1 Oleiphilaceae bacterium
AGCGGTCGTCGTGTGCATGAAGGGAGCGGTCGTATCTATCACATCAAATACAATCCGCCAGCCAAAGCTAATAAAGATGACGTGACGGGCGAGCCTTTGGTGCAGCGTGAAGATGACAAAGAAGAGACTGTACGCAAGCGCCTGCAGGTCTATCATTCCCAGACTGCGCCACTGATCGAGTATTACTCTACTTGGGCAGAGTCCAGCGAGTCTGGCGCGCCACGCTACATTCTGGTGCCCGGAGTCGGTTCCATGAATGATATCAAACAGGCCATTTTCAAAGGTCTGGAAGGCTAGTCCTTGCGCATCCTCGCTCTGGATACCTCTTCCGAAAGCTGCTCGGTCGCGTTGCGCTGGGACGGACAGGAAATCGCCCGCCACCAGCACGCGCCACGCCAGCATGCCTCGCTGATTCTGCCCATGGTGCAGGACGTGCTGGCTGAAGCTGGGCTTAAAGTGCGCGACCTGGATGCCTTGGCCTATGGTCGTGGACCGGGTTCCTTTACCGGCCTGCGCATTGCGGCGGGGGTGGTGCAAGGTTTGGCCTTGGGTGCGGAGCGTCCGGTGATTGGCGTTAGTTCGCTCAGTGGCCTGGCACTGCAGGCTTGGCAAAGCAATGGCGGCAGCACACAGTGTGTGTTGGTCGATGCACGCATGGATGAGGTGTATTGGAGTGTTTGTCGTGTTGAACAAAGCGTTGAACGGCTGCAGGTGCAGTCGCTCAGTGGCGAGCACGTTAGTGCGCCGGAGCGCGTCGAATTGCCAGCTGAACTGGGTGAGGGTGCGCTGGCGGCGTGCGGTTCAGGATTGGCCTATATATCGCGTTTGCCCGAGGCTGTACGCAGTCGGCTGGCACCGCAACTGATGCCTTTAGAGCCCGATGCGCGGGCCTTGTGTCGGTTGGCGGAAGCCGAGTATGCTGCCGGTCACCTGCTGACGCCGGAGCAGGCATTGCCCTGTTACATTCGTGACGAAGTGACCTGGCAGAAATTGCCGGGGCGTTGAAGTGCTACCTGCGCTGAATCGGCGTGAAATCAATCTGATATAACCCCAATTCCTTCCTGTTTGTTCTCATGGAGAGCCCTATGAGTTGGTTAGAGGCCGTTGTCCTGGCGTTGATCCAGGGTCTAACCGAATTTTTACCGATCTCCAGCTCCGCGCATTTGATATTGCCGTCACAGGTCTTGGGTTGGCCTGATCAGGGGCTGGCTTTTGATGTGGCCGTACACGTCGGCACCTTGCTGGCGGTGATGGTGTATTTTCGGCAGGATTTACAACGTTTGCTGCTGGCTTGGGGGCAGAGTCTGGCTGGGCGCCACACGGACGACAGCCGTCTGGCCTGGTTGATCGCCGTGGCCACGATTCCGGCCGGTCTGAGTGGTATTTTATTCAACGATTTTATCGAAGCGCATTTACGCTCGACGGTGGTGATTGCGAGCACCACCATACTCTTTGGAGCCTTGCTGTGGTTCGCTGATCGTGCCACCTCGCGCGAGCGCAGCTTGATGCAAATGACCTTAGTGGCGGCGTTGGTCATCGGTGTCAGTCAGGCGCTGGCGTTGATTCCCGGGACCTCGCGCTCCGGCATTACGATGACGGCGGCCTTGTTGCTGGGCTTCAGTCGCGATGCATCGGCGCGTTTTTCATTTTTATTGTCGATACCCTTAATTCTGGCAGCAGGAGGGCTCAAAGCGGTGGAGTTGGCACAGGAAGGCAACGATACCCAGCTCCTGACGGCCTTGGTGGGCGCATTCGTGGCATTTCTAAGTGCCTATGCCTGCATTCACTGGTTCTTGAAGTTCCTCGAACGCATCGGATTTCTGCCCTTCGTCATTTACCGCTTCGTGCTGGGTGCCGTGCTTTTTGCGCTGATCGCCTTGGGTTGAGACTTACCATTCTGCGCAGGATTGACTAAAATGCATTCAGTTCAAGCTGTCTCGTGGTGAGTTCCATGGATATCAATCGCGCTTCTCCGTTTATTGTGTCGCCGCAGCGGCCGCTGGGCGCGCGGCCCGATGCCACGGAGCGCGACCCTGCACGTGCCGGTCAGACGCCGGTACAGCCTGCGCAAGACGCACCGCTCAAAGTGCTGGCAAGTCCGCAACAATTGGCCGAAAAAAATCGCGAAGCGCAGGCTTTGCGAGTGCAGCGTGTGAACAATAGTGAATCTTTGCCGCTGAACACGCAGCGTGCCCTCGCTTCCTATCAGCAGACGCAGGCCGAAAGCTCCGACAAGGCCCTGGGCGAGCTGGTGGGGATAGATGTCTTTGCCTGAAACCGTCCTGGCGACCCCTGCATCACAAAATCTAACCCTACCTGATCCCGCAATCGTCGGCATTGGTTTGCTCGACCCGGCACGCGAAGCCTTGGCGCAGATACTCGCGCGACGCTTTGGTTTGGAAGTCTTCCGCGATATCGATTGGAAGTGTGCACCCAAACCGCTGATGCTGGTGTTGGATGCGCAAGGTGTGGCATTGCAACAAACCGGTTCGGGGGCACCGGGGCCGGTTCGCGCTAGCTTTGTAGACGGTGCGGTCGAGCATCGACGCCGCTTTGGTGGCGGTCAGGGGCAGATGATTGCCAAGGCGGTCGGGCTGAACCAGGGCGTGCGACCGCAGGTCGTGGATGCCACCGCTGGCCTGGGGCGAGATGCCTGGGTTTTGGCCAGCCTGGGTTGCCAGGTCACGATGCTAGAGCGTTCGCCCCTGGTGGCGCTGCTGTTGGAACAAGGCTTGGCCGACGCACTAAGCGGCGAGCAGGCGGAGATCGCGCAGCGGCTGCAAGTGCAGTGGACGGATTCTGCACAATGGCTTGCGCAACAGCCGGACCGGAGTATCGAGGTGATCTATCTCGACCCAATGTATCCCCATCGCGATAAATCCGCATCGGTGAAAAAGGAAATGGCCATCTTCCAGCGCTTGCTCGGGCAAGACGAAGATGCTGCTGGCTTGCTAGGGCTCGCCCTGTGCAAGGCGCGCCACCGTGTCGTGGTCAAGCGCCCGCGCAAAGGCGAGTTGCTCGGCGGTCGCGCGCCGCATTATCAGCTCGAGGGCAAGAGTTGTCGCTATGATGTGTTTTCGTTGCTGCGATTTTGATGTTTCGGAGGAAGTTTGGG
>JBFHRI010000323.1:0-3093 GCA_041591755.1 Oleiphilaceae bacterium
AGTGACCAGAGCGAAATCATCGAATCGCGCGGCTTCCTGGAGCAAAAATATCGCGAGATGAGTGAAAAGTTTAAAGCGGGGCAGGTGCCCTTGCCCTCTTTCTGGGGTGGCTATCGAGTGGTGCCGCAAAAGATGGAGTTCTGGCAGGGGCGTGAAAACCGTTTGCATGACCGCTTTCAATACCAGCAGCAAGCGGATCAAAGCTGGAAAATCGTCAGGCTGGCGCCCTGAAATTGATCTAGACTGCAGAGCGTAAGCACGCTCTCGTTGATGCGGAACTCGCCATGCATTCAGTCCACTCCTTGTTGTTACTTGTCTTGCCTTTCTCACTCTTGCTCGCGGGCTGCAGTGACGATGACGCTTCACGCCCGAATGGGCCGCCGGTGATTTTGGACATTCAAACGGACATTACGCATTGGCATACCCACTACGTGTCGAGCCAGGAGGATCTGCAAGCGCGCCTGACCTTCACCGTTTCGGCCCTGGTCGACGATCCGGGCACCGTCCGTGATTTGAGTGCCATGTATATTCGGAACACCCACAGCGGGCGCAGTTGGTATTTGATCGGTGGCAGTCGCCAGGTGCCCTGGTATGCCAATTATGATTTGGCGCGCGGCGTGTTCGAGTATCGCTCTTTTGACCCCGATCATTTGGATAGCCTGACGCTGAATGGTTGGGAGTTGGTGGTGCAGGACTGGCAGGGCCATGAGGTGCGTCAAGCGTTCAATTTTGCCTTGCCGAATGGTCAGCCGGCGGACGACGGGGCGCGGGTGGTGTCAAGTGAGTTCGCGAGCCCGACCCTGGCAGACATTCCGGCCTTGGAAGCGATGGGACGCAGTGCTAATGGCATGCGTGTGCAACGTGATGTCGGTAGTGCTAGCTTTAATATTGCGTTCACCGCGAACGACTCGCGCGCGGTGAACTATCTGATTGATTTTTACAGTGCCCACCCGGGGCGCCGTTTTGTCGGCTACGCCTCGAAGTATCGCAGCGCCTCGATGGCCCGTATGGCCCTGACGCCGGGAAGCGAAATGCGCCTGGCGCTGCCTTGGAGCGAAATCCAGTTTGTCGCAGGCTACAGTGCCGATGACATCGCCGCCATGCGGGTCACCCTGTTAAATGAAGAGCAGCCCTTAAGTTATTTGCCGGGCGTGTATTGGATGTCCTATCTGGGCGTCTCGGAACTGGTACCGGTAGAGTAAGCGGCCTCAGTTCCCCCGGAGTTGGTTAAGCTCGCGGACCAGGGCGCGGTTGGTACTGAGGAGCCGTTCATAATCGGCTTCGCGCTTCTGGAGCTCCTGCTCCCGCACCGCCAGTCTCTGGGCCAGATCGGCAAGCCGGCTGGCTTGGGATTCTACGTAGACCTCTTCAAAATCGAGCAGCACATTTTGATCTTGCAGCTCCAGTTTCAGCGCTTCTAATTGAGCGATCAACTCATCTGCGCGTGCCGCCGCAGACTGCTGTAAATTAACGGCTGCGGGCCCGGCAGCGGGTGGATTGCGGGTCATGGCAATGAGGGCTTGCGTGGCCGCATCAACTTCTTGCAGCACTTTGGTTGGATTATGGGGTGTTTGACTAACGGGCATAGCGATGACGGACTCGTATTGAGCCATCCGATCTTCGTCGCTGTTCGCCCCCAATGCGCGGGACTTATCTAAACTGGCCGCCAACTGTGGCGGCTCGCCCAGGTTCGACCACTGCGTAAAACCGGCGTAGCCTATTGCAATGCTGGCGGCCATCAGCAGTGGCACCAAAATGACGCCTCGACGACTCGTCGGCTGTGCTTGCATGCGTTCGAACGCGAGCTTGTCTTGCAATAATATTTGCCGCTCATCTTCCAGTTCCTGCTCGGCGCGGCCGAGTTCACGCTGCCGCCGTTGCAGGTCCAGCTCTTGTTTTGCCAGAGACTGTTGCAGTGACTGCAGGTGGACCTCGCGCTCTGCCGTGGTAGCGGAGTTCGGTTTGAAGCGCTCATACAAAGGTGGCTGTGTCATGCGCAGTGCCTCTGCCTGTGATTTTTTTCGTCAGCTGTCATGGACAGCTTTCGCCCTAGCAGGGTTGATCATACTGCTTCGAGGCGGGCGTAGGATAGTACCAACCACTTATTGCCTTCGGTCGCGAAGCGAATTTGCACCCGTGCATGCGCGCCTTTCCCTTCGTAACTCAAGATGGTGCCCTCACCAAATTTGGGGTGTCGCACCGGCTGGCCCAGCTGAAACGGGAGCTCACTGGGCGTGTCCATGGTGGCCGCGCGGTGTTGCAGGGAGCCATAGGTCAGTGGCCGCGTGATCGAGTTGCGCAGCCGCACCTCCTGGATCAGGCCTGCTGGGATTTCACGAATGAAACGCGAGGCTTTGGGGAATTTTTCCTGGCCGTAAACGCGCCGCGATTCGGCATGGGTCAGCACCAGCTTTTCCATCGCCCGGGTAATGCCCACATACGCTAGCCGACGCTCTTCTTCGAGACGTCCCGGCTCATCATTAGACATTTCGTGCGGAAACAAGCCTTCTTCCATGCCGGTCATGAAAACCAGCGGAAACTCCAGCCCTTTGGCGGAATGCAAGGTCATCAATTGTACGCAGTCCTGATCGTCGTCGGCTTGCATTTCGCCCGCATCCAGCGCGCTTTGGGCGATAAATTCGGCGAGCGGCGTGAGGCCTTCGTCCTCGGGTGTAAAGTCAGCGGTGGCGCTGATCAGCTCCTTCAGGTTCTCCACCCGGGCCTCGGCCTTATCGCCTTTTTCGTTCGCATGGAACTCAATCAAGCCGGATTCGTGCAGCAGGCGCTTGGTCAATTCCGACAGTTCCAATTCGTCGCGCTGGCGACCAAACAGTTCGATCAGATCGATAAACTGTGACAGTGAAGTGGCCGCTTTACCCTTGATTTGCCCCGCAGCCAGACGATCCAGCATGGCTTGCCACAAAGAAACCGACTGTTCCCGGGCATGGGTGCGCAGGTCACCCAGTGTCTTGTTGCCGACGCCGCGCGTCGGCACATTCACCACGCGCTCAAAGGCTGCATCATCATGGCGGTAATAGACCAGTCGCAGATAGGCGAGGGCGTTACGAATTTCGAGTCGGTCGAAAAAGCGAT
>JBFHRI010000324.1:0-3085 GCA_041591755.1 Oleiphilaceae bacterium
GAGCAAGAGATGGTCTTATTGGCACAAAAAAGCGATGTAGCCGAAGAGCTGGATCGTCTGGATGCGCATGTCACGGAGGTGCGCGCGGTACTCAAACGCAAAGAGCCTGTCGGCCGTCGCCTCGATTTTCTGATGCAGGAGCTTAATCGCGAAGCTAACACCTTGTCTTCTAAGTCGATTGTCACCGACACCACAAAAGCGGCCGTGGAGCTGAAAGTGTTGATCGAGCAGATGCGCGAACAGGTGCAAAATGTGGAGTAGTCTGCGCAGACTCGGCAGCACGCATAAGCCTTGCTAAGCTAAAGCTATCCCGCGCCTAGATTGGCTGCATAATCAATAAGAGATACGAAAACATGAGTCACTCTCACCAACAGGCCGCCGGCGGCCGTTTATATGTGGTGTCAGCGCCTTCGGGAGCCGGCAAGACCAGCTTGGTCGCGGCCTTGTTGCAGCAAGACGAGGGGGTCGTGGTGTCGGTCTCGCATACCACCCGTGCCCCCCGACCTGGCGAACAGGATGGCGTCAATTACAATTTTGTGACGGTGCCGGAGTTTCAAGCTTTGGTGGCGCAAGACGGTTTTTTGGAGCATGCCGAAGTGTTTGGTAATTACTATGGCACCTCACGTGCCTGGGTGGATCAGCGTTTACAGGCCGGGCAGGATGTGATTCTGGAAATTGATTGGCAGGGCGCGCAGCAAATTCGTCGCCTCTACCCCGACATGACGAGCATCTTTGTGCTGCCACCTTCCATCGATGCTTTGCGTGAACGCTTACAGGCGCGCGGCCAGGATAGTGAGGAGATTATCGCGCGGCGCATGCAGCAGGCGGTGGCCGAGTGTAGTCATTACCACGAATATGATTTTCTCGTGGTGAATGATGATTTTGCAGTCGCACTGGCCGATTTGCAGGCGATTTTCCGCGCCCAGCGGCAACGCCAGGCGGCGCAACAATTGCGTTACGCCTCTTTATTGCACGAGCTATTGTCTTAAGGTTGCACAATCCGTACACTTACGTCCCTTTTTGGTGTGTGCTTTAGGGTGCACGCCGCTTATGTGCAGAAGAGCTGTACAGAAACAACTCAGTTACAAGGTGAAATTATGGCGCGAGTCACTGTCGAAGACTGCCTGGAAAATGTAGAAAACCGTTTTGAGCTGGTTATGCTGGCGACCAAGCGCGCTCGCCAGATCGCCAACCAGGGTAAAGACCCGCTGGTGGAGTGGGAAAATGATAAGCCCACCGTGGTCGCTCTGCGAGAGATCGCCGCCGGTCTGGTCACGCCGAAGACCATTCGCGAGCAAGAGCTCGACTAATAAATTTCTGAATTGCTTATCATTTCAAGTACGCTGCCCATCGGGCAATCTTCCTAAAATAGTGCTTGAAAATCCCCCCGGCGCACTTAATATTAAAAGTGTGTGTAAAAGCTGAGCGCGCCGCGTTCAGCTTTTTTTTCCCGTTGTGTTTATCACTTCCAATCACTGCAGGTAGTTTGTGACGACAATCGACGCGCTGGCCGAACGTTTGTCGAGCTATCTGGACCCGGACAAGGTTCAGTTGGTTCGCGAGGCCTACCAGTGCGCGAAAGAAGCTCATGAAGGGCAATACCGGCGCAGTGGTGAGCCCTATATAACCCATCCGCTGGCGGTGGCGTTTATTCTGGCCGACCTCCACTTAGACCATCAGACCCTGATGGCGGCCTTGCTGCACGATGTGATTGAAGATACAGGCGTATCCAAAGCCGAGCTGGCGCGGCGCTTTGGTGATTCGGTCGCCGAGCTGGTCGATGGGGTCAGTAAGCTGACGCAAATCGAGTTTAAGTCAAAGGCCGAAGCGCAGGCGCGTAATTTCCAGAAGATGACGCTGGCGATGGCCAAGGATATCCGGGTCATCCTGGTCAAGTTGGCCGACCGCCTGCACAACATGCGCACGCTGGGTCCGTTACATCCGAAAAAACGTCGCCGCATTGCCACTGAGACCCTCGACATCTATGCCCCAATTGCCAATCGTCTAGGCATCAACAGTGTGCGCGTAGAGTTGGAAGATCTGGGGTTTGAAGCGCTGTATCCAATGCGCTCCAAATACATTCGCAAAGCGATTGAGAACCTGCGTGGCAACCATAACCAGGTGATTGCCGATATCAAGCAGCGTCTGGAGCAATGCCTAAAAGACCGCGGTTTAAAAGGCCGCATCATCGGCCGGGAAAAGCACCTCAATAGCATTTATCGCAAGATGAAGAAAAAGCACAAGTCCTTCCATGAGATCATGGATGTGTATGCTTTTCGTATCATCACCGAGACCGAGGACGATTGTTATCGTGTGCTGGGCGCGGTCCATAGCCTGTATAAGCCCCTGCCCACGCGCTTCAAAGACTATATTGCGGTCCCCAAATTCAACGGTTATCAGTCGCTGCATACCACCTTGTTCAGTATGCATGTGAACATCGAGATCCAGATTCGAACTGAAGAAATGGAAAAGATGGCCAACTATGGCGTGGCGGCACACTGGCAATACAAGGACGAGACAGGCATTGCACTGGCCAATCAGGTACGCATTGATCGCTGGTTGGATGATCTGAAAGAACTGCGTGAACGTGCGGATGACTCAATGGAGTTCATCAAGCACGCCAAGATCGATCTATTCCCCAACGAAATTTACGTGTTCACGCCCAAAGGCGCGATTGTTGAGCTGCCGCACGGGGCGACACCGATCGATTTTGCCTATTTGATTCATACCGATATTGGCAACGCCACCGTGGCCTGCCGCATCAATAAGAAGTTGGCCTCATTGGCGGAGCCGCTGGTCAGTGGCCAAACCGTGGAAATCATTACCGCGCCGGGCGCCACGCCTAGTCCGGGCTGGCTGGATATTGCCGTCACCGGTCGTGCGCAAAGTAGTATTCGACACTTTCTGAAACATAAGCGCCAAACCGAAAGTGCTGAATTAGGGCGCGGACTCCTTGATCGCTCGTTGACCAGTTTGAAAAAGAGCTGGAAAGACATCAATGATGCCCAGATCAGCCGGGTGTTGCGACACAACAACGTCGACAGCTTGGATGAGTTGTTGCGTCTGGTGGGGCAGGGCAAACGCA
>JBFHRI010000325.1:0-3067 GCA_041591755.1 Oleiphilaceae bacterium
CTATGGACCCGATTCAAGCTAGAGCACTCACCCCGCTTGCCGATGCAGTCGGCCAAAAGAGTTCAGCGCAGAAGCGCGAAGTTTCGCAGCAGCAAACCAATTTGTTGCAGCAAGGTTTAACCGTCAGTTTGTCGGTCCAGTACACAGAAAAGTTTTCGAACGCAGGTGTCATGCAGCCTAACCAAGCGCCGGCGCCAAGACCGCTCGACGTCATCTCGGTGCCCAAAATTTCGCCCGAGACCGCAGCCAATAATATTTTGAGTTTTGTGGCCAGGCGGGCAGAGCAGCTCAGCAAGGAAGGTGGCGCAGAACTCGACAGCTTGCTAGATCGTGCATTAGGTGGAATAAAGAAGGGTTATCAGCAAGCCCGTGATATTCTGAAAGATCTTGGCATGATGAACGAGAGTTTGTCGCAAGAGATCGACCAGAGTTTCGAACTAGTCAGCGCAGGCGTGCAGCAGTTGCGCGAGGGCAAACCGCTGGATCCGGCTGCACAAGCGCCCGCGAATCCCGCGCCGACTGGCACTTCCTCTGAAGTGAAAGCGCCTGTCGTAGACAAAACCGTCGTCGATGTGAAAAGTGAGTCGGCCGTGAAGAAGTCGACTCAAGAAGCGCCGATACAAGCGCCTAAACGTGCTGCATCTTCCGCTATCGGCTATCAGTCGATGATCAAAGCTCGGACCGAGATTTCTGGCACCTTGTCGATTCGGACTCGGGAAGGAGATACGGTCTATCTGTCCGAGAAATTCATGAGTATGTTGAAACTGAAGTCCACTTCAGAGGGTGAGATGCAGCAGTTTTTGCAGCGTGCGGAGTCGTACTTTTATGTTGAGGGCGATCTTAACGAAGATGAATTGCAAGCAATCGATTCGCTGATTCGTCAAAGTGCGGAGATTGCGAGCGCAATGAGCTCCGGAAACTTTCGTGACGCTTTGGATCAAGCGCTTGCATTAGAATGGGATGCGGGGCAGCTCGCCAGCTTTGCCTTGGATATTCAAATGACGCAGCAGTATCAGCAAAAGACCACGTTGTACGGACGTCCGGGGCCCAATCAAGCATTGGCCAATACGCTTACGCCGGTGGTCAGTCGCTTGCCTGAGTTGGCGCAATCTTTGGATTTGCTTGACGTGTCGACCCGTACGTACGCTCAGTTTTTAGACGAAATGTTAGCGGCGGCCAAATCACCAGATCAAATGTTGGAGCTTGCACCCGGTATCAGTTCCCTGGTGCGTGAAATGCTAGATCAGGTTCGTACTTCAGTCGCATAACTTTGTGCGCTGGCAAAATCGACCAAACGGGTGACTGCCAGCGCACTTTCCCTCCCAGATAAGGCCGGCCTTTGCCACGCTGCGTCGCCGCTTGCGCTTCGTGTGCCGTGAAAAGCGATGTCCTGCGCAACTTTTTGTAAAACATCGCTCTCCTTCAGCAGAAGCTGGATACTCACTGTATAGCAACTGTGCTAGAGTACGGGCCGCATTTGCGCGGCCTGTAGCGCATATTTTCTTCCTTTCGCAAAGTTCACAAGGTGTATGACGTCCATGAAAACGGCCGAGATACGTAGCAGGTTTCTCAAGTACTTCGAAAAACAAAACCATCAAGTCGTCGCCAGTAGTTCGTTAGTGCCTCATGATGACCCGACCTTGTTGTTCACCAACGCGGGCATGAATCAGTTTAAAGACGTTTTTCTAGGTAAGGACAAGCGCCCGTACACCCGTGCGACCACCGCACAAAAATGCGTCCGCGCCGGTGGCAAGCATAACGACCTCGAAAACGTCGGTTATACCGCGCGGCATCATACTTTCTTTGAAATGTTGGGTAATTTCAGTTTTGGTGATTACTTCAAAGAAGATGCCATTCGCTTTGCCTGGGAATTTTTGACACAGGAACTGGGTATTCCTGCCGCCAAGCTATGGGTCACGGTTTATAAAGATGATCAGGAAGCGGAAGAGATCTGGTTCAATAAGATTGGTATTGATCAAACCAGATTTTCACGTTTAGGCGAAAAGGACAATTTCTGGGCCATGGGCGACACCGGTCCCTGTGGTCCGTGTACCGAAATCTTTTATGACCATGGTGAGGACGTCGCGGGAGACCCTCCCGGCGGCCCAAATGATGATGGTGACCGCTATATTGAAGTGTGGAACTTGGTGTTTATGCAGTACAACCGTCTCGCAGACGGAACCATGGAGCCCCTGCCGAAGCCGTCCGTTGATACCGGTATGGGCTTGGAGCGCATTGCAGCAGTCATGCAGGGCGTGCACAGCAACTACGAAATCGATCTGTTTGCGCATATTTTGAACGCCGCCTCTAAGCTCTTTGGCGGTGTGCCGACAACGGAAAAATCACTGCGTGTTATCGGAGATCATATTCGCTCCGCGAGTTTTTTGATTTCCGATGGCGTCATGCCCTCCAATGAAGGTCGCGGTTACACTCTGAGACGGATCATTCGCCGCGCCATTCGACATGGCAATAAGTTGGGCGCGCAAGGTTTGTTTTTCCATAAACTGGTGCCCGTCCTGGCTGAGGCGATGGGCGAGGCCTATCCGCAACTGGTCGAAAGTACAGAGCGCGTAGCGGCTGTGCTGCGTCAGGAAGAGGAGCAGTTTGCCAAAACGCTCGACAAAGGCATGAAAGTGCTGGAGCACGATTTGGCTCAGTTGCAAGGCTCAGTGATTCCCGGTGAGACCGTGTTTACGTTGTATGACACCTATGGTTTTCCGGTTGATCTCACTAACGACATCGCGCGCGAGCGTGGCTTGACACTGGATTATGCTGGCTATGAGCAGGCGATGGAGCAACAGCGCGCCCGTGCTCGCGCTGCCAGCAGTTTCGATGTCGATTACAATGCGGGTGTGCAGCTTGAAGGGAGTACCGAATTTTTGGGTTATGCGCAGCTGGATGGGCGTGCCAAGGTTTTATTAGTGCGCGGCGTCAATGCCGAAGCGCTGGCGCCAGGTGAGAAGGGTGTAGTGGTGTTGGATCGTACGCCCTTCTATGCAGAATCCGGGGGTCAGGAGGGAGACCGGGGGCGCTTAACCTGGTCGGCCGGCGAGTTTTTGGTCGAGGA
>JBFHRI010000326.1:0-3056 GCA_041591755.1 Oleiphilaceae bacterium
CAATGAACTAATTTCATCGGTGCGACGGTAAACCATGTCGAGCGTCGACAAGAGCTCGCTCTCACGCACCACCGCCTGGCGGATCGGCTGCTTCACGATCCGTGAGATCTCATCGACCGCGAACAGATCGATCGGGTCTGCCATCCCAATCAACAACTCACCCTGAGTTTCCGCCAGCACGATTGCGCGGAAGCGTCGTGCCTGCGCTTCGGGCAGTTTTTTGATCAGATCTTCATTGAATTGATAATGCCGCAATTGCACGAAGGGAATCGCCAACTGGCGCGACAACAGGTTTAATAACTGATCTTCTTCCACATAACCCAGTTCCGCCAGGGTGCGGCCGAGCTTTTTACCGGTTTTTTTCTGCTCAGCCAGGGCCGTCATCAACTGCGCTTCAGTGATGAGGTTGTTCTGCACCAAGAGGTCGCCGATGCGGATTTTCTTTTTGGGTTCGTTCATGTTTTTGCTTCGTTTAATACGTCTTCAGTCGATACGTCGCGCTTGCGTCTACCTAAAGCTTAGATCTGTGCCAGGCGCCCGGCGATAAATTCTCGTAATTGTGCGCTTAAACCCGGTAAAGTCAGGGCACGTTGGTAAGCCGCACGTGCTTCTTGGAAGCTCAGGGTGCGATCCAAGGCAAGGCCCAAGCCCGCCCACCAGTCTGCCACCCCCTCATCGTGCGCCAGCAGGTCACGATACACCGTAGCGGCTTGCTCTGCCTGGCCGGCCTGCTGGTAGTACGAAGCCAGCAAGGCATGATAATCACTATAGGTCGCCACGTCCGGGCGCACGCGTTCCAATAAGACAATCGCCTCACTCGCACGGTCGTTGGCGACTAACCAACGCGCTTTAAGTTGTCGCCAATCCGGGTCCGTCTCCACCGGGGCTGCAAGCAACATATCTCCGGCCTCAGCCAGTCGATTTTGCAGCAGTAGATAATTCACCAGTACCGCGCGACTTTTGGAATCGACTTCCGCCTGTGCCAAAAAGTCCACCAACATGCGATAGCCCTCGCTGGTCTTGCCCTGACGCATCAAACGCAGGGCATCCGCCGCCACCTTTTGATCTTGGGCTTCCGGTGTCAATGACACCACCGCACGCGCAGGCTCGCTGACACCGGCATCCGGAACTATTTCGATCATTGGGGCGACGCTTACCGCATCTTCGGCGGGACGGCTTATCACCGATGCTTGCGCGGCGACATTATCAATGTCTGTTGCGACCGAAGAGGCTTTAACGACGCGAGGTTCTTCGAACTCTGCAGCGCCGGCATCAACCGCAGGCGCTGTTTTTACCGCATTGGGGTTCTCAGCCTGCATGGGTTCCGACGATGCGTGACTGGCGCTGCTGCTCGAAACCCTCTCTGCAACCACCACAGAAGTGTTTGGCTGTTGAGCAGCTTGCGTCTCAACTGCATTGGGATTAACGGCTGCAACCACCGGCCGCGAAGTTTGTGGTGCCTCGACCGGCGTCAACTCTGGCGTGCTTTCGACAGAAGGCGTGGGCGTTGCTGTGGGCGTAGGCTCATCGAATACAGCAGCGTCTGGCTTTGGCAGCGCCTTGCTGGAGGACACAGGGCTGTCCGCTACGGCAGTCTGAGCCGGCATTGCGAGTGATTCGCTTGCGGCAGGCGCAGGGACATTCGATGGCGACGCCTCGACCACTGGGGATACCGAAGATTGGGGTGGATTCGTGAGCACTGGCTCCGCCTGCTGTGCGGCCGCTATGGTAAGCGGCTCCTCGCCAGGCACTTCTGCCACACGGTTTTGCCAGCCATAGAAGGCCACTGCAGCGACCAGCACTAGTATCACCGCGCCCGCAATCAACCCGCGATTCAAGCCACGCGAGGGTTCAATCAGCGAATCCTGATGTTCGAATGCAATCCCCTGGCGTTCCGGCGCCTTGCGTTGCTCCAGGTCACGCAACATCTCATTGATCACACTCATGCTACGCGCCCCAGCTCCACAATCTGCGCCAACCCGACCAGGCCAGGCTACAGCTTTCGGTGTCTTTCACTGCCGCTTTGACATGAGCCGCGCGTACGATACGTTCTCCCTTGCCATAACACAGCATCAACGCTTTGTGACACAAAATATTGATCAAGCGTGGCACCCCGCGCGAAGCTCGCGTCAGGAGCGTGACGGCTCGGGCTTCAAATAAACGCCCTCCCGCATAGCCCGCTTGCACCATGCGATGGGCAATGTAACGTTCAATATCTTCACGGGTAAAGGGCTGCAGGCGGTGAGAAAAGGTAATGCGCTGACGCAGCTGACGCAGATCATGGCCTGCCAGAACCGTATCCAGTTCGGGCTGGCCAAACAGTACGACTTGCAAGAGCTTGTCAGACTCCGTCTCGAGATTGGTCAACAAACGCAAGGCTTCAAGCGTGTCACGCGGCATGGTTTGGGCTTCGTCGATAACCAGCACGACGGGGCGCCCATGCTGGGCATGTTTGATCAGACACTCATTGATGCGGCGCAAGGCCAGTACGTGACGCTCAGTCGTCACGTCGTTCGCAGCCGCATTCAATTCATTCAGGGCATCGTTATCAAGCGTAGCCCCAAGCTCATCCGCCAAAACGCAGTAAAGTGTCGAGGCCGCGAAGTTCGGATTGGGAATCCACGCCGTCAAGAAGTCACCTTCCAGCATGTTGAGTAACTTGCGGCAGAGCAGGGTCTTGCCGGTCCCCACCTCCCCCGTGACTTTCAGGAATCCCTCCCGATTCTGCAACGCTACCACGAGCATCTCAAGGGCTTGTTGATGCGTCGCCGACTTGAGATAAAAGTGCGTATTGGGCGTCAAGGTGAACGGGAGTTCACGCAGACCGAAATATTCCTGATACATGAGATTTCCAGCATCCGCTAATCATAGAAACTGGTAGACGGGGCCTCTTTCAAGACCTTGCGATGTCCTTCAAAACGCCCATGACTGGCACGGATATCATCCTCGAATACCTTGCTGGACGTCACCGTCGGTTTGAGCAGGATCACCAGCTCGGTCTTCTTCGCACTGCTTTTCTTCTGCTTAAAGAGCTCACCAATCAGCGGTAGATCGCC
>JBFHRI010000327.1:0-3019 GCA_041591755.1 Oleiphilaceae bacterium
GATGGCGATCTATGCCAAAGAGAATGGGCAAGGCATGGTCTTTGGCGCTGAGCCGGGTGCGCCTGAGCCCCCGAACCCGGATACGCCACCTCCTGCCAGAAAAGACAGCAGCTCAGAAGCTCCGCGCAAACCCTCGCTCAAGGTCGTAAAGTAGTGCAAGCTAGTCCGCCAGCGCTCGGGCGTCTGACTTAGCCCAGGCCGAACAGCTGGCTTTCTATTTGGTGGCACAATGCATTCACCGACATCAGCTGGCTTTCCATCGCGCGGGCGACGGATTGTGCGTAGAGCATGACCTCAATGTCTCCGTGCTGCTGTAGTGCCGAGATCTTTCCGCCTTCTTGTCCGATGATCGTGACGACATGGATGTCCTTGTCGTGTGCCGTCTGTATTGCTTGGACGATATTGCTACAGTTGCCATCGATCGATAAGGCGACCAAGGTGTCCCCCGCATTCCCCAGAGCGCGCAGCTGTTTGGCATAAACATGATGGTAGTTGCCGTCTTTGGCTATCGCCGATATGGTGGTCGAGTCGATCGAAATGTTGATGGCGGGAAGGCTGGGTCGTTCAAACTCTTGTTGGTGCATCATGCAGGTCGTTAGCAGTGCTGCCATCGGGGCTGAATAGCCATTGCCACATATCAGAAGCTTTTTGTCGTGTAGCAGACTTTGTGTAATGACCTCACATGCTGCGGACAATTGGGGAGCAATTAAGTCTAAGTGACTGGCGCAGCTATCGACTGCTTCGCATAAGTACTGCGTGATCGGAGATAGTTCGGTCATATTTGCGTTTTCAACGGCGATTGATTCGATACAGGCGAGTAGACGCCAGATCTAGGTTATAAATGCGGATTTTATCCACTCGATCTGCGCTGAGTCACCGTCTTTTTCACCACTAATCCCGACTGCGTCGAAGCGCACAGGACATTGGCCTAGGTGGTTTTTCAAGAGATAGTAGGAGGCGGCTTTAATAATCTTGTTTTGTTTGCTGCGAGAGATGCTCGCCAGCGGTCCGCCATGCGAGAAGCTCTTTCGATAACGAACTTCAAAGAACACCAATGTATCGCCGTCCCATCCGACCATGTCAATCTCTCCCATTCGGGTATAGAAGTTTTGGTCTTTTATCGCAATCCCTCGGCTTTCAAGAAAGGATTTAGCCAGTAACTCAAAGTTTTTGCCTTTGCTTCTCATCGTGCTGGATCGTTAATTGCGATCGGCGCCCCTTTGGCAAACTCTGCCCACTGCATCGAGCGAACAACCTTCTGGTTTTCAAGTCTCAATTCACCGGTTTGGCCCGCCACAAAGTTATCAGGAATCATTTCTAGAAGGGTAAGCCTTGGCATCAGAGTGTAGGCGTCAACACCCAGGGCATGAAACTGACTGTATGTTTGTGATTCTTGTTGCAGACTTTGGCTTAACTGGGTTCTCAAGTGATTGCTTTGGCTCAGCAGCCAAGGCATTTGGATAAATTTGATGCCATTCAGATCATTGTGTTCAGAAGCATTGGTATCATGAACTAGCGAGGTGGCAAAGACCGGAACGTCTGCAGCAAAATTGAATGCAAACAGAGGGTTGAGTTGTTTGGCGTGCGCCGGGGTGGCGGCAAGGAAGATTGCATCAATGTCCTGGCGGCGTCGCGGTTCGAATTCCAGTGCAAGATTGGTGACCTGCCTTACCCGTGAGAAACGTTTACTGCTTTCAGTCGTGCCCAATAATTCGCTGGCGGCCTCGGAAAGCTCTTCTTGGCTGCGAAAAAATACGCTGTCCGGGATCACACCGCCGGCTTGCAAGTAACTTTCTACAAAGGCGTCGTGCATGCGCTGACCCAATTCGCTTTCGGGAGCGATAATGGCCGTGCGCAATAGTCCATGCTGCGCCAGCTGCTGTGCGACCTGTGCGGCCTCCTGTTCGGGGCTGAGACCGAACTGGATCAATTGTGGAATAGTGCGTTGATCTTCCTTGGTGGCATAGTTAAGCGCCAGTGTCTTGATGGGTAAAGAGTCAAACGTCATCAGCTCTTTGAGCGCGTTCTTGTCTAAGGGGCCGATCACTAGTGTTTGGCGATCGGCAGGGTATGTTGCGTAGAGCTGTTCCAATGGGTTGCTGGCGGTATCAAAGAAATGAACGGCGACATCGCTACGCCCTTTGGCAATATCATCATACATCGCGGCCAAAAAACCGTGGCGCACTGCGTGGCCGACGCTGGCGAGTGGGCCGCTGAATGGAAGCGCTAAAATCACCCGCTCCGGTTTGGTATTGGGAAGTGCCTGCAACAATACCAGTTCGTGTGGAGGTGTACGGGTGGCAGGATGTTGGGGCCAGCGTGCCTGAAAATCCTTCATCGCCTGATATTGTTTCTCGATGCTGCTTTGCAACACGACAAAATTGCGCGCCAATTCGAGCCAGCCGTGCACATCGCGCTGGCCGCCGAGGTAGCGATACAGTGCAAGTTCATCCAAGGGGGCCTGACGGAGACCGGACCAGATGGTTTCGACCAGCTCAGGTTGCTCGCTGGGGTTAAATTCGTGCAAGCTTTCTGCCAGTAGGAGCGCCATTTCCAGCGGCTTTCCAAGGATTTCATAGGCATTGGCGGCCTGACGGAGTCGCGCTTTACGTTGCTCGGCGGTAACCGGTTGTTGCAAAAGCGCCTCAATAGCGCCAGCTTGATGCAGCTTTTCTAATATTGCAGGGTCTTCTGAGCGCGTGCCAACTTGCAGCAGTAATTGAATGTAACGTGTGCGCTCTGACTGCGCGAGCTGTGTGCTGTCCAAATCAGCGATGCTGGAATAGGCCAGGGCATCGCGCCCCTGTTTCAGGTATGCTTCGCCCGCAGACAGGTATAGTCCAGCAGCCTCGCGCGCATCATCGCTTGCCATGGCTCGCGCAATCAGTTCTTCGGGAGCCAGTCGAGCGGCGCTGCTCAGGGGGGCGACTTCGGCAGCGGGCTTACTGTCTTGACTGCTACAGCCCGCTAGCGATACACACAAAAACGCGACCGGAAGACTGAGCAAATACAGGATGGA
>JBFHRI010000328.1:0-3018 GCA_041591755.1 Oleiphilaceae bacterium
CTACTCGACGCCCTGAGCCCGCAACAAGAGCGACGCGTACTCGAGCGACTGCAACGCAGCTTTATTAAAGAAAGCATGCGCAGCCAGGTGCAATGGAATCCGAGTGATTGGGAAGGTTTACTAGAGGGCTATGCGCGTGGGATGGCCAAGCGTTGAAACCCAGACCCTCCCTACACGTCTAATCACCCGTTGATAGACGTCGTAGGTCGGACCTTCAGTCCGACAAAGCCGGCAACGCTAAGCCACTCCTAAAACACCTACTCAACGTAGACTCCGTTGTCGGCCTGAAGGTCCGACCGACCCACCCTATCAAACACGTTGGGCTAACGCGCCTAACGCCAATGCTCCGCTATCCACGGTGTCGGGGCGCAGCGTTTGAGCCAGCGCTTGTACCAAGCGACACGCTTACCCCAGGCGCCGACCAAAGCATCCGGTGGGTTGGGCCGCCCATGAAACACGATGACCTTTGCCTCAGCCGGCAAGCGATTGGGTCGCGCCAGTAGGCGCCCTAATGCGCCGGGCATACAGTGCTTCTTAAAACTTTGAAACCACTGCGCCGGAAAAAATGCGAGTTGCTTGGCGGCCAACAACTCGCCCGAGAGATAGGCTTGCTCTGTGCCGTACTGCTTAAGATAACGGATGGGGTCAGCCTGATAGCGATCCAACAGCTCATGATAGCGGCCCGCCTCGAAACAGAAGGCTGAGGCCTGCCCCCTACCCGGCTGATACCAGTTTTCGATCATGGCGAAATGCTCACTAAAGCTGAACAGCTCGTCCAAACTGCCCACGATGACCACATCCAGATCTAAAAACAGCACCTTGCCCTGTAGGTCTGCCAGCCCCTGCTGCAACAAGGCGAGTTTGCGCCAGGCCGAGCAAAAACGTGCGTATTCCCAGGGCGGCTCCTCAAACTCTGGCAAGGGCTGAATCTCAATTTCCGCTCTCAGCTCGCGCGCATCCTCGGTAAAGCAAATAAAACGAAAGGAACCCTGGAGATGGCGCGCAACCATGCTGTACAGGCGGTTGACATACTCGGCGCCGTACAAATCCCCCCACTTTAAACAAACCACATTTCTGAGAGAGGGCGGCGTATTGACGACACGAGTCACAGGCCAGCACTCTTAGCGCGGGTATTTGAGCGGTTCGTCATTGATGCGCGCTCCCTTGAAACGCTTGTATTCCCATTGGTATTGTTCAGGCTGCAGCGCAACGCAGGCCTCGACGGTGCGACTCAAGGCGGCGACTGAAGTTTCCAGGTCGGAGGAATAGATTGCGGGATCAGCCGGGCGAAAGATCATATCAAAGCCGCTACCATCCTGGCGTCGCATGGCACACAAACTGACGACCTCGCATCCGGTTTTATCGATCAAGCGCGACACCAATTTGATGGTATTGGCGGGGATTCCCTTAAACGGCACGAAACAGCCACCCGAGCCTCCGGGCACCTGATCCGGCAGGATACCCACCATGCCCTTGTCGGAGAGAATGCTAAACAGGCGAATCACGCCGCGCTTATTGGTCGGCACCAGCTCTGAGCCATGACGACCACGCACCGCCGACATATAAGTCTCAAGCGCCTTGATCTTGGGGGGCTTGTACAGCGCCGCCATCGGCCGCAGCGTTGAAAGATACAAACCGACCAGTTCCCAGTTGCCGTGGTGCGGCGCCAGCACGATCGCACCTTTGCCGCGCTGGAAGATCGCATCGAGATGCTCTTTGCCTTGTACCGACTGAATCAAGCCCAAGGTTTTCTCGGTGGGCCACTCCCACATCAAGCCAAACTCGGCAAACAACTTGCCGGTTTCGATCAGGCTGCTTTTGATCAGATCTTTCTGTTGCGCGACCGTCAGCTCGGGGTAACACAATTCGATATTGCGCTTCGTCACCCGCAATGCCGCGTTATCACCGAGCCATAGGCATAGCCCCAGCCAACGCCCCAGACGCTGCGCCTGGCGCAAATTCAGCCGAGCCAACAGCTTCAACAGTACAATTACCAACTTGGCTTTGATTCGATCCAGCATTGGGAGGTTCCGGGCGCAATCCTACGATTTGTGTGATTCTCGACGTTATTCTGGCGGCAACGTTCTGATTTTAGTCATTACTTAACGCAGGGCGCACAGTTTATTGAAAAAGCTTAGCGATTTCAGCTCCACTCGCATCGGCAGCGATTTTACGCAAGCCGCGTGCTTATCCCTCGCCGCTCCGTTAAAATGCGGCGCCATGTCTGACCCAGCCTCTGAATTTCGCATGCTCAAGCCCGATTTATTGATTATAGGTGGTGGCGTTGCCGGCCTTTGGTGCCTGCGACGTGCGCTGGCGGCGGGATATTCCTGCCTGCTGCTGGAAAACCAGCAGCTTGGTGGCGCCCAAACCGTCGCCTCTCAGGGCATTATCCATGGCGGCACCAAGTACTCCCTGAGCGGCCGCCTGTCCTCCGCTACCGAATCCATCGCCGCCATGCCGGAGCGCTGGCGCAAAGCATTGGCAGGCCAGGGGGAGATTGACCTGAGCAAGACCCGTATTCTGTCGGATACGCACTATCTGTGGTCGACGCAATCGTTGAGCGCCAAAGTCACTACGTTCCTGGCCAGCAAGGCCATGCAAAACAAGGCACGTAAACTGCCGCGAGAAGCCTATCCAGAAGCCTTCGCGCAAGAAGGTTTTAAAGGCAATTTATATGCCCTCAATGAAACCGTGGTGGACGTGCCCGGCCTGATTCACAATCTGGCAGACCCGGTGCTGTCGCATATCCTCAAACTGGATGTGCTAACCGAAGCGCGCATTGAGTTGGGCCCGCAGGGCATTCAGCGATTGCACTTCGACGCGCATCAATTGGTGATCGAGCCGCGTCAGGTTCTGATCACGTGCGGAGAGGCCTACAACACGTTTCGCGAGACCTTGGGCCTGCATCAAATTCGTATGCAAAAACGGCCCCTGCACATGGTCTTGTTGGAACAGGCGGAAGCGCCGCGCATTTACGCGCATGCCATCGGCGCCTCGTCCAAGCCCTTGTTAACC
>JBFHRI010000329.1:0-2989 GCA_041591755.1 Oleiphilaceae bacterium
AGGTCAAGATTTTTGAATCGGGGCACACGATGGTGCCTTTGTTGAGTCAGGCGCTGGCAGCGCTATCGCTTCCGTTTTTGGTTGAAGAAAGTTGAGATGATGTCAAAACTCGCAATGTTCGGTCTCATGTTAGGTGTTTTGGTCGGGTGGGCTGCGTCCTCGCATGCCTCGCAGTCAGCCATTACCAATGCACGTCTGTGGGATGCACCGGACCATACCCGCGTCGTGTTTGAACTGTCTTCTCCGGTTGTCCATCATGTGATGACCTTGGATAACCCGCCACGGGTGGTCCTAGATCTGAAAAACGCACGCCAGCAAACGGCGCTGCATAAGCTCGAGCTGCGTGATTCCCCCGTAATAGGTGTACGTACCGCACCACGGAACGGTGCAGATTTTCGTATTGTTCTCGATCTCAAGCAAAAGGTGCAGCCCAAAAGCTTCCTTTTGCCAGCAAATGAACAGTATGGGCATCGTTTAGTGCTTGATTTGCATCCACAAAAGGGGGCCGCTGCCAAGGTTGTGGAGCAAAACCCAGCGCTGCAGCCCACGCAGCAGACTAAAGCGCCTGTGAGCAAGACGATTAACGGCAAGCGCGATATTGTGGTCGTGATTGATCCGGGGCATGGGGGGGAGGATCCGGGGGCGATCGGTCCTGGCGGCGTGCGCGAGAAGGATGTGGTGCTAGCCATCTCCAAACAACTACGCGACCAACTGAATAGTCGTCGCGGTTTCAAGGCAATTCTGACGCGCGAAACGGATTACTATATTGGCTTGCGCGGACGTACTGTACTGGCGCGCAAGTACAACGCAGATTTATTGGTTTCGGTACATGCCGATGCCTTTATCAAGCCCCAAGCCAACGGTGCTTCGGTGTTTGCATTGTCGCATCGTGGTGCCAGTAGCGAGGCGGCTCGCTGGTTGGCCCAGCGCGAAAATGCAGCCGACCTGATCGGTGGAGAGGGTGGTGTCAGTCTGGAAGACAAGGATGAAGTCCTGGCGAGTGTGTTGCTGGATCTATCTTCGACGGCGAGCCTGAAGGCGAGCTTAAGTGTGGGTGATCATGTTCTGCGCTCAATGGGAGGCATTTCGCGCCTACATCAGAAGCATGTGCAACAGGCCGGCTTTATGGTGCTCAAGTCGCCTGACATTCCTTCGATTTTGGTGGAAACGGGCTTCATTTCGAATCCTGATGAGTCGCGCCGCCTGAAGACTCCGCAGTATCAAAAACAAATGGCGCAATCAATTAGCCAGGGCATTACCCGGTACTTTGAAAGTACCCCCCCACCGGGAACCTGGGTCGCCTGGAGCAAAGAAAATGGCAGCGCTCCACAGCTGGCCCAGGCCTATGCTGCGCAAACCTATATCGTGCAAAAAGGCGATACGCTGTCGTTGATTGCCTCTAAAAATGCAGTCTCCGTGAATGAGTTAAGGCAGCTAAACAAGCTCAAGGGTGATCAGGTCAATGTGGGGCAAACCCTGCGCTTGCCGTCTTCTGGTTGAGAGTGAGTCGCGCCAGTTTGTAGTCGACACGTAGACAAGATTCGCTACTTCTCTTAGTCTCGCAGGGCGAGGAAGCGCTTCTTCCTCGCCCTGTTTCTTTATAACTAATTTCTGTGTAATAGCCGATGCCTCATATACATACGCTCTCGCCCCGACTCGCCAACCAGATTGCGGCGGGCGAGGTGGTCGAGCGGCCGTCTTCAGTCGTGAAAGAGTTGCTCGAAAACGCATTGGATGCGGGTGCAACCAGGATTTTGGTGCAGGCAGAAGGGGGTGGGGTCAAACGCATTTATGTGCGTGACGATGGTTGCGGAATGGATCAGGAAGATCTCCCGCTCGCGTTGAGTCGTCACGCCACATCAAAAATCAACTCGCTGGAAGACCTCGAAGCGGTTGCGACGCTGGGCTTTCGTGGCGAAGCCTTGGCTAGTATTAGTTCGGTATCGCGTCTGGTGCTGGCTTCGCGGCCAGCTGATGCCGAACAGGGCTGGCAAGTCATCACCGAGGGGCGCGATATGGCGGCCAGTCTGAGTCCTGTGGCGCATACGCCCGGCACCTCGGTCGAGGTGCGCGATCTGTTCTTCAATACCCCAGCTCGGCGCAAGTTCCTGCGTACCGAAAAAACCGAGTTCGCTCATTTGGAGGAGGTGGTCAAACGGCAAGCGATGAGCCGTTTCGATGTGGGTTTCGAGCTGAGCCATAATGGTCGCACCCTACACCATTTGAGGCCTGCGCCTATGTTGCGCGATCAGGAGCAGCGTATCGCCGCGTTATGCGGGCAGCCTTTTATGGAGCATGCGGTGCGCGTTGAAGTTGAGGCCGCAGGCTTGCGTCTTTGGGGTTGGGTCGCCTTGCCGACTTTTTCGCGTAGCCAGGCGGACTTACAGTATTTTTATGTCAATGGGCGGGTGATTCGCGATCGACTGGTCGGGCATGCGGTACGTCAGGCCTATCGTGACGTGCTTTATCACGGGCGTCATCCGGCCTTCGTTCTGTACTTGGAGTTGGATCCGGCTTTGGTCGATGTCAATGTGCATCCCACCAAGCATGAGGTGCGTTTCCGCGATGGGCGTCTGGTGCACGACTTTATCTTTCGATCCCTGCACCGCGCCTTAGCTGAAGTCAGGCCGGAAGCGCCTGGCTCTGAAACAGAGCAAGACGCGACGGAGATGATTTCAGAAACGGCCCTCTCTGCATCGACGGCTGTAGTTTATGAAGGGGCTGAAGTGCCTACTCGCAGCTATGGCGAACAACAAAAAATGAGTTTGCCGCCTTCTCGCCCCTCTGCGGACCAAGTACGCGAGGTCTTGGCAGGCTACCGCGAGTTATATAGCGAAGCATCCGCTAAAGAGGCCCAAAATGCTCGCGCTTGGGCCTCGGAGCAGGATGTCGCGACGCCCCTGCGTTCGGCAGTCGACACAGCGCCAAACGAACACGAATTCCCTTTGGGCTTTGCGATTGCCCAATTGCATGGTGTTTATATTCTGGC
>JBFHRI010000330.1:0-2951 GCA_041591755.1 Oleiphilaceae bacterium
ACCAGGTTCTGATGAAGCTTGACCTGCTCCTGCATCGGGCTTTTCAACTCAGGGATCAGAATACCCGTCAGAAATGACAGCAGCACCGCATCCGCCGTCGACACACGCTCCCCCATAAAATAGGGCTTATCCCCCAGAAAGGCCGCCAAGGCATCGATGTCCTGACAGGCAAAACGGTAAATCGTATCGGGCTTGTGCAGGCCCAAGCCCTGTCCTTTCAAATCCCTTGCGAGTTTGCGCTTGACCATGAGCGGCGCCAAATTGCGCAAGATTGGAGGCATACTGGAAAATGCGGCACTCAAAACTTGCGCGCTGTTCTCACCCAACCAGCGATTGAACACCAGAGCCCAATACAGGCGTTCTTCCATCATCCGTTGAAAGGCATGAGAAACAGCACGCTCCTCAATGTTCAGATGCTCATCCAATGAAACGCCGTCGCGCGTCCCCAGATACTCAATAATCAGAGCCGAATCCGGCAACTTAACCCCATCAACTTCCACCGCCGGCAGCTTACCCATCGGTCCCTGGCGCGGGTCCGTCACGAAGCGACACTCATGCTCCAAACCACTCATGCGCAGCCAGGTTTCCAGCTTCATACAAAAGGGGCTCAAATTGGGGATGCCAAACATGCGCGGAAACTGATAGAGGTAGATCATGGCGTGCTCCTTTTTCCTGCTGCTTCGTTATTAATTATTCATGGATCTGTTTTCGTAGGTCGGACCTTTAGTCCGACAAAGCCGGCACCTACGCTGCAAAAATCTGACACAATACGAGCCCGAACATCCCCTGTCGGACTGAAGATCCGACCTACGGTGCGGTCTCCAATGCAGGCGTTTGCATCAAGCGATGCAAAGCCGCTTGTGATGCATACAGGGTACACGATTCGCGGCTGCGCGTAAGCGCCGTATACAAAAGCCGACGCTGTAAAAGTTCCGGAACGTAATCGGCCAGCAGCACCGCGACCTGCTGATACTCCGACCCCTGACTTTTGTGCACCGTCAGTGCGTAAGCCGGCTGCCAACGCCGCAAACGCGCCGGCGGAATGATGCGCGCGTCGTCCGCGCCCTGCGGAAAATGAATCAGCCAAGCCCCGTCTTCAGCACGCCGCGCGAAGCCGATATCACCATTGACGACGCCCAGTTCGGGCTGGTTTTCCAACACCATCAGCGCGCGGCCCTCGTACCATCCGGCCCCCGCATGAAAGTACGACTCAATCAAGGTATTGATTGCCTGACAGCCCAAGGGCCCCTCGTGCGTGGTCAATAAAATCTGATATTGCTCAAAAGCTTGCGCCATTTGCGCTAACGATATGCCTGCTCTGAGCGTGCTGAAATACGCCTGATACCCCGCTGCCAAATGATTCACGCATTGCAGATACTCTGTCTGCGACGTGGGCGCCTGCCGCCAAGACAGCGCTGGTGCAAAGTGCTCACGCGCCAGGGCATCGAGCAGCGTTTCAGCGGAGGCCTGAAGCACACACTGGGCCGCTTGCCCGAGTGCGCCTTCGAAACGATAGCTGCGATGCAAACGGCATAAGGCATAGGGTCGCTGCGGCGCTGCACCGTTACTCGTACCCGACGAATCTTCAGCACTGTGCAGACGAAAGCCGGTGACCTGCTCAATCTGCTGAGCCAAGACTGCGGGAATGCGTTCGGATAACCAAGGCAGCACCAAACTGGCAAACACTTCGCCGGGCTCCACAGGCGGCAGCTGGTTGTGATCGCCCAATAATACGACCACGGTTTCAGGCGCGGTAATCGCCATCAGGCGATGCATCAGTGACAAGTCGATCATCGACGCTTCATCAATGATCAGCAGATCGACGGGTGCTTGCGTTTGGCCACCTGCTCCCAGTACCTGCTCGGTGAAGCGTTCGCGTTTGCGTGCAAAACCTGAGGCCAAGCCATCGTGCTCAAACAAATAACGATGGATCGTCATGGCCTGCTCGGGTAACTGCGCCAGTGCTTCCCGCACTTCGGGATTGAGCAGATCGCTGCAGCGCTCGGCAAGCGCTTCCAGCTGAACCCGAATGGAGCCGGCCAGGCGTACCGCGGCCTTGCCTGTAGGCGCCAAAAAACGCACTTGCGCAGCGGACTGCGAGCGCAAACTGCGACGATACAACCACAAAAGCAATAGACGCGCGGTCGTGGTGGTCTTGCCGGTGCCCGGCCCGCCGCTGACCAAGACCAAGGATTGAAGCAGCGCCTGCACCGCCGCCACGGCCTGATAATCGATCGCTGGATCACCTGGCGCTTGCTCGGCATGCGGGGTGCAGGCCGGAAAGAGACGTTGGCAAAGAGCACGTAGTGGCGCGAGTTCCTCAGGTTCAAGGGGGGTCAGGTGCAGGGCACGCGTCGCAAGTTGTTGCTGCAATTCGTTATGCCAACGCCAATATCGCTCAAAATACAAGGCCTCGCCAGCGATCACCAAGGGGCGTTGTAGCTGCGGTTGGGGGTCGGAGTTCAGCCAGACTGCCGTAGACATCGCCAAGGCCTCCCAGCTAAACCCGCGTGCGGCGAAACGCGCCTCCAACTCGACGCGGGACAGGTACACCCGCCCCTGCGCTAGAGCTTGCGACAGCGCAAGCCCCGCCAACAGCGCCGACGTTTGTGCCGGGCCTTCGGAGTCCTCAGCGGCTGAGCAGTCATACACATATTGTGCGCTATAGAGATCAAGCCAGCGCCAGCGACTTTGCCTCGCTTCAAGCTGTTGCGCCATCCTTCGCAACAGCGGATGTCGTAAGCGAGCGCGTGTCCCCACTCCTTTGATCGATTCATGCAGTGTTGGCGAAGTCAAAACAGCGCATCCAATTGTTCAATTAAGCGAAAAGACGGGCGTGCAAAGTACACCCCCTGCCCTGGCGCCTCGTCTGCAACCAAGGCTCGCAAAAACACATACGTGACCCCACCAAAATCCCGCTCATATCGATAATCCTCACCCATCCGCGCGCG
>JBFHRI010000331.1:0-2898 GCA_041591755.1 Oleiphilaceae bacterium
GAAGCTTTCGAAATGTCCATCGAAGGGCTCGAAGTTACATGGGTTTCTGCAGTTCGTCGCGGACGATAAACGCCGGTGCGAAAGAACTCATGCAGCACATCATTCTCATTGGTCGCCAGTATCAGTTGCCCGATCGGCAAGCCCATCATGCGCGCAATATGCCCGGCGCAAATGTTGCCGAAATTGCCTGAGGGTACGCAAAAATCAATGGTTTGCTCATTACTTTGCGTCGCAGCGAAGTAACCCTTGAAGTAATAAACGATCTGCGCCGCAACCCGTGCCCAATTGATCGAATTGACAGCACCGATCTTGTAACGGGCCTTGTATGCCGCGTCGTTCGATACGGCTTTAACGATATCCTGCGCGTCATCAAACATGCCGGTAACGGCGATGTTATAAATGTTTTCGTCCTGTAGTGAGTACATCTGGGCACGCTGAAAGGCGCTCATCTTTCCGTCTGGCGACAACATGAATACCCGAACGCCACGCTTGCCGCGCATTGCATACTCCGCTGCCGACCCCGTGTCGCCAGAGGTCGCGCCCAGAATATTGATAACCTCGCCGCGTTTTTCCAGCACGTATTCGAAAAGATTACCGAGCAACTGCATCGCCATGTCCTTGAAGGCGAGCGTCGGTCCGTTCGAGAGCTCAAGCAGCCCGAGTTTCCCTTCGTCAAGCCAGGTCACTGGCGTGACCTCAGCGGTCGAACCGCTTTGACGAGCGTGGCAATAGACCTGCGGAGTGTAAGTTTTGCGGCAGATCGCCTGCAGGTCATCGGCGGGAATGTCATCGATGAACTTCGAGAGGATTGCAAAGGCAAGGTCCGCGTAAGACATTTCACGCCAGGCATCCAGCTCGCTCCGGCGTAACTGCGGGTACACATCGGGCAGATATAGTCCGCCGTCGGGGGCCAGACCGCCGAGCAGAATGTCGCAAAAGGATTGGGTGGGCGACTGGCCGCGAGTTGATACGTAGCGCATGGAAACAACCGGTAGATGGTTAAAAAATGGAGCGCAAGGTTATCATGGCGGCACCGTCCAAGGCCTGCTTTGATCGTCCCGAAGCCAACTCACCGATAACACGACTGTTCACCGACTAGCAGACACTGGACACCACCTATGGTCAAGCCCGAGTGCTGAAAACACGCTGGACGTTCAGGCTGCAGTCAGCTTGACTCCAAGGACACCGATACCCCTGCGGGCTGACAAGGCCTCACACAGCCGAAAAGCCCGACCCATGACGCCGCTTCCCCCCGAATCGATCGCTGACAAGAAACTGCTCGCCAAAGCCTGGTACCAACAATGGCTGCTACGTCTGTGGCGCAATCTGTTTCTGAAAACCGTGGGCATTACGGCGTTCATCTGGCTTTTCTTTATCGCCTATTTCTGGCTCTTGCGACATCCACAATTTCCTGTCCTCGAAATGCCGCTAACCGTGGTTGATGACTGGATCCCGGTGCAGGCCTGGACACTCGGTATCTACCTGTCTCTCTGGTTTTACGTCACCATCCCACCATCCCTCATGCTCGATCGCCGCACCCTCTACCGTTACGGCGTAGCTGCAGGACTTTTGTGCCTCAGTGGACTCGCATTTTTCTTTTTCTGGCCAAACGCGGTTCCAGCGGGCCTTCTGGGAGAGGTCGACCATCCCGGCATGTCCTTGCTCAAGGGGATTGATGCAGCCGGCAACGCCTTTCCGTCACTACACGTTGCAACCGCCGTTTTTTCAGCGATATGGCTAGCGCATTTCCTGAAAGTCATGCGTGCCAGCACCCTGGTGCGCAGCCTGAACTGGATCTGGTGTTTCGGAATTGCCTATTCGACGATGGCGACCAAGCAGCACGTCTTTGTCGACGTGCTTGGCGGCACGGCGCTGGGTGCGCTTGCGGCATGGCTTTCGGTTGTCTGGTTCAGGCGCTGCGACGACCTGCCACGCTGAAGGCCATGGCAATAGCGGCCAGAAACAAGAGCAAACCAAAGCACAGCATCGCCCAAGCCGGTCCGGGGAAACCGCCTAGCAACAGAACACCACCGATCTGAAAGCTCAGCACGCGCGGCACGACAGCAAAGCCCAAAGCGCTGCGCATTCGGCTCCGCGACTCGTTCGCACTGCCTGCGTGCCGCCATACCGGCAGCAGATGCGTAAGCGCACCGCTGACCAGCGGAAAAATAAACAAGCCGGCAAACCCACCGATGGAGGTTTGTGGATTCAAGAGGCCCAACGCATGCAACAGGCCCGCGCACAGTACGACGATAAATCCCGCAACCGCAGCCACCAGAGAAAATGCCGCAGGATCAGCACGCATGTTGTGCCAGCCAAACTCCGCACGCCAGTGCAGCAGTAGAGACAAAGTCGCCGCTCCGAACAGGGCAAGCGCCGCAATAATCAGGGGGGGCGGGGTGTATGAAACAAATTCAATCGCGGATCCGTGCAGCTGGATTGCGAACGCTGCAGAGAATCCGGCACACAGCGCAGCAGCGACAAAGGCCCAGCGCCAGCGCGTAAGCCAATGAATAGCTTTCGGGTCACCACGCCCGAGTGCCGTAGGCAACAGCACCGGCAATGTGCCAAAGGCCGCCATACCGAGAAAACCGAGCGTATTGATGTGCAGATGCAGTGCACGAAAGGCACCGTGTGCTGCCGGCCACACCACTGACAGGAGAACTGCGCCAAGCCCGAGCGCGAGCAGCGCAAGTGCCATGAAATACCAAATCCAGCCGCGATGCGCACCACCCAACGCACGCGCTGCGCGCCGGCGCATCCATACCATCAGGATGACGCAAAGAATCAGATCAACGGCTGCCGCAAGCACCAGCAGCCCATAGGGTGCCCAGCCGGCCATGGCGACAACTGTCAGCACACCGGCAATCTGTGCACAGTACGGAATCCATGCGAGTA
>JBFHRI010000332.1:0-2835 GCA_041591755.1 Oleiphilaceae bacterium
CAGGATGGCGACATGATTTTATTAGACGCTGAGGCGGGGGTGTTGCAGCTCAATTTTGCCGATGAGCAGCAGGCGGCCCGACTGCCAGGCCAAATGATAGGGGGTCAGATGACAAGTGCGCCGACAGACTCTAAGATGCCGGATCATTTAAGTCTGGGGCGTGGGCTCTTTGCACTGCAGCGGCAGCATCTAGGCAGCGCCGAGAGCGGGGCTTCCTTTCTGGCGACACCTTACGACTATCCCGCACACTGATTGGATTGGAGTCCGCTTTGCGTATTCGTCATGGCCTGTTAGGGTTTCTGGTTTTTGCATCGAGCGCGCAAGCTGAAACGCTTTACCTGCTTGGCGGCCATATTGCGCAATATGAGGATGTGGTGCTGGGCGAAAATGGTCAAACGGAGCTCGACACCCGCCAGTATGGGTTTGCCTGGCGCGCCTTGCCGGAGCAGGGCGCGGCGCTGGGCGTGTCCTATTGGTGGAGTGAGGCTGAGCGCAGCTGGGCCCGTCCGGCCCACCTCAAGCGAGAGCAGTGGGGGGCGCAGCTGAGTGTCGCGCAAGCCCTGGGGGCGAGTGACTACTCACTGGGCTTGTATCTATCGCGTGCCGATATGGATACGCGCCTGGAGGTCGCGGGTTGCCTTTCGCCCTGCCGCGAAGCCGTTGAGTCCTGGTCGGGCAGCCTGATTCTGAATCGCAGCGCCCTGTGGGGCGGCCTCTCGCTAACGCCCAGCCTGGGGTTCAGTTATCGTCACGATACCCTGCAGCAGGTGCGAGAGCTCGGCAGTCCATTGCCCTCCTTGACGCAATCGATTACAGAAAAATCCTTGGGCTGGTCGCTGGAGTTGGGCTTGGCACTGGCCTACGACATCGAACTGGCCAGCGCGTCCATACTGACACCTTACCTCAATCTCAATTGGTCGGAACCCCTGACACTGGAAACCCGCGGCAGTGAATCCGCGACCTTACGTCCGCGCAACAGCACGCGCGCGGGCATCAGCCGCAGTCACGGCTATGGGGCGACTCACGAGGATAGCCTTTCTGGCAGCGCTGGCATGAGCTGGATGTGGCAAGACTGGTTATGGGACATTTCGGCATCGGCTATCCTGGCGCCGCGCCACGACACCGATCCCGGCACCGAATGGCGTGCGGGCCTCAGTTATTTATTTTAAGGAACACGCAACATGCTTACGCTAAAAAGGCCGCTGCTGGTATTCACGCTGCTCTGTCTGGCGCTGTTCAGCAGCCTGGGCTGTAGTGAAGATCAAGCAGTTCGCGCACTGGCCTACCAGTATGAAAAAGACGGACAAGTCGGCTACTTGATGGGTTCGGTGCACTTTGGGGATAAGAGTTTTTATCCTTTGAATCCGGCTGTCATGGCGGCTTTCGAGCGCAGCCCGGTATTGCTGGTCGAAGTCGATGACGCCAAGATCACGCTTGAAAAGCGGCAAGAAATGATGGCCCGTTACGGACTTTATCCTGAAGACGAAACGCTCAAGAATCATCTGAGTGAGCGCACGCTGGCGGTATTGCAGCAATTGCTGGATGAGTTCGTGTTGCCGTTTGAGTCGGTGCAGCATCATAAGCCAGGGTTTTTAGCCACCGTCTTGATGGTGCTGCAGGCGCAAAAACTGGGCTACTCGGGTGACTTGGGCATCGATGCGTATTTTATGGAGCGCGCGCGCGGCCACAAAACCATTCGCGAGATCGAAGATTTCGAATTCCAAATGCGCTTGCTCGGCAGCATGCCGGAAGACGATGAGGTGTTGTACCAAAACTTTTCGACGATGAAACACTACCGCGAACTTTGGGAAGGCATGATCGATGCCTGGAAGCGGGGGGATGGGGCGCAGTTGTATGAACTCAGCGTGGCGCGCGAGTTGCGTGAGCATCCCGAATTGCTGCCGTACTACCGCATGCTGTTTTTTGATCGTCACCCGCGCATGCTGCAAAGTGTCGAAGACTGCGTAGTGCGCAAAGAGACCTGCTTTGTGGTCGTTGGTGCCGGGCACCTGGAGGGTGAGCAGGGGTTGGTCGCGGGTTTGAAAAGGATGGGGTACACCGTCTCACAGTTGTAAGACGGTGCGCCGACCATTTGTCATGCCGGGCTCGACCCGGTATCCAGAGGGCGGCAGGAGGGGCTTTCTGAAACGCTAAAGCAGGCGCCTGCCCGCGACTTCGATCTGGGTCCCGGATCGAGTCCGGGACGACGTTATGCGTGGCGGATGTTTAGAACGCGACGTTCAAGCGCACCAGACCTGGGACGCTCTGCCATTCGCTGTTCGAGCGCAGAATCGGCACGAAGTCCAGGTTAACCCGCTCGTTGTAGGCCCACTTCAGACCAAAAGCGAGTGTGTTGTCTTTGTCATCATTGCCGCCAAATTCTTTGTCTTGGTCGGTAATGATGGCTTCAACGCCGATTGAGAACTTGCCGGATTGCGTGTCTACCAGGCCGATGTAACCGCCCAGACCGAGCTCAAAGAATGTGTCATCGATGGTTTTGGTTGTGCCAGAGCCTGTTTTTACTTTCCCATCTGCGTAAACCAACATCGGTTGGATGGTGAAAACACCCGCGTCGGCACGAATAGTCAGTCCCAGGCCCGCCTTTAGATTGGTCTGCTTGTATTTGTCGTTGCTTTCATCTTCGACATCCATATGTGAAACGCCGACTAGTGCTGCCCAATTGATTGATGAGTTGCTGTTTTGTGAAAGCGGCGGCAAGCCAAATTTCACAAGGGCCTCGTTTTGGTCGTAATCGTTGACGCCGCTATTCACCAGCAATTCGGCGCCTGCTAGCCCAAGGCGAATACCACCACCGAAGTCTTGATTGAATCCAGC
>JBFHRI010000333.1:0-2830 GCA_041591755.1 Oleiphilaceae bacterium
CCGTCCAATCAAACTGACCCGCCACTACACCAAGCATGCCGAAGGTTCGGTATTGGTGGAGTTCGGCGACACCAAGGTGATATGTACCGCAACGGTCGAAGAACAGGTTCCCCGTTTTTTAAAAGGCGCCGGCAAAGGCTGGGTGACCGCAGAATACGGCATGCTGCCACGCTCCACCGGCACGCGCATGGATCGCGAAGCCGCACGCGGCAAACAAGGCGGTCGTACGGTTGAAATCCAGCGGCTGATCGGTCGTTCTCTACGTGCCGCAGTCAGTCTGGAAGCGCTCGGCGAACGCACCATTACGATTGACTGTGACGTGATTCAGGCCGATGGCGGTACGCGGACAGCGGCCATTACCGGTGGTTGCGTGGCGCTCATGGATGCGCTGAAAGGCCTGGTCAAACAGGGCAAGCTGACTGCACTGCCATTGAAACAAAAGGTCGCCGCAATTTCGGTAGGCATTTATCGAGGCACGCCAGTGCTGGATCTGGACTATTTGGAGGATTCGGCAGCCGAAACAGATATGAATATTGTGATGACCGACAAAGGTGGCTTTATTGAAATACAGGGCACTGCGGAGGGCGAGGCATTTCAGGAAGCTGAATTCAATGCCATGTTGCAGCTGGCACGACAGGGCCTGCAAGAAATTTTTCGGCTACAAGAAAGCGCCTAGCAATCAGAACGCTGTAGATTCAGGGGCGCCGTCAACACTGCGCCCTTTTTATTGGCGAGGATCAAATCCGAATCGCATACTCCATGACCAGTGGCGCATGCTCACTAAAGCGGGTGTCAAAATCGATAAACCCGTCCACAATCAAGGGCTTCAATGACGCCGTGGCGATTTGATAATCGGTACGCCAACCCGCATCCGCTCGCGCCTCACCCGCCCACTTGGGCCACCAGGTGTATTGCTTTTTCTGCAAACTCACCTGGCGAAAGGCATCCAGATACCCCATGCGATCGAACACCTCGTCAAACCAGGCTCGCTCATGCGGCATAAAGCCACTCACAGACTCCTGAGAGTGATAGTAAGGACTCGCATCCATGACCAGATGTGCACTTTGAAAATTGCCACAGAAAATAAATTGGCGGCGTTTACGCAAGGTTTTTTCAAGGTGCTGTTTAAAGGCCTCCATAAATTCGTCTTTTCGGGCCTGCTGATCGGGCTGGCCCAGCGCACAAGGTGCCATCACCGAGGCCACACTGACCGCTTCGAAATCGGCTTGAATAAAACGTCCTTCGCGATCTGCCGGGCCAAAGGCGAAGCCATACATAATCGCTTTAGGCATAAAACGGCTATAAATGCCCACGCCACCGTCAGCCGGGTTTTCAGCATCGATGAAAAACGAATGATAACCTTCGGGCTGGTACTTGGGATTGTCGAATTCATCCAAACGCCCACGCAGATCCTGTACACATACCACGTCGGCATCGATTTCACGCATCCATTCGAAAAAACCCGCTTCGGCCGCCTGCTTCAATCCGTCCAAACTAATTGATACAACACGCATAACTGCACCTCAAAATCCAAGCGTGATATGATACCCAATTCACATTTTTTGGAAAGCCACTTCGGCCCGACCTCCCTGAATCTCAGAGCCCTTACGATGTCGTCACACACCCAACTACTTGCGCATCAACGCGAGTTTATCGAGTTTGCAATCAATAAAAACGTGCTGAAATTTGGTCAGTTTACGCTCAAATCCGGCCGAACCAGTCCCTATTTTTTTAATGCCGGCCTATTTAACGACGGCGCCTCACTGGCCATGCTCGGCCGCTGTTACGCTCAAGCCTTGGTCAGCACGTCTTTGCACTATGATCTGCTGTTCGGTCCGGCCTACAAAGGCATCACCTTGGCCGCCAGCGCCGCCATCGCACTGACGACACAGCACGGGCGTAACGTTGCCTTTGCCTACAACCGTAAGGAAGCCAAAACACACGGTGAGGGTGGCAACCTGGTGGGTGCTCCGCTACAGGGCGACATCGTCATTGTTGACGACGTGATTACGGCTGGCACCGCCATTCGTGAAGCCATCGACATCATTCGCCAGGCCGGCGCGCGCCCCGCAGGCGTCTTGATCGCGCTGGATCGACAAGAGCGCGGCCAAGGCCAACTCTCGGCCATTCAAGAGGTAGAGCGGGACTATGGCATTCCCGTCGCCAGCATCGTCACGCTGGAGCACATACTCGCTTACGTAGGACAAAATAGCGCGCTGACGGAACACCAGGCCGCTATTCAAGCCTACCGCGAACAATATGGCATTTGAGACTGCGCTTGAGCGTCTTCAGGCGCTGCGAGCCAGCAGCGCCAGACCGACGCTGATCGTCACCACCTCAAAGGCGCGTTTGACCAGCTTACTCCCCTTGGCAATTGACCAATGCGCGCCGATGTAGCCACCGATCAAGGCCCCCAGCACCAGCGGCGCCAACCAGCTCCATTTGACTTCAGTTTGCATGACTAACGTTAGGGCACCCGCACCATTCCACACCATACCCACCAATATCAGGGTATAGGCGACGGCGCGCTGATAATCCAGGCCAAACCACAACACCAACCATATCGTCACAAACAGCCCGGTACCCGAGGTGATCGAGCCGTTAAGAATACCAATCAGGAACAACACGAAGCCGCCAAACAACTGCTTACTCAGTGTAGTCGGTGCGGGCTTGCGAATGAGCCCAAGATTGGGAGAAAAAATAGAATAAATACCGACCGCAATGGTCAGTACGCCCAGGCAGCGCTGCGCCAATTGATCCGGCACATGCAAAATGCTCAAGGCCCCCAAAATGACCCCTGGCACGCCAAACGCCAACATAAAGAGGGCAA
>JBFHRI010000334.1:0-2824 GCA_041591755.1 Oleiphilaceae bacterium
CCGGAATGACGGGAGGTGTCGCCCACCGGTCAGTGTCGCCCGCCACCCTGCGTCATCCCGGACTCGATCCGGGATCCAGAAGGCAATTCGTAGTTTTCGCGTTGGTTTATTCTCCAAAACACCACACGTGCCTGCAACATAGATTCCGGCCTGCGCCGGAATGACGGAGTTTCGCGTTAGCCCGCAAGCTCCTCCTTCCCAAAAATACTGAAAATCGCCCGTCGCATCCAGCGATGGGCTTTATCGTTACTGTAATTGGTCGGCCAATACAGGTGCCAGTCGACGGGTGGTAGATCGAAGGGCAGATCGTAAATCTCTAAGTCGTCCCGATCGCGCGCCAGTGACTCGGGAATGGTCAATAGCATATCGGTCTTTGCCACAATCGGCGGCGCGGCGCGCGAGTGTTGCACGCGCAGCAAAATATTGCGCTGCAGGCCGAGGCGATTCAAATGCAGGTCGATATAGCCCTGACCCTTGCGCCGGCTTGAGATATGGATATGCGGCAAGGCCAGATACTGCTCGAGTGACAGAGTCCCGTTTAAGGTTGGATGTTGCTTGCGTGCGACGCAGATAAAACGGTCTCGGGTCAGTGCCTGATGGGTCAGTTGTGGTTCGTTGATCAGTGGCACATCCAGTGCGAAATCCAATTGGCCGGCCGCAAATTCCCGTGCCAAGTCGCGCCGTTGGATGGCATAGCTCTCGATATAGATATGCGGCGCTTCGCGTTGTAGATAGGCCATCAGCAGCGGCAGCAGATACGACTCTGAGGTATCGTTCATGGAAAAGGAGAAGCGTCGTTGTGAGCTGCGCGGATCAAAATCGTCGTGGTCATACAGGCTGCTTTCGAGATTGACCAGTGCCGCGCGCACCCGCTCAATAATATTTTCCGCCAGCGGCGTGGGCACCATGTTACCCCCTTGCCGCACAAACAATTTGTCATTGAAGGTGCCGCGTAAGCGGCTCAGAGCGTTACTCACAGCCGGCTGCGTGATATGCAAGCTCTCTGCGGCCTTGGTCAAATTACGTTCGCGATAGATGACATCGAAAACCACAAACAAATTAAGATCGATTTTGCTCAGTTGCATATAAGGGTGCGCCAAATTCAAGAAAGTATTAGATTGACCTGAAGGTCCGACCTACATCTCATTTGTTCAGTTGCCATAGTATAAGCAACAGTTATTTTTAACGATAAATGAAATAAACTTCAATGATGATTTGGGCGCTGCCTATAATCCTCCCATCGCCAGTCGAGCTGATGCCACAAGGTGTCCGGCTCAGCCATTGAGGAGCTGCAGGCTATGAATTTCGAATATTCCGATAAGGTAAACGAACTCCGAACACGGGTACGTGACTTCATCGATACGCATCTTATGCCGATTGAATTGGAGCTACAGGAACGGATCGAAAATGCGGCGCCCGCTGCACGTTGGGAGACCCCGCCGGAAATAGAAAACCTAAAGCAATTGGCCAAGGTGCAAGGTCTTTGGAATTTGTGGCTGCCGGACAGCGAATTTGGCGCGGGGTTGACGAATTTGGAGTACGCGCCGCTGGCTGAGCTGATGGGACGCACACGCTTTGGCTCTGAAATCTTCAACTGCAGCGCCCCGGATACCGGCAATATGGAAGTACTGGTGCGATACGGCAGTCCTGAGCAGCAAGAACGCTGGCTGAAACCCTTGTTGGCCGGTGAGATCCGCTCGGCCTTTGCCATGACTGAACCCGCCGTGGCGTCTTGTGATGCCACCAATATTGAAACGCGGATTCAGCGCGAGGGTGACGAGTATGTGATCAACGGGCGTAAATGGTACATCTCAGGTGCCTGTGATCCCCGCTGCAAAATCATGATTGTGATGGGCAAGACCGACCCCGACCACGACAACCGTTACTTGCAACAGTCACAAATCCTGGTCCCGATGGATACCCCAGGGGTTAAGATCGTGCGTCCGATGAAGGTCTTCGGTATGGACGATGCACCCGAAGGGCACGCGGAGATTATTTTTGACAATGTGCGCGTACCGGCGTCCAATCTGATTCTCGGAGAGGGCAGAGGGTTTGAAATCGCCCAGGGTCGACTTGGCCCAGGACGCATTCACCACTGTATGCGTTTGGTCGGTTTGGCCCAGCGTGCGCTGGAAATGATGTGCCAGCGCGCCGAAGCGCGTGTGGCCTTCCATCGCCCCTTGAGCAAGCAGGGTTCGGTGCGCGAGGATATTGCGCGGTCCTACTGTGAGATCGAACAGGCGCGTCTGCTCACACTCAAAGCGGCCGATCAGATGGATCGCTATGGCAACAAAGTGGCGAAGGAATTGATCGCGATGATCAAGATTACCGCGCCCAGCATGGCCTGTAATGTGATCGATCGCGCCATTCAGATTCATGGCGCGATGGGCCTAAGTCAAGACGCGTTCTTGGCCCAAGCTTACTGCGCAGCGCGCTCGATTCGCCTGGCCGATGGCCCGGATCAGGTGCATATGATGCAGTTAGGGCGTGACCTTGCAGCGCGCTATGCGGTACCAAAACAACACTAATTATCGCACCTGAAAGGAATAAGCATGAGCGAACACGCCTCCAACGCGGTCGATAGTCTCGATTTGGCGCGACTGCAAAGTTACCTCGAAGCGCGGGTTCCGGGTTTTGCTGGCCCCATAGAGGCCAGCAAATTTGCCGGCGGGCAGTCCAATCCGACTTTTCGCTTGGAAACCCCGAATGGGCGCTATGTTCTGCGCCGGCAACCGCCTGGGAAGTTGCTTAAATCCGCGCATGCCGTCGATCGCGAATACCGCGTCTACAAAGCTTTAGCGCAAACGGATGTACCCGTGCCTAG
>JBFHRI010000335.1:0-2799 GCA_041591755.1 Oleiphilaceae bacterium
CGAGTGCCGAGGAGCTGACTCGGCTGCAAAAGGGGTTGGTCGAGGTGGCGGCGCGCGAATACGCCACGATCATGCCGGGTTTCACGCACTTGCAAACAGCGCAGCCGGTCACTTTTGGTCATCATTTGCTGGCCTGGAATGAGATGTTGCAGCGTGACTACGAGCGTCTGCAGGATTGCCGCAAGCGGGTCAATATCATGCCCTTGGGATCGGCGGCTCTGGCAGGTACGACCTACCCGATCGACCGGCATTTGACGGCCCAGTTATTGGGCTTCGAACGTCCCAGTTATAATTCCTTGGACGCCGTGAGTGATCGTGACTTTGCGATTGAGTTTTGTGCCTTTGCGAGTGTGCTGATGGTGCATCTCTCACGCTGCTCTGAAGAGCTTATTCTATGGGCTTCGGCGCAGTTCAACTTTGTTGATCTGCCCGATCGTTTCTGCACCGGCTCTTCGATTATGCCGCAAAAGAAGAATCCGGATGTGCCCGAGTTGGTGCGGGGCAAGTCGGGCCGTGTCGTCGGGCATTTAATTGCGCTCGTGACGCTTATGAAGTCACAGCCTTTGGCCTACAACAAGGACAACCAAGAAGACAAAGAGCCGCTATTTGATGCGATTGATACCGTCAAAGGTTGCCTCAAAGCCTTTGCTGATATGGTGCCTGCGCTGCAGGTGAAAGCCGACAATATGCGCGAGGCAGCGCGTCGCGGTTTCTCGACCGCCACCGATCTGGCCGACTATTTGGTGGTGAATGGGCTGGCCTTCCGCGATGCGCATGAGGTGGTGGGTAAGGCGGTGGCCTATGGCATTGCTCAGAAGAAGGATCTAGCGGACATGAGTCTGTCTGAGTTGCAACAATTCTCATCGGTGATCCGTGAGGATGTATTTGAGGTGTTGACCCTGGAAGGCTCGGTCGCTGCGCGCAAGCATATTGGGGGCACCGCTCCGGAACAGGTCTTGCGGGCCGTTGCGTTGCAGCGGGAAGTATTGTCCGCCCGCTGAGGATTAGTTAAGCCACGATCGCGGTCAAACTTGAGCCCTCAAGAGGGCTCACGATTGTTTCTTGGAAGGTTTGCTTTCGACGTCCCCAAAACCGGCTAAGCGTAGGCCTCGATCCAGATATTCCTGCAAATTGATGCCAAAGCTGCCACTGGGGAGCTCTCTTTTTACACTATATGCTTGGCCCTGGGAGTCAGTGTGGCCGAGATTCAGGTCGACGACATGCTCGGGCGCCGGGCGTTTGTCGGAGTCGAGTACCAGTATGACCTTCGGTCGCAGCTTACCTTCGGTGTTATTGGAGATCACGATGCCGACTTCACCGTTGTTCATTTCTACGATGCAACCGGGTGGATAAATGCCGATGCATTGAATGAACTCGAGCGCCAGCTCGGCGTCGAATTGCTCCCCGCGGCACTTGTAGATGATATCCAGTGCGTCTTTTGAAGGTCGTCCCTTGGCATAGCAGCGGGTACTGGTGATGGCGTCATAGGTGTCGGCAAGAGCCACAATTTTGGCATAGTAGGGAATTTGATGATCGACCAAGCCGCGTGGATAGCCGCTGCCGGTAATGCGTTCATGGTGTGAATGGGCGGCATCTACGGCGTAGTGTTCACAACCGGGTGTCGACATTAAGAGATCACGGCCAAAAGAGGTGTGCTGGCGCATGATCTCGAACTCTTCCGGCGTCAAAGCCCCTTCCTTATCTAGAATTTCGAGCGGGATACGTGTTTTTCCGACATCATGTAGCAGACCACACAACCCGACCTTTTGAATTTCGCTTTCCGATAACCCGAGGTGCTTGGCGAAGGTCGCACTGAGAATACACACATTCATTGAGTGTTCTGCGGTGTAATCGTGGCTGTTCTTGATTTGGGTCAGCACCATCAGCGCGAATTCATTGCGCAAGATACTTTGTACGCAATCATCCACCACCTCTTTGGCATGATTCATATTGAGTAAGGCGCCAAAGCGTAAACCGTTCATTAACTCCCTGGAGAGCTGGCGCGCTTCCCGAAACACGCCTTTTGCGGCGCGAAATTCCTGCTCCATCGAGACTTTATTGATATAGCGGACACGCTGGGTTAGCACTTTTTGGGGTTTTGTTTGTTTGGTCGTCATATCAGCGTGCTGGGGCTGGAGCAATTGCTCTTCCACCACGCCCTCGACAAACACATACTCACACTGCATTTGCAGGCGTCGGATATCGTCCTGGCTTTGAATGATAAAGCCTTGCAGTAAAAAGTCGGTCTCGAGCCAGGGGCGATCCAGACGAATCACATGCATGCCTATTTGTAATGAGGCCACTGGCAATTGAGTTTCGATAAGCTGTTTGGGCACCTGAATGTTCCTTTCAAGCGAGATCGCAGTCTAAATGCTCCGTAACATGCGCGTGGCATTCTGGAGTTGTCTCGCAAGTATAGTCGGTGTCCCAGGAATGCCCAGTGAGGTAGGGCACTTGGTTTACGTAAACAATGGTTCGTAGATCGGCCTTGGTACATGCAAAATCGCTACGCATCGTAACAATGTTCACTGCGTCACAATGGTGTGGTCGACTATAGTTAATCCATTCTTTTGATTTAGAGGATGCCTGCGGTATGTGGCATTTTCATTGCCTATGATGCCTAGCGCTGAAAAGCTAACGCCGGATTTCACAGAGGGGGTTGATCGCAAGCTTTTGAGCAAGTTGCGCGATCGCTTCCTGCATATCAATCAGGCGAGACTGGCGCGAGTGAAAGAAGTGTTGCCGCGGCGCCAGCAGGACATCATTGATATCTTGCCCTTGCTGTATCAGGTGAATCAC
>JBFHRI010000336.1:0-2798 GCA_041591755.1 Oleiphilaceae bacterium
CGCGTCAGGTTGTCTTTCATGACATAGTCTTGCGCGCCCTGCAGCATCGCTTCGGCTGCAGTTTCTTCGCCAATGTCTCCCGAGACAATAATGACCGGCAGATCAGGGTCGAACTGTCGCACAATGGCCAGCGCCGCGTCGCAGGAAAATCCGGGCATGGTGTAGTCGGTCAGAACAATATGCCACTCTTCATTCATCAGCGCCTGTTGTAGTTGTTGCGCCGACTCGACGCGCTGGCACTCAATACGTAAACCGTTTTTGCTCAGCTGATGTGCGAGCAGTTCGGCATCATCCTGCGCGTCATCGACGATCAGGATACGATATAACTTGTTTGGTTCGAATTGGGTGCCCATAGATGCCTACTGCTGCTAGCTGTTAGTTAAAACGTTAGCTAATTGATTTCTGGTCGCCATGCACCGGCTACAAATAAAGGTATGCAAGGTTCCTGTATCGCCAAGACGGGTGTGAAGATTGCTTGATCGCCCGGGTGATGCTTATTTGGAAGTGAAGCGCCGCACATCGCGCGCGCGCGCAAGTCCCTTCGCCTTGATTCTAGGTGAAAGTGTGCGCTTTGCCACAAAAAGTCACAGAAGATTTACAGTGTTTTAGAATTGCCCGCTTTTCGTGCGGAGATCAGTTCTGCTGATGGGGCTATTGGTTCTGCGCAGTCATGGCGCTGGCAGTATAGGCTGAAATACACCGAAGTGCCCTTGCCTGGTGTCGACTCGGCCCAGATTCGGCCCTCATGCCGCTCAACGATGCGAGCCACAGTGGCCAGGCCGATCCCACTCCCTTCAAACTCCTCACCCGCATGGAGGCGGCAAAAGGGTTGAAAAATGCGCTCCGCTTCGCTGCTGTCAAAACCAATTCCTTCATCTCGAACAAAATACCATTGCATACCCTGTTTCTCACGCATGCCCACCTCGATATGGGTGTGAGACCGCGTGGCGGAGTATTTGAAAGCATTGCTGATCAAATTGCTGAAAATACTTTCAATCATTTTCTCATCGCCTGTGATCAGCATGCCGTCAAGCACCTTGTAGCTGAACGAGCGTTCCGGGTGGTGTAATTTCAAATCGTGCAATAAGTTAAGAATCATGCGGTTGGGCGAGTAGGTTTGGCGTTGCAGCTCGACGCGTGAGATGCGCGACAGCTCCAGTAAACTGATCACCAGGCGCATCATTTTGTCGCTATTTTTGATGATTCGACTTAAATAGTGCTTGCCCTGATCAGGTAACTGACGGCCATAATCTTCGAGGATCAACTCACTAAAACCACGAATGCTACGAAGGGGAGCTTTCAAGTCGTGCGACACGGAATAGCTGAATGCCTCGAGCTCTTTGATCGCCGCTTCAAGTTCGCGCGTCCGCTCATGGACCGTATGCTCGAGGGTTTCTGCATGCTGGCTGATGATTTGGTTTTGCTGCGAAATGGTGGCCAACATCGCATTGAACGCATCCACCAGGGCGCCGATTTCGTTAGCGTCGCGCTTGACGGCTCGCAAGGTGTAGTCCTTTTCTTCGGTGACTTTAATGGCCAGTTTTTGCAGGTCGACCAGCGGATCTGAAATGTTACGTTGGACATGCCGTGCAAACAGCAGAGCGGCCAGAATGGCTAGCCCACCCAACAACAAGGTCGATACGATAGTCGTTAGAATTTCTCGGTACAGTTCCCCGGTACTGGCTCGCACCAGGATGCGGCCAACGTGCTCGTCGATCAGCGTGACATCACTTAGGCTCTGAAAGGCATTCTTGGCAAAACCAGAGCCTTGTTCTCGGCTCCGGTTGGGGCATTGATGTGTACTCGGATGGCGGGAATATTGCACTAGAAGACGATCGCGTTTGGAGTAGATGCAACCCAATATGATTTCGTGGTGCAGGGCCAGGCTGTTTAGATTTTCTTGCAGGCTTTGGGTATCTTCGAAGACCAGTGCGGCAGTGGCGCGGTCCGCAATGATATGGCTGATGGTGGTGAATTCGCTACTCATCTGCGTCTTAAAAGTTTCGTAGCGCAGGTACACAAACCAAGTGCTCAGCAAGGTCACCGCAACCAAGGTGCTGGCGATAATGATCCGAGTCAGTTTATTGCGAATGCGGACCGAATATTCGTGCTTTTCGAAGCGGTCTTTATCTGTATTAGGCAGGGTCATGGGCCGCGCTACTGGATCACCTGATGCGCCAACTCAAGCAGTTTCGAGCTGATGAACAGCCGTGCGTCGCGGGCGTTTTTGTTATTGATATTGAAGCGAATCACATCACCGAAATTGACGAACTCGACCATGCCGCCTTTTTGCGCAAACTCGTCGATATCACTCAGTACCAAAGTCGGGCGATTATTGAGCCAGTTGAGTATTTGCAGCAGCCGAGGCGCCCCCTCTGTGCCAATGAAGACCGCATCACATTCGGCGATTCGGGCGGCAGCGCCGGGGTCACTGGACGTAAGTGGTAGGAGCAGGATCGGCAGACTTCGCACACTTTGCCCACTCAGTGGCTTCAGTTTTTGTGCCATCGGCTCATCATCCAGAATGCAGACGGTCATCCTTAAGCGCTCGATGTTCTCCGGCCACTGCACAAATTTCAAAAAGTGGTAAATATAAGCCGCTTTAACTTCCTCTGCCGAGCGGGCGTGGGCCGACTTGAGATTAAGCAGGCTGGCACCGCAAACGAGAAGTCCGATAAGCAGATAGCGGGTGACGTAGTGCATCAGTCCCTGGTTGAGAGCAGCGTAGTGAGTTTAGGTGTCCGTACAGCAAGCGGCACTATGGTAGCCCAAATGCCAGGGCCTGTGGAAGTTTCATA
>JBFHRI010000337.1:0-2761 GCA_041591755.1 Oleiphilaceae bacterium
CCTTCTATCTCAAAAATACCTTCATTCTCATGTTCGGTGTGGGCCTACTCTCACTGGCGATTGGCACCGGCAGCGCTTGGCTGATCAGTATGTATCAGTTTCCTGGGCGTAAATGGCTCAGCTGGGCCTTACTGTTGCCCTTCGCCGTGCCGGCTTATGTGATCGCCTACGTCTATACCGATCTGTTGAACTACGCCGGTCCGGTACAAAGCACCTTGCGCGAGCTGTTCGGCTGGCAAAGCTTTCGCGATTACTGGTTCCCGAACATTCGCAGTCATGGCGGCGCCATCATCGTCATGTCCTTAGTGCTCTATCCCTATATCTACATGCTGGCGCGCGCCGCCTTCTTGGAGCAATCGACCTCGCTGCACCGCGTCGCACGCAGCCTGGGTTGCAGCCATCTCGGCTATTTCTGGCGCGTCGCTCTGCCGATTGCGCGCCCGGCCATCGCGGTCGGCCTGGCCCTGGTGCTGATGGAAACCTTGAACGACTTCGGCACGGTTGACTTCTTCGCCGTTAAAACACTTACGGCCGGGCTCTACGACACCTGGCTCAATATGAGCAATCTCGGCGGCGCCGCGCAAATTGCGGTCTTGATGATCGGTTTTGTAGTTGCGTTAATTTCGATCGAGCGCTATTCGCGGCGTAGGCAAAAGCAATATCACGGCCGTAATGCCGGAGACACCGTGCAACCCCATGTATTGCACGGTTGGCGGGCCTGGGGCGCGACTGCCCTGGCGAGCCTTCCGGTAGTGCTCGGCTTTGTTGTGCCACTGCTGATTCTTGGCAACTATGCGCTCAGTCATTTCGAGAAAAGCTGGAACGAAGACTTCTTACGCTATATGTGGAGCAGTTTTGGATTGTCGGCGCTGGCGGCCTTGGTGGCCCTGGTCTTAGGTCTGTTGCTGGCCTATGCCAAGCGCCTGAGTCGACACCGTCTGACCGGTCTGCTGGTACAGCTTTCCAGCCTGGGTTATGCCGTACCCGGCGCCGCCTTGGCGGTGGGCGTGATTATCCCCTTTGCGGCATTCGATAACTGGTTCGACGGATTGATGCGCGATCACTTCGAAATCGCCACCGGCTTGCTCCTGAGTGGCACCGTATTTGCAATTTTGTTTGCCTATATCGTGCGTTTTCTGGCCGTCGCCGCCGGTTCGGTCGAATCCAGTCTCGACAAAGTGACGCCCAATATGGATATGGCGGCCCGCTCACTCGGCCGCAATCGTCTTGAAACCCTGCTGCTGGTGCATCTGCCCATTATTCGTCGGGGCGCCCTCACGGCAGTGATCGTGGTCTTTGTCGATTGCATGAAGGAGTTACCGGCCACTTTAATCTTGCGCCCTTTCAACTTCGAAACCTTGGCGACCCAGGTCTATCAATACGCCTCAGACCAGCAAATCGAACTGGCCTCGCTGTCCGCTTTGGTCATCGTTTTGGTCGGGATTTTACCGGTGATGTTGCTGGATCGGTCGATTACGCGCGAGCGGGGCTGAGCAAAAACGCTCAAATAAGGCTATTGGATTAAGCCGATCGCGCTAAGATGCCTAATCCTCTATCCGCAACCAAATTCAACAATTTAAGCGCCGCGCCATTAGGCCTTTTTTGCCCTTGTTCCCATTTCTGAACGGTCGACACACTAATGTTCAGGTAGGCCGCAAACACGCCTTGGCTAGCATGGTTCGCCATGCGAAGACTTTTAATCTGCGCCGCTGTAAATTCTTTCACTGGTGGTAGACACAACGCGTCAAACTCACGCATCGTGAGATCCGACACTAAACCCGCGTGATGAAGATCCTGCGCACCTTCATGCACCACTTCCAGGATAGATTTATCCATGACTTTGCACCTCGATCAAGACACCCTGACTTGCCGCATCGCTTAGCGCCTCGTCGCTGTATGACAGTAAGAGTGCCGCATACGCTTTTAACGCCTTCAATTCAACATTCTTGATATTGGTTCTGGCATTTTTTGCAAAACCATAAATGAAGAATGCTCTATCACCCGCTTGATAGGCCAAGAGCGTTCTCACCCCGCCGCTTTTACCTCGCCCCTCTATCGCCACGCGTTTCTTCATCACATGGCCCCCTAAATCGGCATCAACAAGACCACGGTCCATTTCATCGACTGCAGCCATTAAAACCGAATCTGGCAGGCCTTCCTTAGTCGCCCACTTAGCGAACGCCCTGTTCTTGAAAACTCTCATGCTTCATCCTTGAAATGGTGAAAAATAATATCACCTGGTGCTATAGAAAGCCATAACACAAAGCTAACCGGCGCCGTTGTCGGCGCTGATCATCGTATTATTAGGGTTTGTGTCGCCGATATTTGTTAAATCGCTCGATTACGCGCCGCCGAGCCTGAGTCGCTTGGCAATGAAGCCTCGCACCCACTCCCGGCTCGAGCCATCCAGAAAAAACACATAAACCGCAGCCAAATACACCACAGTTCCTAAAAACGCCTGCGCCAACAGACTCAGGTAACCTTGTGGCGCCGCATACAACGAAAGAAGAAACAGAGTGCCGCCAAGCAAGGCGGCAGGGAGCAAGCTCTTCAGATAAAGCTGGAAAAAATACGGCCATACCGGGGCGCCTAAAACACGTAGCGTATAGCGCGGCACAAACACCAGGTTGAGAATAATCTGCGGAATCGCCATGCCAAGCGCCACGCCCAGAATGCCCCAGTACTGCACCAGCACAATGCTTAAGGCGAGATTCACCACGGACACCCACATGGTCACCGAGGCCAGCCACTTGACCTGCCC
>JBFHRI010000338.1:0-2757 GCA_041591755.1 Oleiphilaceae bacterium
CTCAGAGCGAAGGACTCCGCACTAAGCTCTAAGATTGCGTCAATGCAAGAGCCCATACCGTGGTATGCGCTCCTGCTCTTTTCGCCTTATCCGGGAATCAAATCCAGCTGAGTTCGAAAAGTATGACGGTCCGTGCCCGGCTTCGGTCCAAAGTTGACCAACAGCAGACGACTGCAAATTTTGCTTTCCAAATCGGCATCGTTGAGTGTCGACTCGACGACCTTGCACGAGCTGACCTGCCCGGTAGACTCGACCACCAGCTCTGGCGTCACGGCACCGCGTAAGGAAGGTTGCTTACGCAGCGCACGATTGTAAATGCTGTAAATCGCCGACTTATTAGCATCAATGGTACGACGCAACTCCTCCGAGGTGCGTCGAGCCGCCGCTTCGGCTTGCACCGCTTTCTCGGCGGCCACAGCCGCAACGACTTGCTCAGACTGCGCCACTTCCGTCACTTTTCGCGCGCTCAAATCCATTTTTTGCGTCGCTTGCGACAGCTGCGCGTCTTTGACGCCTCCACTGGCAACGACCGTGCGAGCCTGATTGGCCAATTGATCGGTTTTCTTGGCGGCAATGGGAGCGGCCGTTATAGTCTTGGGCGCGTCCAGCTTGACGTTGTTAGCCATGGCATTCAAGGCTGACAGCTTGTCACTCATGGCCAATAGACCGGAGTTCTGCGCCTTTTCGCGTGCCAGTTCAACTTCTTTCGGCTGCGGGGCCTGCTTAGGCGGCTGCGGCTTGGGCTTTTCCGCTACCTTCGGGGGCGGCGGCGTTTCTTTGAGCTTGGGCTTAGGCTGCTCTTTGGGCTTTTCCGCTACTTTGGGCAGTTCTGGCTTAGGCTCCTCTTTCTTGATCACGGGCTTGGGCGGCTCAACTTTCTTGATCAATCGAGCTAGCTGCGGCGGTATCTTTTCCGCCTCTTCGCGAGTGGGTTCCGGCAACTGGGTCCAACTGATGTAGATCGATGCCAGCAAAAAAATAGGACAAACAATTGCCGCGATACGCAGCAGGCGACGACGCTCGCCTTCTTCGCTGTTCCAGGGGAGTCCTTGGCTATGCAATAACATGATCAAGCCCCCTGTTGTGTTTGCGCAGTGACCGCCAGAGAGATGCTGGCATAGCCAGCTTCAACGCAAGTGGTCATGATGACTTTCAATACTTCGTAAGGGAGTTCGCGGTCCGCCACGATGGTAATGGGGCGGCCCAACGGAAACTCCTGCTGCAGCGACTTGCTGGCTTGATAATTCAGCTCGGCCTTCAAGGCCGGCTCAACTTCACCTTTAAAACTGCGCAGCTGCTCCAGCTTTAATATCGGGCGCCCGCCGACTAAAACGTCATCCTGAGTGATGGCCAGTGATAAGGTATCTTTCGGAAACTCCTCGGCACTTGAGAGCGGAAGCTTCACTTCATTGTTCTGATTCAGTATTTGCACATCCGAGTTAGAGTTCACCATCAGGAAGAACACCAAGATGGTGAAGATGTCCATTAACGACACCAGATTCAGTTTACTCTGATTGCGACTGCGACGCTGGTGACGCTGGATGCGCTTGGCTTTGGCTGATTCCTTCATGAATCCACCCCGTTGAGTTCTTTACGCAGATCTTCAGTGAGACGGCTGGCCACTTCTTCGGTGTTCTCGATCACATCCGGCGCGTCTGCAATCGAGATCTCAGGGAACAGTTCGGCATTCACCACACTGCCCGCCACCACGGCCTTATAGGAGCGAACGGTATCCATCACGCTGACCAGATTTTGGTAAGAAGTCTTCTGGCGCGGCATGATGGTAATTTCTTTTTTCTCAGGAATACGTGACTTGATCTCCTGCATGACCCTGCCGAGCAATTGGAAATCATGCTTGCCATCGACATCCTTCACTTGCTTGATCACGCCACCCTTGTTATCAGCAACCACCAGCTGATCTTCTAGGATGATGACCTGCAGTTGTAGCTCGTCGACATCGTCCTGCGCCGCACTTTCCATCGCCGGAAAGTTCAGATCCAGCACATTCACATGCGCGATGACCATGCTCATCAACAGAATCGGTACCAATACGATCATCAGATTCATGAACGCAGTGATATCCAGTTCTGGTTCTTCTTTTAGTCGGCGATGTTTACGTCGCATGGCCGAAGCTCCTGTATTGGCTCGTATTCCAAAGTATGATTCGTTAAGCAGGTTGGGCTTGCAGATTGCCGCCTTGTTCGCGCGCCGGCGCAGGTGTCGCGGCAGGTGCGGCCTTATCGCTCAACAGGTTCATCACCTTGATACCCGCCATTTCAAAGCTATCGACGATTTCGTTCGTTTTGGTCTGTAATACCGAATGAATCAGCAACAGCGGGATCGCTGCAATCAGACCGAAAGCGGTTGTGTTCATCGCGACAGAAATACTCTGCGACAACAAACTGGCTTTTTGCGCTGGATCTGCCGAAGCGACTGCCGTGAAGGCGGCAATCAAACCGATGATGGTACCCAGCAGGCCCAATAAGGTTGAAACGTTCGCAAGTGTCGCCAGGTACTGCGTGCGCTTTTCAAGACGCGGCATGGTTTCCAGCAAGCCTTCTTCCATCGCATATTCGATTTCTTCGCGTGGTTGTTGACGCCCCAGGCGCACGAGTCCCGCACCAATCATCGCGGACATCGCGCTTTTGGATGCCGCGGCAAATTTTAAGGCCGACTTGTAATCGCGACCGCTGATCAGCTTGTGCAGTTCGTTAAAGTCGCGACGATTGGATTGTTTGGCCAGCGTCAAATAGACCC
>JBFHRI010000339.1:0-2751 GCA_041591755.1 Oleiphilaceae bacterium
CGAATACATGCGAAACAAATCACCTGCAAAAATGGCGGCCTCATCCCCGCCGGTTCCCGCGCGAATTTCCAGAAACACGTTGTTGCTGTCGTTCGGGTCTTTGGGCAGTAGCAGAATTTGTAATTCCTGATCCAGCTGCTCGAACTTTTCCTGCGCCGAAGCCAACTCTTCCTCAGCCAGTTCGCGCATTTCGGCATCCCCGTCCTGCATCAAATTGCGGGCTTCCTGGATGTCTTCCTTGGCCTGACGAAACTGGTCGTAGCATTTGACCACGGGCTCCAGCTCGGCGTATTCCTTGGAGTAGTCGCGAAAACGATTCTGATCAGAAATCACGTCCGGCGCGCTCAGCAAGGCCGAAAGTTCTTCATAGCGTTCGGCGATTTTGTCCAGACGGAGCAGTAGGGATTCTTTCATGCTGAGGCGTCTCACCAGCGCGGATTTTCGGGAGCGCGGATTCTAGCACCCTTGGACCCAGGTAGAAAGAATCGAGACCGGGTACAGAGGCTGCGGTGCCGGCTTCTGCCTGCGCCGCAATCCTGCTATGATGGCCCGCGATTTTGGCGGGGGCCTTACGCCTCGCGTACGCCATCCAAACTCTACACACGCCAAGGATTTCCTATGTCTATCACTACCGACGACGTGAAAAAGATTGCCCATCTGGCGCGACTGCAAGTTGATGAAGCCAAAAGCATCAAGCTGGCCTCCGATCTCGACAACATTATTAAGCTGGTGGATCAATTACAGGCGGTCGATACCGCCAATATCGAACCGATGGCGCACCCAATGGATGCCGTGCAAATCCTGCGCGCCGATGTCGTCACCGAGACCAACCAGCGCGAAAAGTTCCAGGCCATTGCACCAGCCACCGAAGACGGCCTGTACCTGGTCCCGAAAGTGATTGAATAAGCCTAGCCACGACTCACATTAATGCTGACCGACTCACTACAATACGAAAGACGTCCATGCTGAACCTGACTATCTCCGAGCTGGCCCGTGGCCTGCGCGACAAGACCTATTCCAGCGTCGAGCTGAGCCAATTTTTTCTGCAGCGTATTGCCTCACTCGACCCTAAATTAAACAGTTTCATTACCGTGACGCCCGAGCAGGCGCTGGCCGAAGCCAAGGCAGCCGATGCGCGCCTGGCGGCCGGTGATGCAGACCTGATGACCGGCATTCCGTTTGCGCACAAAGATATCTTCTGTACCGACGGCGTGCGCACCACCTGCGGCTCCCGCATGCTAGAGAAGTTTATTGCGCCCTACGACGCCACCGTGGTGCAAAATTTCAAACGCGCCGGCGCGGTGTGCCTGGGCAAGACCAATATGGACGAGTTCGCGATGGGCTCCTCCAATGAAACCAGCTATTACGGCAAGGTGACCAACCCTTGGTCATCGGGCGAAGCCCTGGTGCCCGGCGGTTCTTCCGGCGGCTCGGCCGCTGCGGTGGCCGCACAACTGGTGCCGGCAGCCACCGCCACCGATACCGGCGGCTCGATTCGTCAGCCGGCCTCGCTGTGTGGGATTACCGGCCTGAAACCGACCTACGGCCTGGTCTCCCGCTATGGCATGATCGCCTTCGCCTCCAGTCTTGACCAGGCTGGCCCGATGGCGCGCACGGCCGAGGACAACGCCATTCTGCTAAATGTCATGGCCGGCCACGACAGCAAAGACTCCACCAGTCTGCAGCGCGAGAAAGAAGACTACACGCGCGACCTGAACAAAGAGCTTAAAGGCCTGCGCATCGGTTTGCCGAAGGAGTTTTTCAGCGAACACCTCAGCGCCGAACTGCAAGGCGTGCTGCAGGACGCGATTAAAGTGCTCGAAGCACAAGGCGTACAATTCAAAGAGGTCAGCCTGCCGCATTCCGATCTTTCCGTGCCGGCTTACTATGTGATCGCGCCGGCTGAGTGCTCGGCCAACCTGTCGCGCTTCGACGGCGTGCGCTACGGCCATCGCTGCGACCACCCGAAAGACCTGATGGATTTGTATCTGCGCAGCCGCTCCGAAGGCTTTGGCGACGAAGTAAAACGCCGCATCCTGATCGGCACCTATGCGCTGTCGGCCGGTTACTACGATGCCTACTACCGCAAAGCCCAGCAGGTGCGTCGTCTGATCAAGAATGACTTTGTCAGTGCCTTCAACGAAGTCGATCTCATTCTCGGCCCGACTGCACCCTCTCCGGCCTTCCCCTTCGGCGCGAAGAGCGGAGATCCGGTGCAAATGTATCTGGAAGATATTTTCACGATTTCGACCAATCTGGCAGGACTACCCGGCATGTCGCTGCCAGCGGGAATGATTGGCGGTTTACCCGTGGGCATGCAGCTGATTGGTAACTACTTCGATGAGGCGCGCATGTTGAATGTCGCGCATCGCTTCCAGTCCGTTACCGACTGGCATACACGTACCCCCAACACGTTCTAAGGCCCGCAGGAGAAACAGTATGCAGTGGGAAACCGTGATCGGGCTGGAAGTACACGTACAGCTCGCCACCCAATCCAAAATTTTTTCCGGCTCATCGACCGCCTTTGGTGCCGAGCCCAACACCCAGGCCAGTGCCGTTGATCTCGCGCTGCCCGGCACCCTGCCCGTACCCAATGAGCAGGCTTTCCGCTATGCCATCATGTTTGGCCTGGCGATTAATGCCGAAATCAATCAGCGTTCGGTATTCGAGCGCAAAAACTATTTTTATCCCGACCTACCCAAAGGCTATCAAACGACCCAGCTCGAAAAGCCGATCGTGGGTGCCGGTGCC
>JBFHRI010000340.1:0-2718 GCA_041591755.1 Oleiphilaceae bacterium
CGCATCGATTTCATCGCGTAGATACAAGCGAATATCGGTCGCCACCTGATCATTGCGTGAGCGGCCTGTGTGCAACTTTTTGCCCGTGAGCCCAATCCGCGCCGTCAGCGCTGACTCGATATTCATATGCACATCTTCAAGCTTGACCGACCAGTTAAATTGTCCGGCCTCGATCTCTTGGCGGATCTCGATCAGACCTTGAATGATTTGATCGCGCTCCGTCTCGGTCAGGACACCGACTTTGGCCAGCATGGTGGCATGTGCAATCGAGCCTTGTATGTCATGAAAGTAAAGTCGCTTGTCGAACTCGACCGAAGCGGTGAAGCGTTCCACAAAGGCATCGGTGGGCTCAGTGAAGCGACCGCCCCAGGGTTTTTCTGCTGCCTGAGACGTGGAAACGGAAGGTATCGATTGGCTGTCATTGCTCATGCGAGAATCCCAACTAGACTGAAGCTAAAGTAGGTGTTCGGGCCGCCACGTTGTCGCTGCTCAGCAACGTCGCACCGGCCGCCGAAAAAGTGCGGCAGTATAGCATGATTCCGCCACTTTCCTTATTGCCGTATGCATACCCATGGCTAACTCTCCACACGCGCTCGCTCAAGATACATCCGCCAAGCCCCACTTGGCGATCGTGCCCGACCTCTGTCAGATCAATGCCCTGTTATTGATGCTGATTCTGACCCAGATCATGGCGCTGATTCTGAGCATGATGTTGAGTGATCAAGCGCTTGTGGATTGGGAGGTTCTGGGCCAGATTTCAATTTTTTCGCATTGCGTAGTATTGAGCTGCGCGGCATTCATCTGCTCGGGCAGGCGCTTTTTGCACCGACGGCCGATAGCCTGGCAGATCGCGGCTGTTATTTTAGTCGTCACCTCCGTCAGCGGAAGCTTTGCTGCGTTCGTGGCCTTACAACTGGGACTGTTGATCAGCAGCCCACCCGATGTATTCATCCTGCGCAGTATGCTGATCAGTGCGCTGATCGCACTACTGTTGTTACGCTATTTTGCTCTGCAAGCACAGTGGCGGCAGCAAAAACAGGCCGAACTGAAAGCTCGACTCGATGCCTTGCAGGCGCGTATTCGTCCCCACTTTTTATTTAATAGCATGAATACGATTGCCAGCTTAATTGCCAGCGATCCCCCACGCGCGGAAGAGGCTGTGTTGGACTTGGCATCGGTTTTTCGAATGACACTGAGTCAGCAAGACATGCTGATTCCACTCAAGGATGAACTCGCATTGTGCCAACGCTTTTTAAGTCTGGAAGGCTTGCGTCTAGGCGACCGTCTGCGGATCGAATGGCGGCTTGAAGGCTTGGACGAAAGCCTGATGATTCCTCCTCTCATCCTACAACCCTTAGTGGAAAATGCGGTCTGCCACGGTATTCAACAACTGGCGCAGGGTGGCACCATTCAGATTAGCAGCTATCGACAAAAGGATTCACTCACGATCATGATCGCCAACCCTTATCCCACGCAGCGGGAGGTGGGTACAATTCATGACGGCAATCACATTGCGCTGGATAATATCCGGGCACGGCTGCATGCACTTTATGGCGAGACTGCTATATTGAAAACCAGCCGTAATGATGCCGTTTTCACGGTTACGTTACGCTTGCCCATGCAGCCGGAACAATGACCAGGGAGTCCATGCGTGATGACAGAAGAACGCCGCATCAGCGTCCTGATTGTCGATGACGAGAAACTCGCGCGCGAACGCCTCCTGCGCCTGATCGCAGGCATGCCAGACTATACCTGTGTGGGCGAAGCGGAGAATGGCGAACAAGCCCTGCAACGCGTTCAGGCGCTTAATCCCGACATTGTCATTCTTGATGTACGCATGCCGGTCATGGATGGCATGGCCGTCGCCAAGCAACTCAGCCGCCAGGAATGTCCGCCTGCAGTAATTTTTTGCACGGCTTATGATGAATATGCCATCAAGGCGTTTCAGGTCAGTGCCACCGGCTACCTCCTGAAACCCGTACGACATGATGATTTGGCTGCGGCGCTAGCCAAAGCCAGCCAGGTCAACCAATTGCAAGTGCGCCAATTGGAAGCCGCGCAAACTGAAGATGGCGAGGTTTTCGTCGCCAACACCTGGCAAGGCCAGGAACTGATCCCTTTCGACAACATTTATTATTTTCGCGCCGACCAAAAATATTTGACCATCTACCACAAGCATGGCGAAACCTTGAGCGACCAGACCTTGAAGGAACTCGAACAGATTTGGGGGGAACGGGTTTTACGCGTTCACCGCAACACCCTGATCAACGCCAAGCACATCGAAGCGCTGAGCAAGTCGGCCGATGGCAAATACTTTGTGCGGATTCGTCGCACGCATGAAAAACTGCCGGTGAGCCGCCGCCTGGTCAGCGAAGTCAAAACCTTTCTTGAGCGTCTGGGAGCCCATTGATTGCCCCTAGGGCCCTAGCCAGTCAACAGCCCAGAGATCGATCCTGTTAAACATTTCACAGTCTTGCGCATCAAATGTGCAAAGTGTCGAACAGTTCGAAAAAACCGCCCACCCCATAACCATTTGTTACAGATACTTTAGACACCCACGCGTATAGTTAAATTGTTCAGTAAATATCCGTACGTGAAAAGGTGTCGCCAAATGAATCAGCGTAGTATCCAGAAGCTGTTTGGCCCCGCACTGTGTGTTCTACTTCTCAGCTATGGTTTCAACACACAGGCGGCGCAGCCCGAGCTCGGCCCCAACTC
>JBFHRI010000341.1:0-2690 GCA_041591755.1 Oleiphilaceae bacterium
CCATCCAAAGCAATCGCTTGGGTGTAGTATTCTAGCGCCTGCCTTTTATGCAGCATAAATTCTGCATCGGTATTTCTTGCTTCATTACTTAACTGCTGGTTTTGTCTGTTGCGAAAAGACATTAACTTTTCATGCACCTTACCGCAGAGGAACCACACCCTCGGGTCGTCCGATTTACGCTCAATCTCGCTTTCACAGAGGCTGCGCAAGGAGAGGATATGCGCCAGCGCCTTCTCATCAAAATTCCCTGCCGAAACCAGCGCTTCAGCCTCTTTTTCAATCCAGGAAAATTGCTCCGCATGGGCCTGACCGGCAAGCAGCGAAAATAGGCAAAAATAGCGAAGGGCATTCCGCAACGTCATCGGGTTTCTCTTAGAATTTGGGCGGGTTACGGACGTCATCATCGTCGATAATCCAGCTGTTAAAATGACACACTAAAAGACCTTTATATTGATGCCCTTAGCGCTTTGCAAACCTGGTTAGAGCACGATCTTTACAACGCTAGCCACTCGACACATTTATAGTTTCCCACAACTTCAGAAGGGCTCAGCCCCACCAGCTTGCGAAAGCTATGACTCAGATGCGAGGCATCACTAAAACCATGCTCCAAGGCCTGATGCGTGAGCGAATGTTGGGCCTGAAAATGGCGCAGAAAGACACAGGCTTGCTGCCACAGTCGATACTGGCGAAAGGCCACGCCCAACTGCTCCGAAAACAAATGACTGAAGCGCGAGGGGCTTAGGCAACACGCCGCAGCCACCTCGGGCATGCGCTGCCATTGCCGCATCAATAATACGCTGGCCTGCAAGCGCGCATCGATGGCGTAATCCGCAGCGTGAAAGCCCGCAAAGCAGCCCAGGAATCGTGCAAAATCAGGCGCTCGCTGGTGCAAAATAGTGCGAGTGGACAACGCCAAAAGATCCGGCAGGATAGGGCCTGATTGGAAATAATGCTGACGCAAATAGGCCGCAAATGGCGTGGTGATATCGATGTACCAGGCGCTCAGGGCCTCGTGACCGCTGAGCAGTCGATGCGTCACCCCGGCATTGATCAAGACGCTGTGACACGCATACCGAGACCCGGCCTGGGTTTCGATCAGCAAGGGCCGGCCTCGACTGACCATCAGAATAATCGCCGCATGGGTATGCATGTGCGTATCCGGCAGGGTACCGTCATGCAGAATATACGACTCACTCATCAGCAGGCGGTTTGAACGCGACGACACAACAGCATCTCCTTACAAGTCAGCGCGACGAAAGCGTCGTAGCATACGCAGATTAGCGCTCGGGTTCACCTGCGCAAGCGCTGCCCTGACGACTCAACCACACCAACACATGAGGACTTTATGCACATCACTGCTAATTGGCTGCTCGCTGTAGCTGCCTTTAACCTGATTTTTTCGCTCGCCCTAGCCTGGCTGGCTTCACTGATCGTGTATATGAAAATCGGTGCATTGAAACGTATCTTCAAGGCGCCGCATCAATTGATTCGCGCACACATCGACTATTTACTGATGTCGCTGTTACTGGTCTGCGCGCATTACCTGAACAGCACGTTGAGCCTCGACTTGCCTGCGCTGGCCATCCTCTTGCTGTGTCTGGGCGCGCTGTACAATCCCTTTGGATTTGTGATCCTTGCTCTGCGCCCCGAGATGGCCAATCCCAGCACACGCCGGGATCAGCTCAAAATATTAATCGGGTTTGTACCGGCCACGTCCGGATTTGGCTGGTTAATGCTGTCAACCCTGGCAGCACTGGCTTAACGCGGCTTGAAGAACGGCGGCTCGTCTTCGTCTTTTTTCTCTTCTTCGATGGCTTCCAGCGTCAACTCACCAAAGCTGCTCTTGATCGGGCTTTCGACGGCCGCTTGAGGTGCCGCCCCATTGCTTTGCGCCAGTTTAATCTTCAGGCGCAGGTTATTGGGGGAGTCGGCGTTGGCGATGGCGTCATCAAGGTTAATGCGACCTTCCTGGTACAGTTTGAACAACGCCGTATCGAAGGTCTGCATGCCGAGGTTTTCGGACTTCTCCATGATTTCTTTGATTTCAGTCAGGCGGTTTTTCAGGATTAACTCCTGAATCGTTTTGGTGCCTAAAAGCACTTCGACCGCTGCACAGCGTTTGCCGTCGACGGTGGGCACCAGCCGTTGCGAGACGAAACCGCGCAAGTTCTGGGACAGCCCCATCAGCAGCTGCGGGCGCTTTTCATCCGGGAACAAGTTGATAATGCGCTCCAGCGCCTGGTTGGCGTTGTTGGCATGCAGCGTGGAAATGGCAAGGTGGCCGGTTTCCGCAAACTCCAGTGCATGTTCCATGGTCTCCCTGTCGCGAATCTCGCCAATCAAGATCACATCGGGGGCCTGGCGCAGGGTGTTTTTCAGGGCATTGCGGAAGGAGCGCGTATCGACGCCAACCTCGCGCTGGTTGATGATGCATTTTTTATGGCGGTGTACGTACTCCACCGGATCTTCAATGGTGATGATATGGCCCGGCGAGCTGCTGTTGCGGTGGTCGATCAGAGCCGCCAGAGAGGTCGACTTGCCGGAGCCCGTGCCGCCGACAAACAGCACCAGCCCACGCTTTTCCATCACCAGGCTTTTCAGCACTTCCGGCAGTTTCAAATCGTCGAACTTGGGAATTTCAGTATTGATATTCCGCGCCACGATCGAGACTTCGTTGCGCTGCTTGAAGA
>JBFHRI010000342.1:0-2688 GCA_041591755.1 Oleiphilaceae bacterium
ATGCTTTTGCGCTCGATATACAGCTTAAAGCCTTCCATCTGCATGACCTCATCATCCTCGACAATTTCATCCGGCTGGCAATAGGCCAGGCAGGTTTCGGCATGCTTGGTGCCTGGCTGGGTGACGAACATCCGCACGCCCATACCTGCGACGTCTTGTTTGTTGACCAAGCCCGCCAGATACGCTTGCGCCGATTCAGAAACGGTTACCATTAAAGACCCTTCTCGTGCTAAAAATCTACGGTCGCGATTCTACGCGGTTTTAGTCGCCGGTTAAAGCCTGAGTAAAATACTCAGAAATTGCACAGCGCACAAACTATATCAAAATATTTCAATATAGTTTTGTTTTACGCTATGATGCGCGGCCTCGATAGTACTTAAAAACCGGACCCACGCATGACTGACGCTCTGAAACGCACACCACTACTGGAACACGCCTTGAGTCAACGCATCCTGATTCTGGATGGTGCCATGGGCACGATGATTCAACAATACCAGTTCAGTGAAGCGGATTATCGCGGCGAACGTTTCCGCGATTGGCCGCACGAAGTCAAGGGCAACAATGACCTGCTCTGCCTAACTCAGCCCGAGGCGATCCGCGAGATCCATCGCAAGTATCTGCAAGCCGGCGCCGACATCGTCGAAACCAATACCTTCAACTCCACCCAGGTCTCCCAGGCCGATTACCATATGGAGGCTTTGGTTTACGAGCTTAACGTTGAAGCCGCGCGGCTGGCGCGTATCGAAGCCGATGCACAAACCGCCCTGACCCCGGATAAACCACGCTTTGTCGCCGGCGCAGTCGGCCCGACCTCGCGTACCGCGTCGATTAGCCCTGACGTCAACAACCCCGGCTATCGCAACGTCGATTTTCAAACCCTGCACGAAAACTACTATGAAGCCGTTAAAGGTCTGGTCGATGGCGGCGCCGACATCATCCTGATCGAAACTATTTTCGACACCCTGAACGCACGTGCGGCGATCTACGCCACCGAGCAATATTTTGAAGATCATGGCATTCGCTTACCCATCATGATCTCCGGCACCATTACCGATGCTTCAGGCCGAACCCTGTCAGGCCAAACTGCCGATGCGTTTTTGATCTCGGTTGAGCATTGTCGACCACTCAGCGTGGGCTTTAACTGCGCCCTGGGTGCCGATGCGCTGCGCCCCTATATCCAGGAGCTGTCTGACAAATACGGCAATTTCGTCAGCGCCCACCCCAACGCCGGTCTACCCAATGAGTTTGGCGAATATGACCAAACGCCGAAGGAAATGGCCGACATTATCGAGGGCTTCGCGCGTGATGGTCTGATCAACATCATCGGCGGCTGTTGCGGCTCGACGCCGGCACATATTCAAGCGATTGCTGAGCGAGTTGCGAAGTATCCACCGCGTCCGCGTCCTCAACTCGAACCCAAACTGCGCTTGAGCGGCCTAGAGTCGTTCACGGGTTCAAAGGAACTGTTGTTCATCAATGTTGGGGAACGCACCAACGTCACCGGTTCCAAGCGGTTCCTGCGCCTGGTCAAAGAGGAGAAATTCGAAGAGGCGCTCGATGTCGCGCGTGATCAGGTCGAAAACGGTGCCCAAATTATCGACATCAACATGGACGAAGGCATGCTCGATGCCAAGGAAGTGTTGCCGCGCTACCTCAACCTGGTAGCCTCGGAGCCCGATATCGCGCGCGTACCCATCATGGTCGACTCCTCCAAGTGGGACGTGATCGAAGCTGGCTTGCGCTGTATTCAGGGCAAAGCCGTGGTTAACTCGATCAGCTTGAAAGAAGGCGAAGACGAATTCCTCGCTAAAGCCAAGACCTGCATGCGCTATGGTGCGGCGGTTGTGGTCATGGCCTTTGATGAGACCGGCCAGGCAGACACCTATCAGCGCAAAATCGAGATTTGTAAGCGCTCCTACGATCTCTTGGTCGGTATTGGCATGAATCCGGCCGATATTATTTTCGACCCGAACATTTTCGCGATTGCCACCGGCATTGAAGAGCATAACAACTACGCGGTTGATTTTATTGAAGCCACGCGCTGGATTCGCGAAAACCTGCCCTACGCATCAGTCAGCGGCGGCGTCAGTAACGTTTCTTTCTCGTTCCGCGGCAATGACCATGTGCGCGAGGCGATTCACTCGGTCTTCCTGTTCCACGCCATCAAGGCGGGTATGAATATGGGAATTGTGAATCCGGGTCAGTTGGTGATTTATGACGAGATTGAACCCGAGCTCAAAGCGCTGGTGGAAGACGTCGTGCTGAATCGTCGCCCGGATGCCACCGAACGACTGCTTGATGCCGCTGAGAAATTCCGCAGTAGCGGGGGCGAACAACAGAAAGAAGATGAAGCCTGGCGTAGCTGGCCGGTCAACAAACGACTGGAGCATGCCTTGGTCAAAGGCATCACCACCTTTATCGTGGAAGACACCGAGCTGGCGCGACAGCAAGCGGCGCGTCCGATCGAAGTCATCGAAGGTCCGCTGATGGATGGTATGAATGTGGTCGGCGACCTGTTTGGCTCGGGCAAAATGTTTCTTCCACAGGTCGTGAAAAGCGCGCGCGTGATGAAGCAAGCCGTGGCGCATCTGGTGCCATTCATCGAAGCCGAAAAGTCCGAAGGCCAAAAGGCCAAGGGCAAAATCCTCATGGCGACGGCCAAGGGTGATGTACACGACATTGGTAAGA
>JBFHRI010000343.1:0-2686 GCA_041591755.1 Oleiphilaceae bacterium
CCGGAGAAGCGAACCAAGTGCTTGAGTTTGCGCGTGTCTGGCCGCAGCGAGTGTGACGCGGGAAGCTGCGCGGCCTGTTCGGCAAACTGCGCAAAGCGCGTGGGTTCATTCTCGTCGAGGTAGCCAGAAAGTTCCTGTAAAGGCACCGCTTCACCAAGCTTTTGCTGTTCAACACAGAAGTCGTAAGCCTTCTTGCGCACCAAACCGGCTGCTTTGGGCTCCGCCTGTTGCGTGTAGCGCGCCAGGATATCCATCAACACTTCGGTTTCTTTCTGCGTGTCGACGTTACTCTGGAAGGCGCAAGCCTTGCTAAAGGCCTCGGCGACGCCGACTGGGCTGCGGGCGCATAACAAGCAAAGATAGGGGCTGTTGGTGTCGCCGGAAAGTGCGCTTTGCCACTCGGGCAGCTCGATGCGTAGCGCAAAATCCAAGGAGTTTTGATTCAAATAATCCACGGTGTCGAGCGTAAGCTGTGCATCCAAGCGTAAGCCAGACTGACTCTCAATCGCGAAAATATACAGCCTCGCGCCATCGACCCGATCTTCCAATAGGGTCAGTAGACTGGCTTCAAAGGGCTCGCTGGTGGCATCGACCAATGATTTGAAATGCTCGCAGAACAGACAGCTCAGGCGATAGAGATCGATTCGTCCGGCTTGGTATTCCTTGAGCCAGGAGGCAAAAGGATACTCGGCCGCATCGGTCTGAAACTGGCCAAATTGCTTACCGGCTTTGAACTGAAAAACCTTTTTCAGTTGCGTGAAAAGCGCCTGGTGATCCGCGGTCGGCGTGGCCGCCGCGGAAGCCGGTTGCAATGCGCTGGGCTGTGCTTCATCCCAGCGCTGCAGGCGGTGAAAGATCAGGCCTTCAATAGACATGGTGCAATGAAAGATCCTTGATCACTTTCTCCAGTTCTTTCTCATTACTCGCGCTTAGCCTCAAGTCCGCCCGCTCACAGGCCGCAGGCAGGATGGCGATCAGGCCGGCCGCTTTGGCGGCTAGAGCGATCACTTGCTGGGTGGCCACCTCGCTGCTCATCGCGGCAGTGACGCGCAGTACAGTAAAGCCCTGATTAAACAATTTACGCTCCAGGCCTTCAGCCAAAAGATCCGCTGCAACGCCTTCACAGGAAATCAGCAGTGGTTTTTGATCATAGCGCGCTGCACGTTCGGATTCGCTGACGGGCTCTCGGTTGCTGAGATTCTGATCGTCCAGTTTTTCCACGATCATGCCGGCGCCCACCGTGACGTTGCTCAAGCGATCGATGATGATAAAGGCGCCGGTGGCACGATTTTTATCATAAGGATCGTAGGCAATCACTTGGTTCAAATGCACATTACACAGCGCGATCATGTTCAAATCGAGTTTCTCGACCTTGTGCTGTTCCAGGGTGTTGACGTCGATGGCGTAATCAATTGAATGCACCGATCCGCTGGCGGCTTTGGGGCCGATCTTCAAATCGTAGAGTTTGCCGGGTTTCAATGCATCTTCATTCATCCACACGATGTGGGCTTTAAAGGCCGACGACATCAGCGGGAAGTTGTCGAACTTCACGATCATGTCGCCGCGCGAAATATCCACTTCTTCGGTGGTGGTCAGCGTGACGGCCTGATCGCAGAAGGCTTCTTGTAGCTCGCCGTCGAAGGTGACGATGGATTTCACGGTCGAGGTTTTACCGCTGGGCAGCACACTGATCTTGTCGCCCGGACGAATCACGCCCGAAGCCACGGTGCCACAGAAACCGCGGAAGTCGAGATTGGGGCGGTTGACGTATTGGACCGGGAAGCGGAAATCATCCAGGTTCCGATCTTCAGCCACCTGTACGGTCTCCAGGATTTCCATCAGTGGTTGACCGGTAAACCAAGGGGTATGTTCCTGACTGACCGAGACCACGTTGGTGCCTTTCAGCGCTGACAGCGGTACGAACTGAATATCATGCAGCTTTAGGTCTTTGGCAAAGCCTAGGTAATCTTCACGAATTTCATTGAAGCGTTTTTCGCTGTAGTCCACCAAGTCCATCTTGTTGATGGCCACCACCACGTGCTTGATCCCCAGTAGCGACACGATAAAGGAGTGGCGCTTGGTCTGCGTTAAGACGCCGTAGCGTGCGTCGATCAGGATGATCGCCAGATCTGCCGTCGAGGCGCCGGTCGCCATGTTACGGGTGTACTGCTCGTGCCCGGGGGTGTCGGCGATGATGAATTTGCGACGCGCAGTGGAGAAATAGCGATAGGCGACATCAATCGTAATGCCTTGCTCGCGCTCGGCCTGCAAGCCATCCACCAGCAATGACAGGTCGATCTCACCTTCAGTGGTGCCCGATTTCTTACTGTCTTTTCGAATGGACTCGAGCTGATCTTCGTAAATCATGTGGGAGTCGTGCAGCAAACGCCCGATCAGGGTGCTCTTGCCGTCGTCGACGCTGCCGCAGGTCAGCAGGCGCAAGAGTTCCTTGCGCTCATGCTGTTTCAGGTATTCGTTGATATCTTGACTAATCAGTTCTGATTGATGTGCCATTGTAGCGAATCTCTTTAATAAGCCTGTTTGTGTTGCCTGCATCGAGTCGTGCTCAGACCCAGGCATGCACTGTAATCCCAAATCTTAATGCGGTCTGCCGCGTCTACTAGAAGTAACCTTCGCGCTTTTTCTGCTCCATTGATCCGGCCTGGTCGTGGTCGATGACACGCCC
>JBFHRI010000344.1:0-2656 GCA_041591755.1 Oleiphilaceae bacterium
CGCTCTCCATACTCGTACTTCGTCACCTCGATGGCTTTAGGCATGTAGCTGAAGGCAATCTTCAGTGCCTGCAGAGCGTCGGGGCTTAGTTTGTCGGGCATAAGCCGGCTCCTTTTTACCATGGGGAAGCATCATTTTGACATGTTAGCACCTAGCGCGCCCTTCGTGTCCAACTCGATCTTTGGCTCAAACGCGCTCTAAGGTAATACTCGATCAGAATTCACTATATTGAGAGAGGGTTCCATCAAGCCCATGAAAACGCGTTGCAGTGGGGCCAGAATAATCTGCTTCTAATCGGTTGACCTCGTCGCACTTGTTGTCAAAATGTCGCTCGAGCTTTGTCGCCTGTGACTGAGTTCCATCAGCGATAAGCACAAAATCAATCGATTTTGGTTAGAGGAAGCAAATGAAAGATTTAGTGGAACTCGGTCAATCCATTCTGGCCAAGCAACCGTTCAGCCAACTGGTGGGTACCGAGCTGGTGCGTTTTGAGCCCGGCGAGGCGGTACTTGCCCTGACGGTCGAAGAGAAGATTAAACAGCAACATGGCTTTGTACATGGCGGCGTGGTCAGTTATCTGGCCGATAATGCGCTAACCTTTGCCGGGGGCTCCGTTTTAGGCGATTCGGTGACCGGCGAGTACAAGATCAATTACTTGCGCCCGGCGCTGGGACGCCGCATTGAGGCACGGGCTCGTGTGGTGAGTGCGGGCAAGAAACAGGCTGTGTGCCAGTGCGAAGTTTATGCGCTGGACGAGCAGGGGGAACGATTGGTGGCCCTGGCGCAGGGCAGTATTTACAAGGTTGAGGCTTAGACGAATGCACAGTTACCGCCATGCTTTCCACGCCGGCAACCATGCCGATGTGCTCAAACACTGGGTCTTGACCCTGTGTATCGACTATCTCAAGCGCAAGGACAAACCCTTTCATGTGATTGATACCCATGCGGGGGCCGGGCGCTACTTTTTGCAAGATAAGATGGCGCAACAAACCCGCGAGGCAGAAGGCGGCATTCTGGCCTTGTTGGACCAACGCCTGGGCTTGCCTGAGGTCTTTGACGACTATCTGAACTTGGTCACCCAGGGGCAGGGTGTGCCGATCAAACATTATCCGGGTTCCCCCTTGTTGGCTCAGCGCATGTTGCGGCGGGGTGACCGTTTGCGTTTGGCGGAGCAGCACAATACCGAGATCGCGGCCTTGCGTAAGTTGTTTCAAGACAAGCGAGAGGTGGATCTGTTCGAGGGTGATGGCTTTAAGCAACTGAAAGCCTGGTTGCCACCGGTAACGCAACGGGCCTTAGTGATTATCGATCCCTCCTACGAGCTCAAAACGGATTACGACGTACTGGTCAAAGCAGTCCAAGAGGGCTTGCGGCGCTTTCCAGCGGGGATGTTCTTGCTGTGGTACCCGCTGTTGACGAATGGTCTGTACCATAAGATGGTGGAGAAATTGAAACGCGCCGGTGCCAAAGAATGGCTGGATGTGCGACTGCAGGTACAGGCCGAACCTTCCGGGCACGGCATGTATGGCAGTGGTATGTTGGTACTAAATCCGCCGTGGGTGTTGCGGGAGCAATTAGAACAGGGCTTGCCGAGTTTGGTCTCTGTATTAGGGCAGGATGCGCAGGCTAAGTGGGTTTTGGAAACGGAGGTTTAAATTCCGAGTGTTGTAGTCTTGGGTTGCCATCAGCCGAATCTTGCGCCTAGTCCCAAACAGTCGTCCCGCGGCTCGACCGCGGGATCTGAGAATAATCCATTGCCGTCAAGAGATTCCGCGGTCGAGCCGCGGAATGACTGTTTTTTTGAGCCGCGGAATGACTTTGTATGAAGGAAGGCCGTGTGCCGGTGAAGGCGACAATCCACACATGCCAGCGACACGGTGATAGGGATTGCGGCTCAAATCAAACTATTCTCACACGCCCGCCCCTGCTCCACCTCACTCAAATTAGCCAAGGTCGTCTCGGCAATATTCTGCAAGGCATTACGCGTGAAAAAGGCCTGGTGCCCGGTAATTAAGACGTTAGGAAAGGTGGTCAGGCGCGCGAACACGTCATCTTGAATCACGGTATTTGAAAGGTCTTCGAAAAACAGGTCGCCTTCCTCTTCATAGACATCCAGTGCGAGGTTGCGGATTTTGCCACTCTTTAAACCGGCAATTAACGCGCGCGTATCGACCAGGGCGCCGCGACTGGTATTGATCAGCGTTACGCCGGGTTTCATCGCGGCAATCGCGGCTTCGTCGATCAGGTGGTGGCTTGCTGGCGTCAGGGGGCAATGCAGCGTGATAATGTCTGACTCACGCAGCAGTTCTTCATAGCTCACATATTCCACACCATACCCAATACATTCTTCATTCGGAAATGGATCATAGGCCAGTACCCGACAGCCGAAGCCGCGCAGGATGCGAGTGACATTCAAACCAATGCGGCCCGTCCCGACAACGCCGGCCGTGAGACCGTAAAGATCGAAACCCAGCAGTCCCTCAAGGGCGAAATTACCCTCGCGCGTGCGGTTGTAAGCGCGGTGAATGCGTCGATTCACCGCCAGTAACAGGCCAATCGTATGTTCTGCGACCGCATGCGGTGAATAGGCCGGCACCCGCACCACCTCGATCCCAAGTTCGCGCGCTCGGTTCAGATCGACATTGTTAAAACCGGC
>JBFHRI010000345.1:0-2642 GCA_041591755.1 Oleiphilaceae bacterium
CGTCGCATAATCAGCATCAACGTATTTTGCAAATGTCGTTTCGAAATCATTGATAAATCGTCCTTTGGAAGAAATCCAAGTCGATTCAATGCACTCGTTGACGTACTTTTTTTCATTGCCTGACAATGAAGGTTGATAAACAGGGTACTTGAACATTTAATATCGCGCTCCAACCGTTAGGACACATCACGTCAATTAATCAAAAATAAAAAATCTTCCTGAGTCTGACGCGAAAACTTAGCAACAAACATTCCCAGGAGGAAAAATTTGATTGAATCGATCTCTTTCGCTCTTCGAACATTAATTGTTTGAATTTGCTTGTCGTCGAAACCCCTCCCAGTGAAAACACCGCCACTAGGGTATTTAGGTATTTAAAGCTCTTGTTACTCACAAAGGCCCTAACAAAAAAATCATGATCAGCGGAAATTTTCATGCTTTCATCGTAGCCAGACAACTCCGAGAAAACCGCTTTAGATATGAATGAGGCCGGATGCGGAATCGTTGAGCGGTACAAGCTCTCTGCACTGACCCGTCGAGGCTGCCAGATACTCGCTTTTCCCGAGACTGGATCAAAAATCTGCACATCGCCAAAGTAAATATCAGACAAACCCAAGCGCTGCATTTCGCGCACCGCGCGTGCCAACACCTCTGCATCAAAGAAGTAATCATCGGCATTCAAGAACAGTAAATATTCGCCATTGGCTACCGCTGCGCCTTTATTCATGGCGTTATAAATACCGGTATCGGGCTCTGATATCAGAATATCAATCGCGCTACGTGACGCTTCCAAAATCGCCAAGGTACCATCGGTCGAGCCACCATCAACCACAATATACTCGATCTTCGGATAGGTTTGTGCCGCTACGCTGGCCAGCGTCTTGGCTATTGAAGTCGCCGCGTTAAAAGACACCGTAATAATAGAGAGGGTGGGAGTCGTTATGCTCATATCCCGATAAGCCTGTAGTGTAAAGATCTACCGCAGTATGGGCCCTGCGAGCCAATCCATAGCGACAATGCTGACAAGGTAAAACCGCTGAAATCTTAATCAATAGTCTTGACTTAGACCAGCATTAATCAGAACACAGCCGCGTAATACTAAGCGAGCTCCTGCAAGGTCCGGATCACATCCCCCACCCCAATATCTGCCATGACCTCAGCCCCGCGCACCCGCGTCCCCCAGGGCAACTGCGCCGCAGTCTTGCCATACTGCTTTTGCAAATTCTGGTGATAGGCTTCCACTACCCAATGCTGAAAGCGATACGGTCCGGTACGTTTGGGATTGGAGTGGGCGTACAGGCCGATCACAGGCGTGCCCTGGGCGTTGGCCATGTGGGCGGGACCGGTGTCAGGGGCAAGTACGACGCTGGCGTTGCCGAGCAGAGCCAGCATTTGCTTGAGGGAGGTTTGGCCGATTAGGTCCTTAATGGGCGCTTTGGCGTGTTGTTTGATCTGATCACCCAGTTGGCGATCCATTTTACCGGGGCCACCACAGAGCACCACCGCGTAACCATTCTCGGTCGCATAATCTGCGACTGCCGCATAACGTTCTGGCAACCAGTTGCGTTCGGCCTTGCTGGCGGCGGGTGAAATTACCAGCGTCTTGCTATTTTTGGGGATATGCTGATCGGCAAAAGCCTGTGCCTCTGCAGGCACCGGGATGCGCCATGAGACGTTGGCCAGCGCGTCGGCGGGTACGCCGAGCTTTTCAGCGAAGGCAAAAAAACCGTCTAACACATGTGGCTCTTGTTGGGGCGGAATACGCTCGCGCATAAACAACGCATGGAGCTCTTTGGCACGATCCCAATCAAAGCCGATCTTACGTTTGGCGCGAATAAACAGGGCCGCGAGATTAGCACGAAAGGCCACTTGCATGTGCAGCAACACGTCAAACCGGCGCCCCTTGAGATCCTTACGCAACTGCAAATAAGCCTTCCAGCCCAAAGACTTGTCAAACACGATCAGTTCGACACCTGGCAGGCCGTCCAGCAGTACCTTTTCGACCTTACCGACAATCCAGACGATCTCAGCCTGCGGATGCTGCTGCTGAATGGCCTGGACCGCCGCAACACAATTGCAGACGTCGCCAATCGCCGACAAACGCAGAATGCAGATAGAGTGAATAGGCGCCATCCTGCAGGCGCCTACTTGTCCTGAATGCGCTCAATGATGCGCGTGGTCGAGCAGCCTTCTACGAAGTCGATAATGGCGACCTGTCCCCCGCGTTGTTGCACGATGTCGGCCCCCACAATCTTATCGAGCGTGTAATCGCCGCCTTTCACCAGCACATCAGGATTGACCTTGTCGATCAATTCGTAAGGTGTGTCGTCGTATTGATTACCCTTGATCTCACCAAAAGGAATAATCCAATCCACACAAGCCAGGCCACCCAAGACAATCGCGCGCTGCTCCAGCGGATTGACGGGGCGACTTTCGCCTTTCAGGCGCTTGACCGAGGCATCATTATTGAGACCCACGACCAGACGATCGCCCAGGGCCCGCGCCTGCTGCAGATACTGCACATGCCCGGCATGCAATATATCAAAGCACCCATTGGTGAAGACGATACGTTCACCCGACATACGGGCAAACTCGATGTGCCGCAGTACGTCTTCGAACGGAGTTGTGTAAGAGGCCTCGCGCGA
>JBFHRI010000346.1:0-2628 GCA_041591755.1 Oleiphilaceae bacterium
CATCGACAATTCATACACCTGCTCATCCACAGCGCGAATATCGATCTCAGCCACCGGCAAGACGCCTGGCTTGAGTGGCGTATACGACATCACATCCATAGCACCAAAGGCCATGGTGAATACGATAGCCAGCAAGAGTAACGCCAGATTGCCGCGCAACCAACCGCGAAACCAGTCCTCCTTACGCAGCAGGCGATAGACTATCCAAATAATCGCGAGCCCAAGACCCAACAACAGGGCACCAATAAAATTCAGCAACATGCAGTAGTACTCTACTCGCTACTTGTAGCCGATCGACGACAGGCTATCTTCTGCGATTTGCAGCAGGGAAACATTTTGGGAGTTGGAGTATTGCATGCTTTCAATGAAGTACTCCACCGAGGAGATCGCATCCGCCAACGTTTCCAAGACTTTCTCGGTCGGCATTTGCTCGTTCTCGTACAACTCATCATTAATGCAGGCCAGGCAATTGCCAACGATATGCGCAGCCCGCTCCTGTTCAATCATCGCCATCGCGCCCCGTACACTGTCCAATACTTGCGCCACATTAGCCAAATGTAGCTTGTCGCCCGAAGACTCGATGTAGGAACTAATGGCACGCTTGGCCAATGCCAAGCCCGCATGCGACTCATCGACTACCACAATACGCGCTTCAGCCAGAAAAGTATTTTCTCGCTCTCTCGCATTCAGCTCTTCCAGCGATCCTTCAGGTTGCCGCCCGGTGTCTTCATAAAACTTCAGCGCTTGCTCAATCGCCAGCGTTGCATCCGCCAACTTGATCAAATGCGCATCTGAAATGGTTTGTTGCTTATCACGCAAACCTTCCAACAACGCCACTTGCGCCGAACAAAATTCGGCAATGCGCCCCAGATCAAGCATTCGTAACGTTCCCGACAAACGTCCAAAAGCGCTAATCAAAAACTCGCTATCCTCTATCTCAGAGCCGCCTCCGCGCTCTAAAATATCCAACTTATCCTTGATCTGCGATAACTCTTCCTGAATCGCCTTTGATAAGGATCGCAATACATCCGCACCAGGACCGAACAGCTTGCGACTTTCTTCGCGCAACAAGGTATCGCTTAGTTCATACTCATCGATACCAAAGGCATGCAAAACGGCCTGTGCCCGCATATCGCCGTCTGCGCTCAGCGAAAGCACATACACCAAATCTTTACGCAAGGAATCAGGCGCCTGCTTGCTCAAGGCGACTTTGCCCAGCATCGCCATCTCGCGCAAATAGCGCTCGATCTTCATGAACATGCGCTTACGGGCAACGCTCACATCTTCCTGACTACGCGTCAATGCTGCGCAGACCACTGCCACTAAGATCCAAAACTGTGCTAATGCGTGGCCCGAAGCCAAACGAGCACTGCCTTCAGCGGCACGGGACAACAAGCGAAAGGCAATGGAAAGATTTCGATCTTTTAAAATGTCCAATAAACCAACTTGATACATTAACCGATAACGGCGCGCATGGTGTTCGAAATCATCGATATTGGCCGACAAAGGGAACCCTGCCAAATGCGTCAAATCGACGTGGGCAGCATGATCGAAGTCAAAGAAATGCGACTCAGGATAAGGCTTGGCTTTTCGCGCTAATCGCAGCTCATTGATGATAGGCAAAAGCAGTTCCGGATGATCGCTGCCCTTGTGACTAAAATATTCGGTGTAACGACGCAGGATAAAAATCGCGTTACTCAAGCTAGCCAGCAAATTATTCTTATCCGAATTGGCACCCACCGGTACCTCATTTGCCAGCGCCACCGCTTCTTGGCATAGAAGTACACACCCTTGCACCTCAATGACGACGAAAATGCCCCGCAATTGATTTAGGCAATCAATACAATTCTGCAACTCTTCGCTACTGTCACGATTTTCCTGAAAGCGCTCCAGGCTCGTCTCAGCCTGCTGAATGGTGGCATCAATTTCTGCGTGCACCAGTTCAATCGAACTGAGGCTACTTTGGGTCAGCGACATAGTTTGGGGTTTCCGGCTCATTTAGGAAGCTCGGGAAGGGACAGGCCCGAACTCACTTCGGTCGTAATGAATCAGCTTTAGATTAAGTCTTAAAAAGTCCTTGCTGTAGATTAATTTATAACACATTTTTTGGGCTTCTCAAGAAAGCCTATCGTTACTTTATGTAGTCCAATCAGGCAGTCTAAACAAAGCACGCGTTAATGCTTCTTACCATGCACCCAACTCTGTTAATGACTTGAACCCTCACCCCAAAACGTCTTACCTGCCTGGCGCTGCAAACTTAGAAGGTATTTTTCGTGTGCAGCAAGTTCGTCCGAACTGGCGCGGATGATTGGCAAACCCTCAGCGTGACGCGCAACCGGCTTACGTGATGCTACATCAGACAACGATTCCGCCTCATCACTGAGCTCCAGTGCAGTCTGTCCGCCGCTGAGCAACAGATAGACATCCGCCAGGATTTCCGCATCCAGCAAAGCTCCATGCAACTGACGATGACTGTTATCAATACCGTAGCGCTTACATAAGGCATCCAAACTCGCCTTTTGGCCCGGATGCTTCTCGCGGGCCATCGCCAGGGTGTCCAACACCCCACAGACACTTTGAATTGGCGCAAACGCTGGACGTAGCAGTGAGAACTCATGATTGATGAAC
>JBFHRI010000347.1:0-2627 GCA_041591755.1 Oleiphilaceae bacterium
AAATAATGTATACGCCAACAGGACTACAGCAGTTGCGCGCTGGATCATCCAGTCGTAAAGGCCACTGCGGCCAAAACTAGTAATCGTGGTTACCATATCCATACTCCAGCCAGAAGAGTTGCTGCGATACCGCATGCCAGGGTGACCTTGGCAGCTAACTGCCCGCTCTCCAGCTCTTCGCAGTACCCGAAGTCCATCACCAGATGCTTAACACCGGCAAACAAATGATAAAGCAGCGCAGATACCAATCCCCAGGCAACGAGTTTCGCAAAGAAGCTGTTCTGAAGCATGTCGGCAACGGCGTCAAAGCCCTGCTGAGAGTCCAGCGACAAATCGAAGGCATAGAGCATGAATGCGATCCCGATAAAGAGGATGACACCCGTGGCGCGATGCAAAATCGAAGTAACCGCCGGCAAAGGTTGTTTAATAGTACGTAGGTCTAGATTTACAGGTCTGTTTTTGTTCACGGCTCTAATTCACACTCTTTGGCCCAACTCCTGGGCGATTAGAAGGACGTGCTGAGATCAAGGCTTCGGACCGCCGCAACATACTGTAATACGGCCGGGAACCCCGAAACATCGATGCAGGATTATAATCATTTAAGACCTTGAAAACAATTCAACCATTATAATGCAATGGTCAAAGAAGCTGGATTCAAAGCCGGCCGCCACACGGGCTTAAACTAAAGAATAATTCTAAAATCACCACCGAATTGATAAATCTCAACCCATGCTGCATCGCGGAATTGCGACGATTGGCGTAATTGACATTGTCAGTTTTGACTCTATAGTGGTGAGGATTATTAAGCTGAGCCTTTTTAATTAGTAGATGTGGCATGAGCATTGCCTACCCGTACGGAATTTGCCTAGCAGGCACCGTTGCCGAGGCAGACAAAATCACAATATATAACGAATGATAGGAGTGGCTATGGCTGACAAGAAAGCGTACCTGAAGATCGATGGTGTTGAGGAGACCATTGAACTACCTGTGCTGCACGGCACAGAAGGCCCTGACGTTGTCGATGTTCGCGCACTGACCAGCCAGGGATTGTTCACCTACGACCCGGGTTTTGTATCCACGGCCGCCTGTGAATCCAAGATCACTTTTATCGATGGTGACAAAGGCGTACTGCTGCACGGCGGTTATCCGATCGAACAACTGGCAGAAAAGTCAGACTATATGGAAGTATGCTACCTGCTCATTAACGGCGAACTGCCGGATGCTGAGCAGAAAGCAAAATTTGTCAATACCGTTAAGAACCACACCATGGTTCATGAGCAGCTAAGCCATTTTTATAACGGCTTCCGCCGCGACGCTCACCCGATGGCCATCATGTGTGGTGTCGTGGGCGCACTGTCTGCTTTCTACCACGATTCACTGGACATTGATGACGCCCATCATCGCGAAGTCTGCGCCTACCGCCTGGTAGCAAAAATGCCGACGCTGGCCGCCATGTGCTACAAGTACTCCAACGGCCAACCGTTCATGTACCCGCGCAATGACCTCAGCTATGCGGAAAACTTCCTTTACATGATGTTCGGCACCCCCTGCGAGGAGTACGTTCCCAACCCCATCCTGGCCCGCGCCATGGATCGCATTTTCGTCTTGCACGCCGATCACGAACAAAACGCCTCCACCTCAACCGTGCGACTGGCCGGCTCCTCCGGCGCCAACCCCTTTGCCTGTATCGCCTCCGGTATCGCTGCCCTGTGGGGACCCGCTCACGGCGGCGCCAACGAAGCCGTTTTGCAGATGCTCGACGAAATCGGCGATGCTGACAACATTCCTGAGTTCATTGCCAAGGCCAAAGATCCTAACGACCCCTTCCGCCTGATGGGCTTCGGCCACCGCGTTTACCGCAACTTTGATCCGCGTGCCAAGGTGATGAAGCAGTCTTGTGACGCTGTGCTGAAAGAGCTGGGCCTGGAAAATGATCCGCTGCTGAAGATTGCCAAGCAACTGGAACAGATTGCGCTGGAAGACCCTTACTTCGTCGACCGCAAACTGTACCCGAACGTTGACTTCTACTCTGGCATCATCCTCAAGGCCATTGGCATTCCCACCAATATGTTCACCGTGATCTTCGCCCTGGCGAGAACCATCGGCTGGATCTCCCATTGGAGCGAATTCCACAGCAGCCCCAACCGTATCGGCCGCCCACGCCAGCTTTACACTGGCCCGGTCAAGCGTGACTATCCAGCTTAAGCGGAACCTCCAGACTAAGTTCCCCGGCTGAACAGCAAACCCAAAACCCCCGCACTTTGCGGGGGTTTTTGTTGCTGACTACCCTTCCCGTTACTCATCATTGCATCGGAAAAGGGCCCGTATTACAGGCCTCAGCCACGACAACCGCAGACCGCTAACGTCAACGTCATTGCCCTCGGTCGCTGACGGCATCAGTCGTTAAGTCACGCTATACGCCGTTAAGTCACGCTATACGCCGCTAAGCCACGTTGATGGCACCGCGGCATATCGCCTGCAGGGATATGGGGAATAACGAAAATAAAGTGAATAAAGCGACTGCGAATGCATCGAAACCAGAAACAATTTTCTATCCGTACATCCCTGCAACAAAAAAACCCGCTACGGTAGTGGCGGGTTTTAATCTCTTCCAGCGCGTGCTCATC
>JBFHRI010000348.1:0-2624 GCA_041591755.1 Oleiphilaceae bacterium
GAACCACTGGTGATGATCCATTTTTCCCAGGAAGTTTTGTCCTTTTTTAAAGATCACCAGGTCGACATCGCGCGCGCGATGATTGGTGCTGGCGTGCATGCGGCAAGCGAAGTGTCACGTCAGGCCGCGAAGCCGGAAGCGACGGTGTCGACGACGCTACATTAAGTAGATTGATCGCAGAGACAACAGAGCTCTTCAGTAATGCTGTAGAGCTCCATTGCAGCTCCTTATTCTTGTAAGGTCTCTCGTTCAGTTCCCTACAAAGTGTTCCTTCAGCCTGGCGTGATCTCCACGCCAATCTTAGATTCTGGCAGCTTGAGCGGTGTTTAAAGCGCGCAAATCGGCTTTAGGGATGACGCAGTAAAATACCAAAACTATTACCTTGCTCGGCGGCCAATTCCAGGCCTTGCTTCTGCCGTGAAGAAAGTGCATCAGTCCAGGCAATGACCGAGTGACAGGTGCCTGCAGCCAGCGCTTTTTCGAATAGCTGCACGGCGTCCGCCGGGCTTTTCGAGCGCAAGATCATGACTTCATCCATCGCGTTTTGATCTCGGCGTGCCTGCCATTGGTGTAAGAGTGCGGCAGGTGGGTCGATCCAGGCGAGCCATCTTTTCTCTTTCACCAAGGCGCCCAGCATCGGTAACAGCAACTCAAAACTACTACGCATGCCCGGTGCCATGAGTATTTCAGTGATTCGCAGCGGCGGTAGGACGCCGCCTTCAGAGTCGTTGTTTTCGAAATGTTCGACAAGGGGTAGTTGAATCATTGCAGTTTCTCCCGACGGATAACGCCCACTCCAAGCCCTTCGATGACTAGGGGGGTGGTTTTCAGATCGACAATAATGGGTTCAAATTCTTCGTTTTCAGGGAGTAGGTAAACCGTATTGCGTGTTTTCTGAAAACGTTTGACCGTCACCTCATCCTCGATGCGAGCGACCACGATTTGCCCGTTCCGGACGTGCTCGGTCTTATGAACGGCGAGTAAGTCGCCATCAAAAATGCCGATGTTTTTCATGCTCATGCCTTTCACGCGCAGCAGGTAATCGGCGCTTGGCGAGAAGAATTCCGGTGCCAGGGCGCAATAATCTTCGATGTTCTGCTCGCCCAGAATCGGATTCCCGGCGGCTACCTGGCCGACGATGGGGAGGCCGGGCGGGGCTTCATGTAACAGGCGAATGCCGCGGCTGGCGCCGGCAACCACTTCAATCGCGCCTTTCTTGGCCAGCGCTTTGATATGGTCCTCCGCCGCGTTGGCCGATTTGAAGCCCAGCAGCTCGGCGATCTCCGCGCGTGTGGGAGGGAGTCCCGTCTCGTCGATGATTTGACGGATCAACTCAAGCACTTGCGATTGGCGTTGTGTCAGTTTCATAGTCCAGATTGCTTCCTTGACGGTGCACGCGCGTTCGGTCGGCCCTCGTTGGTTGTTGCGGCGGTTAAGCCTAACCTGGGCGTTTTGTGGCGCGGGCTGTAGTACTGGTTAAATAAACAGATAACTGTAAATCTATACAGTGTTTGCAGGTTTGTAAACTCCCTGGAACGTTCTTTTCCAATTTATTTATTGAACGAGTCGCCTGCGCTCAGCAAGATAACAGCCATACCAATCTGCGATGCTACACCCGATAACGATAAAATATGGGAGAAACCAGGTGATAAAAAGCAAGAACTACGCACTGTTATGGCCCCTAGTGTTTGCGATGCCAGTATGGGCAGGCGTTAACTCTGAGTTAGGCGTAGAGTCGCGCTACTTTTTCGAAGAATCGCTGTTCGGGCAAGACCGTCACCAAAGCTCATTGCGCTTTGAAATGGATTACTACGAAGCGCAGGATGGCACGGTTTATTCGGCCAAACTGTTCGCGCGTTTGGATCGCGAAGACCAGGAACGACGCGGCTATGACATCCGGGAAGCCTTGTGGACACGCTTTGGCGATGGCTGGGAGGTTAAGGCCGGCGTCGGTAAGGTGTTTTGGGGGGTGACCGAATCACGTCATCTCGTGGACATCATCAACCAAAGCGACCTGGCAGAAAACCTCGATGGTGAAGACAAGCTCGGGCAACCCCTGGTTAAGCTCTCGTTTGAGCGCGAGTGGGGCACCGTCGATTTATTCTGGCTGCCCTACTTCCGTGAGCGCCAGTTTCCCGGCCAGGAAAGTCGCTTACGCGCGCCGTTAGAAATCGCGCAAAGCAATGAGCGCTATGAGTCGTCGGCAGAGCAGTGGCGCAGCAGCTTCGCAGTGCGCTATGCCGGACGGCTAGATAGTCTGGAATACGCCGTTTCTCACTTCAGTGGTGTGGCGCGTGAGCCGATTCTGCAGCCCAACATGATGCTGCAGCTGGAGCCCTACTACCCAGTGATCGATCAAACCGGCCTGGAGCTGCAATACATTTACGAGGATTGGTTGCTGAAGTTTGAAGGCATTAGCAGCACCGGCGCGGGCGAGCGCTTCAGTGCGGCGGTTTTTGGCTTTGAGAAGACGCAGGTCGGTATCTTCGACTCCCAGGCCGATTTGGGCTGGTTACTCGAATACCTGTTCGATGACCGCAAAGCGCGGGCGCCACATAGCTTTGAACGCGACATCTTTGCCGGTTGGCGTTATGCCTTCAACGATGAAGACTCGTCGGAGATCC
>JBFHRI010000349.1:0-2606 GCA_041591755.1 Oleiphilaceae bacterium
AAGTTCGGCGGCGCGTTTAAGCATGGCGTGTAAGTCGGTGCTGATTCGGGCTTCAAGTCTGGCGGTGCTATTGGTCGATGGCATAGTGGTACCCTCCCAATCGTCAATTGTACGGCAAATTGCCGTGACCGGTCACGATACCGCCAGAAGAAATCGGACTCAATCATAAAAAAACCGATGTATCTGGCGTATCCGGCGTAACCGCCGACACTGGCGCGGGTTTCGCGGTTACGTCCGGCGTATCGGGTGGCGTATCTGACGTAACCGGCAAGGCCATGTTCTACCATCTTTCTATCATGTAACACATAGAAGCGTCAGCTGGTTGGCTGCAAGCTGGGCTGCCCCTTACTTAATGCTAGCCGCTCAGCAAAAAAATCGGACCCTTATTCCTGATCGGATGACAAGTAACCCGGTGTCCACCCCGGTTGACATAAGATCAGCTAAAATGCCCCAAGGCAGGGTGGGATGCGAATATGAGTTTTACCAACATCAATAACCTGAACGACACGCCCGACGTCCAGATTTACCAGTCGCTTGGCCATCGAGATGAACAGCAGGACTGCTATGTGGTGTCGCGGCTGGATAGCGGCCTGCTCGTGGCGGTGGCGGACGGACATGGCGGCGTTAAAACCGCGTCCCTCATCGCGACCCAACTGCCGGGACTGTTTCACGAGGCGCTGGAAGCCTTCTTTAAAGAAAACGCCAATGCCCGCTATACGGGCTTGAGCGACGCCAAAATGCGCCGTGTGTTCCGGCAGGTTTTCCAGTGGCTGAACAAGCGCACGGAAAACGAGGCGAGCGGCGCCACGCTGACCATGGCCTTTATCGAGCGGGGCAGCTGCCGGGTCGATAACCGGTTCACGCCGCAAGTGCGAGTGACCGTTGGTCAGATGGGCGATTCGGTCTGCGCGCTCAGCACCCGGCCGGGCCACCTCCGCCTGGCGCCGCTGCATAGAGTGTTCGAGGCCGAAAGCGATGTGCGGGCGATCAAGCAGGCATTTACCGAACAGTTCGGCAAGGAATGCAAAGTTGGCAGCGGATACATTTACTCGGGCTCGCCGGGGCAAGCGTTAGCGGTCACGCGTGCGTTGGGCGATTGCGAATACATCCTGGTCCGGCAGTCGCGGGTGAAAACCTGGTTCGCCCCCGCTGCAGGCACACGGTTGCTGCTGGCCTCCGATGGCATCCTGACGGATCTTGAAAACCCGCGTAAATGCGTTCGTGGGTATGTGAATGCATTGCATCGGGGTGAGACCGTCGAGGAAATCGGTCGCGCCATGCCGTACCAGCACGACAACACCACCCTTATCGGCGTGAGGTTTACGTAGCAAAGGTTGATTGAACAATTAAAGATTGAACAAGGGAGGTCGAAAAAATGACGACGGTTTATTTCGCCCACGGCAAGGAAAGCGGCCCCTGGGGCAGTAAGATCCGTTATCTGGCCGACCTCAGCAGGGTCGTAAAGTGTTCACCTTGCAAACCTTACCCGGTGGCGAGAGTGAGAAGCAAGACTATGGCCAAGCGGCGAAAGTAGCGGGGTTTTCAATGCACGCCGGTGTGATGTCTGAAGCGCATCAGCGTGATAAGCTCGAACGACTCTGTCGCTACGTCAGTCGTCCTGCGGTTTCAGAGCAGCGCTTGGCATTAACCGCTAATGGGCAAGTTCGCTATGAACTGAAAACCCCGTATCGTAACGGCACCACACACGTAATCTTTCAGCGTCTGGATTTTATCGCTAAGCTTGCAGCGCTAGTGCCCAAGCCTCGGGTGAATCTGACAAGATTTCACGGCCTTTTTGCCCCAAACAGTAAACTCCGTGTTCAGGTCAAACCCTCCAAGCGCAGCAAGATTAGGGCAAAGGCTGAACCGGGTGGTACGGATTGGCTTGATAAGAGTCCTGAAGAACGACACCGCGCCATGACCTGGATGCAGCGCCTCAAGCGCGTATTCAATATTGATATTGAGATCTGCGAACTCTGCGGCGGTCAAGTCAAGGTCATCGCGAGTATAGAGGATCCGACGGTAATCGCGCTCATCCTCAAGCATTTTAAGCAAAAAACCACCGCCGTTGATGACTCAAAGCGGCATACACTGCCTCCAGAGCGCGCACCACCTCAGACTGAATTATTCGACCCTACCCAATCTCGCCTCTTCGACTGCCAGAAGATAAATACACAAACATGAATCACACTGCTATACGCCGGTGGGATATTGCTCGTGCCGAGGCTCCGGTTACGGAAACTTCTGGTCAATTTCAGCTAAGAAACATTTAGATGATGGGTGGAATTTGGCCGCTTTTGGGGGACAACACATGCCTGAATGTAGCCCGAGCTTGAATTCATCTAAAGCTTTGCTGAAGGAAAAAAGGTGTTTATACTTCCTGCACTCATACTTCCTATACTCGAAGTATTATAAATTCAGGTTGACAATATACATGTAGGGTGGCAATGAGTTCTAAACATTCAAATATGCTTCAGGTTCATGAGGCAGGCGTTGCTGCCAGGAATGAAAAAAGTCGAAAGCTGCTGTTGTTTCTTATCATCGTTGCTTTAATGACGGTGTCCTGGACGGGGGTTTTGGATCGAATGTCATCGAAATTTCTCGAT
>JBFHRI010000350.1:0-2598 GCA_041591755.1 Oleiphilaceae bacterium
CCCGCCGCAACGCCCAAGCACAGTAGACAACCAGCGCCCGGGTAGACCATGTCAGTCTCTGGTAACTTCGTCATGATGACGCCAACGCGCTGGTTTGAATCGGACCATGCATCTTGAGACAGCGAAATGGGGTTGATTTGCTTTGCAGAACAGCCTGTCAGGACTAGCAGCGCGAGAGCGACGAGAACCAGCTTTGACCGATGGGTACTACTCATGTTTTTCTTCCCTAAATTTGGTGTTATGAGCCGCGGATCATAGCCGTGTCGCCGTCACCGGTTCAACTCATAGAGTGTGGCTTAGTGCTCACTCTTCGTTAAATACCAACGAGTAGTTGATTCCGCTCTGTTACCTGGTTCTTCTTTGGTACGTCCGAAGTCACCTGCGCACCAAGTTGGAGCGATCGGTTTTGCCGATTAGAGGCCAGCAATGGCTTTTGACTTCGCGCGACGGCTCATCAGGCCGCTCATCAACTCTCACACTCGAAGACGTTGTGGCCCATGCCTTGCATCAATTGCGGCGCTCGGTGAGCACCGTTATTGTGTCGTCGTGCACTTACCCGTTTCCTATCAGGATGCCTCTCATGTCGATTCGTGTCGCCATTCGCCACCACACCCGTTACCACTATGACCGCGCTGTGAAATTGTTTCCGCATACGTTTCGATTACGGCCCGCAGTCCATAGTCGTACGCCAATCGAAGGCTACTCGTTAAAAATCGCGCCGGATAATCACTTCATTAATTGGCAGCAGGATCCATTTGGCAACTTTTTGGCCCGCGTCGTTTTTCCGGAGCCTTCTGAGTACCTGGAAATTGACGTTGAAGTGATCGCCAATCTCAAGGTCATCAATCCATTTGACTTCTTTGTAGATGAATATGCCGAAGAATTTCCGTTTAAATACGAGAAACAGCTCGGCAAAGAATTGCTGCCCTACTTGGAAATCGTTGAGCAAGGCCCACTGTTGCTGGAGTGGCTGAAGGGCATTACGCGTGAACCCCAAAATACGGTCAATTTCCTGGTCGCGCTTAACCAACAGCTGCAGCAACATATTCAATATGCGATTCGCATGGAGCCAGGGGTACAAACCTGTGAAGAGACCCTGCAGCGTCAGGTGGGCTCTTGTCGTGACTCGGCCTGGCTGCTGGTGCAGATATTGCGACACCTCGGTCTGGCGGCACGCTTTGTTTCAGGTTATCTGATTCAATTGAAGGCCGATGTGAAATCCCTTGATGGGCCCTCCGGCCCCGAAGCCGACTTTACTGATCTGCACGCCTGGGCTGAAGTTTATGTGCCGGGTGCGGGCTGGATCGGGCTCGACCCGACCAGTGGCTTGTTTGCAGGCGAAGGTCACATTCCGTTGGCCTGTACCCCCGACCCCGTAAGTGCTGCGCCAGTGACCGGTGCGACGGGCAAGTGTGAGGTCAAGTTTGAGTTCGAGAATGTCGTAGAGCGGATACACGAAGATCCCCGAGTCACCAAGCCCTACCCCGATGCCGTATGGCAGGACATTCAGGCGCTCGGCAATCAGGTTGATGAGATACTGCTGGCGCGCGATGTGCGACTGACCATGGGCGGCGAGCCCACTTTTATCTCCGCCGACAATATGGAAGCGCCGGAGTGGAATACACACGCTGATGGCCCGCAAAAACGGGCCCTGGCGCAAAAACTATTTGCCGACATGCAGGCCCACTTTGCACCGGGTGGTGTGCGCCAGTACAGTCAGGGGAAATGGTATCCCGGCGAGCCTTTACCGCGTTGGCAGTATGCCTGTTATTGGCGTAAGGATGGTCAGCCCATCTGGCATGACTCTGCCCTACTCGCCAATCCCAATATGAGTCAGAAGACCGAGCTGACTCAACTTAAACAGTTTAGTTTACACTTGTGCCGACTACTGGGGCTACCCGAGGCCTCGCTGCATCCAGCCTATGAAGATGCTTTGTACTACCTCTGGCTCGAGGGTAATCTGCCACAAGATTTCGACCCGCTTAAACATGGCCTCAAGAGCGGCGCACAGCGCAAAGCCTTGTTGGCCAACCTGGAGCGGGGTCTAGATGAACCGCGCGGGTTTGTACTGCCACTGGGTTGGGACTGGAATCAGCAACGTTGGCATAGTTGTCGTTGGGGCTTTCGGCGTCAACATTTGTATCTGACGCCCGGAGATTCGCCGCTTGGCTTGCGCTTGCCACTCGACACCCTGCACTGGCTGCCAATGGATAAACGGGAACAGGATCAGCCACTGAGTCTGTTTGAAGAGGTCCCGCCCTTACCCTCTGCGCCACTCGATGGCGCGGAACCGCCTATTAATACCTATGAACAATTTGTGCAGACCGCCCTATGTATGGAACTGCGACACGGCACACTCTTTGTTTTCTTGCCGCCACTGAGTAATGCTGAGCAGTTTTTGAACCTGGTCAATCGCATTGAGCGGGCCGCCAGCGCCTGTGGCATCCCCATCGTGCTGGAAGGCTATGCACCGCCACGCGATAATCGCATTGCGCAGTTCATGGTGACGCCCGACCCTGGTGTTATCGAGGTCAACATACATCCGGCAGATAACTGGCAAACCCTCAAGCAGAACACCCTGGACCTGTATGAGCTGGC
>JBFHRI010000351.1:0-2597 GCA_041591755.1 Oleiphilaceae bacterium
CCTGGCATTAGTCGGCACCCTGCTGGCGCTTTGCCTGGTGCTGCTGGCCTGGAGCACGGACAACCGTGCCGCCTCTCCGATCGTCGGTACACACATACCTGAAAACTTCCACGGAGCATTGGAGATCGGCGCAAATATGCGCTATCTCAAGGATTCTGATCACCAACTGACGATCCACTCCATTCTCAATCATCCGCTGAATTGGTCACTGGTGACCCGCAGTTCACCCAACTTTGGTTTCACTCAGGCGGCCTACTGGTTTCAAGTTGTACTGCATAACGAAGCCGATTTAGCGCAGGAAGTCCTGCTCGAACTCCCGATTCCTTTCCTTGATCAAGTGGATCTTTACCGAGTAAGGCAAGGAGAAATCCTGCAAACTTATACCCTGGGGGATACGCTGCCGTATACACAGCGGCCAATCGAGCATCCGAATTTCGTCATGCCGCTCAGACTTGAAGCTGGTGACAACGAGTTATACTTGCGCATTGCCTCTTCCGGCACGGTCGAGGCACCGCTGACCGTTTGGAGCTCCCTTGAGTTCTTGCAGAATGCCTCCAATGTTCATCTGGTAGAAGGCTTATGGGGCGGCATGGTCCTGATCATGGCCATCTATAACTTGATGCTGTTCTTTTCTATTCGGGACCAGGGATACCTTTACTACGCCGCTTTCGCGTTCAGCTTCTTGTTGTTTCAACTAAGCCTGTCCGGCTACGGATTTGCCTATCTATGGCCCGAGAGCCTGCGCTGGAATAGTCACGCCATTCCGACGATGATTGCGATGGCGAACATGATGGCGGCGCTGCTCACGCTCTCTTTCCTGAACCTCAAGCAAACCAGCCCCACCGGACATAAACTGATGACGGCAATGGCGGTCCTTGGCGGTTTCCTGATGGCCATTTCGTTTTTCGCCCCTTATAGCCTGACCATTCGAGCAGGCGCCCTGATGACAGTGCTAATGAGTCTAATCATTCCCGCGATGAGTTTTTCGGCATGGTATCGCGGTGACCACCACGCTCGGTATTTCGGTATCGGATGGTCGGTCACCTTGCTGGGCATCTGCTTGCTTGGACTCAATAAGTTTGGCCTGATTCCGGTAAATTTTTTAACCAACAATGCGGGCAACATCGGCATCGTTTTCATGATGGCTCTCCTCTCACTTGCCTTGGCTGACCGATTCAATCGCGAGCGTGAGATGCGCCTGAACGCGCAAATGGCGGCGCTGGAGAGTGAAAAACAATTGCGTCTATCACAGGAAGAGGTGCTGGCAACAAAGGAAGAGGCCAACCAGCAACTGGAACTGAAGGTACGCGAGCGCACGCAAACCCTGCAAAAAGCACTGCTAGATTTGGAGCAGGCCAACCAGCGGCTCGAGCTCTTGTCGACCACCGATGCGCTGACTACGCTCTTCAATCGCGCATACTTCGAATCCCGCGTTGAAATTGAGTTTCGACGCGCCCAACGCCACCATCGCGACCTTTCCATCATCCTATGCGATGTCGACTTCTTTAAACAAATCAACGATATGTACGGCCACAAGATTGGCGATGCCTGTCTGCGTAATTTCGCCATTGCACTAAAGAATAAAGTCATTCGTTCTGGCGACTTGATTGCCCGTTATGGCGGAGAAGAATTTATCATTATGTTGGTCGACACACCCTTACAAGATGCGGAATATATCGCCAGTGCGCTTTGCGAAGAAGTGCGCAACATGTCTCTCGAGGCCAAGGGAAAACCGCTGCAGATTACCGCAAGCTTTGGTGTCGCCAGCCTCAAGCAATCACTGGCAGGCTCCGCTGAAGATCTGATTCACCGCGCAGATATGGCGATGTATCAATCGAAAAATACCGGGCGGGACCGCGTGACTTTGTGGCACAAGGTCAAAGAACAATCGCTCTAATAGGCGTTAACAGACTGGCAAGCCCCCCCTCGGGCATCTATGGTTAGAAGATCCATCTTTCTATTCCGGGTTGCCCACCTCCCGCAAAGCGATTTCTGCCGTGATCATTTCACCCAACGCCCCCAAGCTATTCAACTATTTCAATTATTATCGCTGCATCGTCAGTCTGCTCTTAGTCGGCATGACTTTCACGCAGAAGGACTATTTGTCTCGCTTTCGTGATGCAGAACTCTTTCAGAGTTTGGCTTTTGGCTATTTAGCACTGTGCATCTTTAGTTTGCTGGCCTTCCAGTTCTATCTCAAAGTCCGACCCAAGCAAATATTCGCCTGGTTTGTGGTCGACATCCTGTTTCTACATGCCTTGCTCTATTGCGGACCTGGACTCAGCGGAACGGGCCTGGACAATCTCGTGATCATTTCAGTGGCTGCAGGCAACATCGTGATCAGTGGGCTTATCGGGCTGTCGTTTGCCGCCGTTGCCTCGATTGCAACACTGGTTGTCGTACTGGATCGCACCTTCGCCGATCTTGCGGCGTCCTCCGACCTGCCATCCGCAGGCCTGCAAGGAGCGATCTACTTCGCCAGCGCGTTCATCCTGCAAAACCTATCCAGCCGCATTCTGCAGTCAGAGCTCATCGCGGAAGCACGGGAAAAAGACCTTGAAGAGCTACAGCGACTGAACCATCAGGTGATCGAAAGC
>JBFHRI010000352.1:0-2566 GCA_041591755.1 Oleiphilaceae bacterium
AGGCCAGAGTCGTCCGAATACCAATAACTCACATCGTATTTGCCTAGGATTTTTTGGCTGAACACGGGTTGCATAGGCGTGCAGGCAATCGGGCAAATTTCCATAGTCGGTCTCTTAAATCTGGATTTTCGGCTGTAGTGGCCGGCTGGATTACTACCAATCCGTTTGTGCGGTGCAAGGTGATCAGAGGTTAGAGAGAGTAGAGCCCCCCAAACGATTACGATTATACGTGCCATCCAACACACTCTGCCACCATCTGGGATTATCCAAAAACCACTGCACAGTCTTTCTTAGCCCAGTCTCAAATGTCTCTTGCGGCGCCCAACCCAATTCGCGCTGAATCTTGCCGGCATCAATGGCATAACGTAAGTCGTGGCCGGGGCGGTCTGAGACAAAGGTGATCAGGTCGCGGTAGTGCACGACCCCGTTCGGTTTCTCTGGTTGCAGCGTTTCCAATAGATCACAAATCAAGCTGACCACTTCAATGTTTTTCTTCTCATTATGACCACCGATATTGTAGGTCTCGCCGATCTTGCCTCGCGTCAGCACCGTTAACAAAGCTCGTGCATGATCTTCAACGTACAGCCAGTCGCGAATCTGCTGGCCGTCACCATAGACGGGAAGCGGTTTGCCTTCCAAGGCATTGAGAATCATCAGCGGGATCAGTTTTTCCGGGAAATGATAGGGGCCGTAATTGTTGCTGCAGTTGGTGATTAGGATGGGCAAACCGTAGGTGCGATGCCAGGCGCGTACCAGATGGTCGCTAGAGGCTTTGGATGCGGCATAGGGGCTGCTCGGCGCATAGGGCGTTGACTCGGTGAATAGGTCGTCGCCGCCATGCAGATCGCCGAACACTTCGTCGGTCGAAATATGATGAAACCGAAACTGCGCTTTGCGCTCAACGGGTAATTGTGACCAGTAAGCGCGACTGACTTCCAATAGCTCGAAGGTACCGACAATATTCGTCTGAATGAATTCGCCCGCCGAATCGATCGAGCGATCGACATGGCTTTCAGCAGCGAGGTGCATCACGGCATCCGGTTGATGCTTTTGAAAAACGTCTTGTAGCGCTTGACGATGACAAATGTCGACCCGCTCGAAACGGTAGCGGTCGGAGTCAGAAATACTGACCAAGGACTGCAGGTTGCCGGCGTAGGTCAGTTTGTCGACATTAATAACTTGGTGAGGCGTGTCATTAATCAGGTGCCTCACCACGGCTGAACCGATAAATCCGGCACCGCCGGTAATGAGTATTTTCATGAAATGTAAGTTGACGTTTTAGGTTTGTTTAAACGATAAATCAGACGTCTCAGGCGCTCGATACGACCGAAGATCTCCTGCATGAGTTTGATACGCAGGGGCGTTTTTTCTTTCTTGGCGCGTACGATATCGCTGCTGCCATCGGCCACGGTGACAACAAAGGGCATCAGACTGTAGCAATCTACGCCATGCATCCAATAGCGATCCATAAAGTCATCTACGGCGACAAACCATTCACTGGCATGTGCAAGCAGTGCTTGCGCGGCAGCGGGCGAGATCACGTAGCACAGCGTGCCAGACGGTCCGCGGATATGATCGACCAGATCAAACTTACCGGCTTTGCCGATGACTTTGTAGGGACGGCGATGCAAGCTCGTGCCGGCCAAACGAAGGTAGCGAAGTTCTTCAATTTGACGTTCTGCTTCGGTTATGGCCTCTGCCATCCGGTCGCTCACTTCGACATCGTCCTCCATCACGATGATGGGCTGCTGTAAGTCTACGCATTTTTGCCAAAGCAAAAAGTGCGAGGCAAAGCAGCCCAGCTCGCCACCCGAGAGTCGCTTGCGGCGGTAACGTTGCCGCTTAGCGTCGTTATAACGTGCAAACAAGGGGTGAGGTGATTGCCTGCCATCAACGGCCTGAAATAGCTCAAAATCAAGTCCAAGCGCTTGCAAGCGAGCACAAATGCGATCGCGGCGCGCAGTAGAAGTAGCAAGATTGATGACGTAGAGAGGCAGCATGGGCCGGCATTATAGGGGCTGGCCAACAAGATCGCTATGGCCGATGAACGAATCGGCTCACCGAATGAGCCGATTCAGGTGTCTAATCGGCTCAGCGGGGAGTGGTTGCCTTCCCTGACGCATTAGTTTGTTCGTGTTTTCTGGGAAAGCTTACGACTTAAGCGTTTGCGAATCGCCAAGCCCGCCACGAACACACTCGCCAACACCAAGGCCAGCAAGTGGTCTGGCTCGCTCAACAAATGGCCAAGGTTGTTGAGTAAGCCGTGTGCGGAATGCTCTGGGTGAGCGAGGCTGAAAGGGCTGTTTAGCAGGCCGAGGGCGACGAGGAAGAGTTTGGCTTTCATGCGATAGCTCCTTGGGTTCCGGACAGCGCAGTTTCGCGCAGCATGCCTTGTTTAATGATGAACTGGATAATGTCGTTGACGCCGGTGCCGTTTTTCAAATTGGAGAACACAAAGGGGCGCTCGCCACGCATTTTTTTGGCATCGCGGTCCATGACTTCGAGCGAGGCGCCGACCATGGGTGCCAGATCAATCTTGTTGATAATCAGCAAATCGGAGCGGGTA
>JBFHRI010000353.1:0-2544 GCA_041591755.1 Oleiphilaceae bacterium
AATTTTTCGAAGAAATGCTTTATGAAGTTGAAGATGACAACTTCGATGATATCGACTGCGAAGAAGAAAGCGATGATCTGAGTTCGGCGGTGGTGTCCCTGGACGCGCGTCGCGGCGCGTTGGGGCTGGATAATAACGGTGCCTATCGCCAGCTCGATGCCACGCAAATTTATCTCAACGAGATTGGTTTTTCGCCGCACTTGAGCCCGGAAGAAGAAGTACATTTTGCACGCTTGGCGCAGAAAGGCGATGAAGCCGGTCGCAAGCGTATGATCGAGAGTAACCTGCGGCTGGTGGTCAAGATCGCGCGGCGTTATGTCAATCGCGGGCTGAGCCTGCTGGATTTGATTGAAGAAGGTAACTTGGGTCTGATTCGTGCGGTGGAGAAGTTCGACCCAGAGCGCGGCTTCCGTTTTTCGACCTACGCAACGTGGTGGATTCGTCAAACCATCGAACGCGCAATCATGAATCAAACGCGTACCATTCGTTTGCCCATTCATGTGGTTAAAGAGTTGAACCTTTACCTGCGTGCTGCGCGGGAGTTGACGCAAAAGCTCGATCATGAGCCGTCACCTGAAGAAATTGCCGAGTTGCTTGATAAACCCGTTGCCGACGTGAAACGTATGCTGGGCCTCAACGAGCGCATCACGTCTGTGGATTCCCCGATTGGCTTAAACGGTGACAAGTCCTTGCTGGACACTGTCGCCGATGAAGCGGCATCCGATCCAGCTGAGTTGCTGCAGGATAGCGATCTGCGCGGTAGTATCGACGGTTGGCTGGATCAACTGTCCAATAAGCAACAAGAAGTGCTGTCTCGCCGCTTCGGTCTGCGTGGCTACAAAATGAGCACGCTCGAGGAAGTGGGTAAGGAAATTGGTTTGACGCGTGAGCGCGTTCGCCAGATTCAGGTCGAAGCCTTGAAGCGGCTGCGCGACATTCTCGAAAAGCAGGGGCTGAGCGGCGAAACGCTCTTCAAATAATCAAAAATCCCTGACATTCTTTTGTAAAAGCCCTAGCGGTGCGTCCGCTAGGGCTTTTTTTCTGTCGGTTGTCAGTGCTTTGCTCAAGCTCAGCTCAGTGTTTTCTCTTTATATTCACAGAGGTCGGCGATTAGACACGCCTCGCATTTAGGTTTGCGGGCCACGCAAATGTAACGGCCATGCAGAATTAGCCAGTGATGCGCGTCGTGCAAAAAAGCTTTGGGTACGACCTTTAAAAGCTTTTCTTCGACTTTGCTGACATTCTTGCCTGGCGCGATTCCTGTGCGATTGGCAACTCGAAAGATATGCGTATCGACCGCCATGGTGGGCTGTCCAAAAGCAGTGTTGAGAACAACGTTCGCGGTTTTTCTGCCGACGCCGGGTAAGGCCTCCAAAGCGTCGCGCTCGGCGGGGACGCGCGAATTGTGTTGTTCGATCAGGCGCTTGCAGGTGGCGATGATGTTTTTGGCTTTGGTGTTGAAGAGGCCAATGGTCTGGATGTAGGGTTTAAGCCCTTCCACGCCGAGCTCAAAGAGAGTTTGCGGGGTGTTGGCGACCGGGAACAATTTGCGCGTGGCTTTATTGACGCCAACGTCTGTCGCTTGAGCAGAAAGCATGACAGCAATCAGTAATTCAAACGCAGTACTATACTCAAGTTCGGTGGTGGGGTGAGGGTTTGCCTCTCGCAATCGTTCAAAGATCTGTTGCCGTTTGGTCTTATTCATCGACGCACTTCTTGCTTGCAGCTTGCCTGACTTGCTTGAGCTATTAATAGAGTGCTGCGCATTCTAGCAAAGCTTCTCGCTAAGCGTTACAGCAGCTCGTGCGGCGGGTGAAATCGTTGTTGAGTAATGCTATTGTTCGCGATTCTTTGCTCATGCACGCTGGAGTCCCTTTTGGTGCACTTAGCTCTGTCACAGAAAAAAATTCTACTAGCGCTAACGGGTGGCATCGCTTGCTACAAAGCGGCGGATCTGTGCCGCCAATTGAAAAAGTCTGGCGCAGAGGTACGTGTGGTGATGAGTGCGGGAGCGCAGGCGTTTATCACGCCATTAACTTTGCAGGCGCTCTCCGGGCGTCCAGTCCATACCGAATTGCTGGACTCGGCTGCAGAGGCTGGAATGGGGCATATCGAGTTGGCGAAATGGCCTGACCTCATTCTTGTGGCACCCGCAACAGCGCACCTGATTGCGCGCTACCAACAGGGCTTGGCAGATGATTTATTGACCACCTTGCTTTTGGCAACGGAGGCTCCGGTGGCGCTGGCGCCTGCGATGAATCAGGCCATGTGGCGCCACCCGGCGACACAGCGTAATGTGCAAGATCTGCGTGCGCTGTGCAAAGTGCACATTTGGGGGCCGGCAGAGGGTGAGCAAGCTTGTGGTGATGTAGGGCCGGGACGCATGTTGGAGCCGGCCGAATTGTTGGCGCAATGTGCAGCATTTTTCGCTCAGGGTGAGCCTGGAGTACCAAACGAGTATCGGTCTCCTGTTTTAGGATCTGCTTTGCAAATGCAGGGGATGAGGGTTGTGATTACGGCGGGGCCGACGCGCGAGGCCATCGA
>JBFHRI010000354.1:0-2497 GCA_041591755.1 Oleiphilaceae bacterium
CCATTGAATCTTCGGGGGCTGCACAAATTCCTAATCTATGAGCCACCCTGCATCGCGCGAACAAACAACTCGGCCGTATTCGTTCCCAGGCGTCGATCATACTGCTCGAAGCAGTGAAAGCTCAGGTCGGGGCTGTTGTACATGTAGCCATAGACCGCAAGTTTCAGCAGTTTGCGGGGCTCGAGCTGGTCGAGTTTGGCGATGTGGCGAATGAACACGGCGTCGGCCCACATATGCTGCGTGGCGATGTTGGGGTTGTTTTGAATCACCATGGGTTTAAGTGCGCGGCCGGAAACGCCGAGAAACTTGTGAAACATCAGGTCTTGCTTGTCCAGATAGGCACAGACATCGCCAAACAGCGGCTGATTCTGGTAGACCGGAATGAACTCGACTTCGCTGACGATGCAGACCACGTTCTTCAAGGCTCCGCTACCGCCCTCAAACACATCGAGCTCGGCGCCTTGTATATCTATTTTGATGAAGTCGATGTCGTTGATTTGGTGTTCAGCGACAAAGCGATCCAAACTAGCCGTTTGCACACGAATTTCTTGTTTGAGGGCGCAGGCTTCTAACGCATTGTACTTGCTAAGTAGTGCCTCGTTGGGACGGTAGAGCGAGCAGCACATCGGCTTCTCAGTGACATAAAAGGGCGCTTCGCCGTCGGTTTTGCCCAGAGCCGTGGCGTAGTATTCGAACTGCGGCGGCGTTTCCTGATTCATTTGCGCGCAGAGTGGTGCGTCGACCTCAAAGCCGATGATTCGTGATTGCGGAAAAAACTCGCACAGATGATAGAACGGCTCTGCGTTATTTTTGAGCGGCAAGGCGCCGATCTCCAGCATCGTAAAGGCGAGCTCAGGTTCGATTTGTCTCACCAATGTCATTAAGCGGAAGAAACTGTCCTGGTTGTTCTGCATACAAGTAGCCCGAGCTTTATCCGTCCAACGCAAAAGACCAAAAGAGTAAGTCAGGTGTTTATTTCTGGCGACTAAAGTTTTGCAAACTGTGATCTGGGTTTATTAATCCCACAGAATGGCAAGGCCATGCTATCGTTAGCGCTCGTCATTTAACTGAAGATCTGTACTTCTATGATCGAAGCTGCTGCATGTTTTAACGATATTAGTCACGTTATCCAACTCGTCTTGGCGCCAGCCTTTTTGCTGACCGGTATTGGGGGCATCTTGAATGTCATGACTGGGCGTTTGGCAAGGATCATTGATCGTGGCCGTTTGCTGGCCGATATGGATATGTCATCCAACACCAGCACTTCCGCTTCATTGAGCATTGAACGCGACCATTTGGAGCGGAGACGGTACCTGGCGAGCGCGGCGATTACCGCGACCACTTTATCGGCGTTGCTGGTGTGCCTGGTGGTTGCAGTGTTATTTGCGAAGGTCATGCTGGGCTTGGAAATTACCTGGATCGTCGGCTTTTTGTTTACCGCTTCAACTCTGAGTTTAGTTGTCGGATTAGGGTACTTTCTGCGAGAGGTGCATCTGGCGACAAAAACCGTGCGTTTGATGTTGCCCTAGGGTGAAGTCCGAATAATATCAAGTTCATGCAGGAGCAAAAAAATGAACATTGGCATCTATATTTACCCCGACGTTGAAGTACTCGATTTCGCGGGCCCGTTCGAGGTCTTTTCCACAGCTACGCGGCTTTGTGGAGAATCTCTGCCCTTCTCGGTGTCACTGATTAGCGAACACACAGATGTCGTTGTCGCGCGCGGAGGTTTCAGGGTGCTGCCCGATTATGGGATTACCCAACACCCTCCATTGGATGTACTGATCATTGCTGGGGGCGTGCATACGCAAGAAATGGACAAGCCCGCCGTGCAACGCTGGATCAGGCTGCAATCGCAAGCGGTCAAACAGTTGGCGACGGTTTGTACCGGAGTCTTTATTTGGGCTCAAGCGCTGGATGCGCCGGCTTGCAGAGTGACCACACATTGGGAAGATATTCCTGATCTCAAACAACGTTTCAGTCGACTTGAAGTGATAGAGGGCGTGCGTTGGGTCGACGATGAAGCCTTGCTGAGCTCTGGCGGCATTTCGGCCGGTATTGATATGAGTTTGTACCTGGTGAAAAAGCTGCACAGCTTGGACTTGGCCGAACGCACCGCCCGGCAAATGGAGTTTGATTGGTCGGGGCTATGACGAGTGGACGGCGCAGAGGGGCGAAGGTGCACGCTTGACGCGTGCTGGTCGTTTGGACGCCGCACGTGCGCAATGCACAGTGTAAAAATTACAAGGTATTGAAAATTTTGCTGTAAAAATCCTAGGGGTATGCGGATGAGAGCAGGCTGCATGCCCGCCAATTCGGTGCTTTCGGGTAAGTGGCATGGTTTCTGTTTGTTTTCTCTCTATCATTCATCCACACATGTATGCAGGAGGAAATCATGCAGCTTCAAGACAGCATCGTGAAAAGCATCGAGTCACAGATCAACGCGTGGCAGCATGAGCTGAAGGAAATCAAAGCCAAAGCGAAGAAAGAGATAGCG
>JBFHRI010000355.1:0-2490 GCA_041591755.1 Oleiphilaceae bacterium
CTTTCTATAAGATCAAGAGCGGCCATGTTTTCACGATCTTTCTCGTTAAATAGCTCGCTATTCGCCTCGAAAGATCGAAAAATCTGTCTCAAATAGTACTTCCCTCGCGACGATCGGCCAAGCCCGACAGGCTGCTACGGCCAGATGCGCTGCTTTGGGGGATTACCGCGGGACAGCCGCTAGCGATGCTATTGGTCTCGGAGCAGTGGCTTCAGTTCGCCGATCTCCGTCCGCAGCGCCTTGATTTCGGCGTGCATATCGGTCTCAACGTGATCGCGTGCCTGGTCTACAGCGCTGAAGTTGGCTTCGGTATTCGATTCTGTGAAGCTCTGCAATGCGTTCACGATTATGGCGATAAACACCCGTTCTCGGGTGAATGGTTGAGGTCCAGTTGCCGCCAATTTCTTTTTCCCAGACGCCAGGGGGCTGATAGGTTCAGAATTTAATCACTGTATACATCTCCTGACTCATGCGGCTCGTGATTGGAACGAGGTGTAGGGGAAAGGGTGTTTCCATCCCGCGCTTCGCGATAAGGGACTGTCGGAATGACGATAGTTTTTCCCACTTTGGCTGTTGCGTTAATAAATTAGAAAAGCCAATATTTGCAAGTAATAATTCCGTAGGATGGAATAGTTTTATGGATCGATTTCACCAGATGCAGGTCTTTGTTTGCGTTGCTGACGAAGCCGGTTTTGCTGCAGCAGCCCGGCGTCTGGATATGTCTCCGCCCGCCGTTACCCGCGCGGTGGCTGCCCTTGAAGACACAATCGGCGTCAAACTGCTGAAACGCACCACGCGGCAGGTCAAAGTTACCGAAGCGGGGTTTAGATATCTGCAGGATGCCAAACGAATTTTGGCCGAGGTGACCGCGGCAGAAGAGGCCGCTTCAGGGATTCATGCGACGCCTCAAGGTCGCTTGGCCGTTACCGCTCCCATGCTGTTCGGCCGTATGTTTGTGATGCCCGCCATTGCCGAGTACCTGCAGCGATATCCTGATGTCAGTGTTGATACAGTGTTTCTTGATCGGGTCGTTAATCTTCTCGACGAGGGGCTCGATGTTGGAGTTCGGATCGGGGAGCTGCCGGATTCAGGTATGCTGGCATTACGGGTGGGATCGGTCCGAATCGTTCTCGTTGCCTCGCCTGACTATCTGAGGCAAGCCGGGTTGCCGGACTCTCCGGCCGCGTTGTCCCAGCATGCGCTGATCGTCTCCAAGGCGATCAGCTTCACCAAGAACTGGCGTTTCAGCGCGACCGTTGGCGACTATGACCTGAAGGTGGATGCCAAACTATCGGTGACCACCAACGACGCCGCTATTGCGGCCGCTACCCAAGGCATCGGCATCGCCCGGGTGCTTTCCTACCAGGTCTCGACTGAGCTGGAATCCGGCCAGTTAAAAACCATACTGGTCGAGTACGAGCCCCCTCCTATGCCGGTTCACATCGTGCACCGGGAAGAGCGCGCGGCGCCTGCCAAAGTACGCACTTTTATCGACCTACTCGCAATTCGTCTTCGCGGTGAAAAAGCTCTGAGTTAACCCGGCGGGTTATTATCGCCAGCGCTACGCAAGCCCAGGCTCAGCAGCCGTTGGCCCGGCTCCGATTACTTATTGGCAACGCTCGATGAAATGAACGTCAAGCCAATGCCCAGTTAAACGAGATCAAACCGACCCAGACAATCGGTCAAATTCCGGCCTGACCGGCCAGTTTTGCCAAGGAGAAATTCAGTCCGATCAGGGTGCCGGCAATGAGAAGCAGGATACCCGAGTATAACTCGCAGGCATTGGTCGGTCGGTTCGGATTCGGGGTCGATAGGGTCAATATCGCACTCTCCTTTTAGAGCGGCGGGTATCCGGGCGCAGTGTTCTTACAGCATCATGCGACCCGTGCAGATGATCTCTAATAATGGCTTGCGTTGACTCGGCACTTCTCGCTGCTGTAGCTCCTCAGAAAGCTGATTGGAACTTGCCTGAGTGCCAACAGCCCCCATTTTCAACCTCAACCGCTCGGGCACAGAGTGCTTCCTTGATCTCATCGTGACGAATCCCTCTCGTGGCATGGGCTTGATAACTCCAAGCCGCTGCTTGCAGTGCCAATTGGGCCCAGGCGGCGCCTGCATTAAAACTGTGGCTAGTTAAGCGCGCGCTGAAACCGCTGCCACTCGGTCTGGGTGATCGCAAACTCGGCGCGCAGCCACTGTTCGAACTGCCTGATTTTGGACCGTTTAAAGTGCGCGGGCGGCGCTACCAGATAAAGGTCATAGCGTGATTTGAGCCAGACCGGTAGTGGACAGGTCAGCTGTCCTCGGGCCAGCAATTCGTGGGTAAGGCTGAAGCGTAAAAGACTCAAGCCTTGCCCGGCCAGGACGGCTTCAACCAGCATGTTAGAGTCACTCACATGCAGTTTGGCGTTTTCGTCGCGAAGAGAGATGCCCGACTTAGTGGCAAAGTCTTGCCAGGCTGATTGCATGTCGGGGGCATTGTCAGCCAGC
>JBFHRI010000356.1:0-2487 GCA_041591755.1 Oleiphilaceae bacterium
AGGAAAAGCCTGTCCGATGACCCATGGCAAGGTTTGCTGGGCGATGCATCTTAGAAAACCAACACCAACCCGCCCGTCAAAAGCGCAAACAAAACCGACAGCCCAATAAGAGTCCGCCAGGGAAAGGGTGGGGCGGGCGGCTCTGTGGCCAGTTGCGCCTCCAGATAGTTTTTCAGCAAGCGCGTATTTTGGGTATTGGCCTTGAAGATGGCGTCGAAGGCATCGCCGACGACGGGCACCAGACCGCCCACAAAGTCGATACCGATGTTGCGCAGCATGCGCAGTTTTAGCGCTTTCGGTGCGCCGACGCGATGCGCCTCAATTAACACGTACACAGCCAGTACCAAGCCGGCGACGTCGCCGACCACCGGTAGCATGCCGATCAGGGAGTCTGCGCCCAGCCGGAATTTGGTCAAGGGGATGCCAATGCTGCTGTCGGTAAACCGACTGAACTTTTCTAGACGTTCAAGTACCCTGCGCTGTTGTGCTTGCTGGCTCTGATCTACCGTGTTGTTGTCCATCGTCGATGGGCCTCACATCGAAAGCGCGTATCAAAAACGGGGCAATTAAGTTAACGGTCCCCGAAATTCCCATTTATCATTTGAACACGGCGGTCTCCAAATGGGCTAGAGAGACGAGAGCCCCATCCAATCAGTCAATCCCGTATTTTTTGAAGACCTGGTTTCTGATCTGCTTCAGTTCACCGGAGTGGTGTAGCGCGTCGAGTAAGGTATTGATTTGCGCAAGTAAGTGCTGCTTGCTGGATTGGTTACTAATGAACAAATGCCAGCCCACCTCTTGCATGACCGGCGACTTTAAGGTCAGCATGTTGGCATCGAGGCCCAGTTCCTGCGCCTGATAACGGAACAACTCTTCTTGTTCGATGTACAGGTCGGCGCGACCGAGGTCGAGCATTAACGGAATTTTGCTTGAGTCTTTTATGCGCTCAATCCGTATCATGTGGCTCAAATTGCTTTCATGCCATCCTGACCCAAGCATAAAAACATGCCGGATTGACGGATACGCGGCCAGCGACTGCAGATCCGTCACGTTTTTCAACAGCGGGATGTTTGGGTTATCTCGGCGCGTGTGCATCAGAAATTGAGTTTGATAAAAAGGCCGTGCACTGGCGCGGGTATAGGTCGCTCGCTCTGGGGTGGGCACCGTAAAAAAGGCATCTTTCAAACCCTGCTTGACCAGTAGCTGGCAGCGGGCCCAGGGACAGGCTTCGTGGACGACGGTCAGCCCCAGTTTTTTGCTGAGTACGGCTTCCACCATATCTTTTTGGATGCCTTGAACCTGTTGCGCATCGCCCCAGGCAAAGGGCTTATAGTCGGCGCCGTAAACCACGGTCAACTGCTCAGCGAAAGCTGTCCTGCAAAGCGCCAGGATGAAAATAAGTGGGGGCAGGAGGCTCGGTATCGCTCTCATAATGTGTCTTAACAGCCAAAACTGGGCAGAGTTTAGTCCGTCCAGTATGAGGTGAGAAGTGAAATTACTGATCCTGCCGAATCTGACTGCTCAACTGTTTCAAGCAGCCGTCCGATAGACGCGCCCTAACCCTCCCCAATACAGCGAACGGCGCTGGGACAGGCCTGCCATCTTTGGCCGGCGGCATTCTTCTCAATGGTCGGCCCTTCAGTGGCGTTTAATCAACGATTGTAGGACGAGACCAATGCCAACGATGAGTAAGACAACCACCAGCAGTTCGTTAGGTTCCATAATGCGACCCTCCTGAGCGCAGACGGACCCGATGGGAGTCCAAGCTTCGCTCCTGGATTAGTGTGTTTCGTGACTTGGCAGCTGGCTGAGTGCAGTCAGCTTTTCATAAAACGACTCCAACTCGGTCATCCTGCGGTAATCGACGTGGACCTTGTTGTGGAAGAGTAAAGTCATCGTTACTGCTGAGTCCCGCAGGGTAAGCGAGTACCCGTCATGGCCGATATTGAGGTGAATCTGCTGGTAAACGTAGCCCTCGTCGGTACGCTGGCCCTGGCTGCGAATCACTTCCGCTGCCAACAGTACCACTCTCGCCTCGATATGCTTTTCCATAAAATCGACCTTTCGCTACTCAATGACGAATTCAGGGTTAAAACCCAAATTCCATAGTATGACGGTGCCGGCTCGCGTTGCGACCAGATAAACCAGCGCCACGGTCAGAATGGCGCCGCTGAACATCAGCGCGCGCTCCTTACTAATTTTCATGACGATAGGCAGACCGTCGTAGATCAAATATCCGGAATAACTAGCTGCGGCCAGAAACACCAAGGCGTTGAACCACAAGTCGGGGACCAGCAGGGCAAGCCCGGCGATAAACAGCGGGGTGCAGGAATAGGCGGCGAGCGCGATCCCATGCGCAGCGTACTCATCGTGGTGGCCACCGTAAGTTTTCGCCATCCAATCGATCATCCACCCCAACGCAAATACGCCAAAGAGCATTGCCATGTAGGTGAGCGCACTGAGCTGGAAAGAACTTGCCATCGTCAG
>JBFHRI010000357.1:0-2462 GCA_041591755.1 Oleiphilaceae bacterium
ACAAACTCCGGGCGACAGTCTGGGTAGATCGCATGATCGCCGCCATGCGCCCCGTAATAAACCTTGGTAGCTCCGAGAGATACCGCATAGGCAATCGCCAGCGACAACAGCACCATGTTACGGTTTGGCACCACCGTCGACTTCATACTCTCCTCTTCGTAGTGGCCCTCTGGCACCTTGATATCATCCGTTAATGAAGAGCCCAACAACAATTGATGAATCGCCGTGATGTCCACCACCTTGTGCGGCAGACCCAAATCGTCACACACCTTTTGCGCATAGTGCAGCTCTTTGGCATGACGCTGGCCATAATTAAAGGAGAGCGCATACACCCGCTTACCTTCCGCCAAAACTTTGTGCAATAAGGTGAACGAGTCCATACCACCGGAATAAATCACGACGACTTTCTCGGTCTGACTAGCAGACGCGCCTGAATCAGCCATACTTCCCACTTTGGTTTATTATCTGAAAACTAACACCGGGTGCTCAGTTTACTGATTTAGCCCGTACACCGCGAGCGGGAAAGTGCTTGCCTGTTTGCACAAACGTAGTGCGGCAGCTATGATCGCCGCTTTTATTTTTGCCACTTATTTGCGCGAGTCGTTGCCGCCGTTGCATCATGAATGAACTCAATCCCGCCTTTATCGACTTCGAAGCTTCAAGTCTTGATCTGGTCGCCAGCTATCCCATTGAAGTAGGTATCTGCTTACCCGGCGGCACAGTCAAGAGCTGGATGATCAAGCCACATGTGCTGTGGAAGGATTGGTCGGCCAAAGCCCAGCGCATCCACGGTATCACGCGCGCGCAGGTTGAGAAGGAAGGTCGTCAGATCGAAGAGGTCTGCGCAGCGCTGAACCAAGAACTCAGTGGCATGGTCTATTGCGACGCCTGGACCTTCGATAGCTTTTGGTTGCATCGTCTTTACAAAAGCTGCCATATGAAGCCCAGTTTTCAACTCGAATCGATTAGTGCCTTACTTAAAACCGAGCAAATGCAGCTGTGGCAACCGATGCGCGAGACGGTCATTGCCGAACTGGGCCTGAGTGTTCACCGCGCAGCCAATGATGCCATCATTTTATATGAAACATGGCGTCGCTTGACGGAAAGTGCGCAGTCTTAAGCAAACACCGCGACTTCACTTCGTTTCATGCTAAGATAGCGCGCCAAACAGGGCCTCTTGAGTAAATCCCCTCCCGCCGACCTCACACTAATAACGCGGTCACGGAACTCCAGCGCGATTTACGGTCAAATACTGCCCCCGTCTACCTTATTCGTTAGTGAAAATCAGGAACTTCATGAAAGCGTCTTTATCTATCGGCCTCGCACTTAGCAGCCTGTTCTTGCTAAGTGCCTGCGACCCGGCTCATCAAACCACCAGCGATCTCTGCTCTGCGGGTGAGAACGTCGCCGTACGCGCCACTTATCCAAACTTCGAAGTCGAACTCAACAATGAAGACAAGCCGATCGGCGAGTACAAGTTCTTTTTGAATGATATTGCCCGCGGTTTGACGCCCGTGGCAGGAAGCTCCCTGAGCAGCGAGGAAGAGGAAGCCCGCACCAACATTCTGAACTTTATCAACAAGTACATGCATTACACCATTAACCCGAGTGATGGCACTGTCACTAAGGCTGAAAACCCCATCGACTTCGTGTCCTGGCTGATTGCCAGTACCGACCCCGACTTCGTCATCGACGCGTTTCAGCAAGCCTTGCAGCAGATCAGTTTCGGCATCCAAAAAGACGACGGCGTATGCAACTATAACAACAGCAACATTCTGCTTATTAAGGAAGATGCCACGCCGGATGATGGCAAAGACGATACGGTACGTTACAAAGGCACCTTGAATCTGACCTACACTCCCTTCCGACGAGATTTCGTGCAACAGTCAATTATTTTCAATCAGGAAGATGTCAGCGCAGCCGACCCCACCCGTCGCCTGCTGACGCCGTATACAGGTTTTTTCCAGGCTGATGCCAGCGACTTTAAGAGTGCCGGCTACACCCCACCCAAGATACGTCAGGCCATAATCAACGACCTTAAGGGTGTCGAGTCGTTAAAAATCGACGATGGCCCGATCTTGCAGAACGATGGCTCAGATCGAAATCTTGGCCAAGTCTTCATTGAAACACTGAACACTTATTGTGAAGAGAAGAGCTTTGCCGTACGCGACCCCTCGCGCATCAACGCTAACCTGGATCGCGACCGTGATGGCCGAATTGATGGCGATACGAATGGCGACAACATCCTCGACTCCAGCGATTACAAGACCTGTAGCGTGGTCTATGCCGACAGCCCCGACCCCTATAGTGTGCGGCCGCCCGCGAAAGAACAGTGCACTGGCGGCACCGATAGCACGACAGGGCTTCCGCAGGTCAACGAAGTGGACAAAGTTCAGTATCGCGAGATCAACCTCAGCAGCACGAATGATGCGCTGCGAGGCCTGAAGCGTATTCGTGTCGAA
>JBFHRI010000358.1:0-2429 GCA_041591755.1 Oleiphilaceae bacterium
AACCCTCATGTCTGATATTCAATTACAAAGTGACGAAGCCAAAGCCTCCTACGGGGTGGGTCTGCAAATGGGTCAGCAATTGGCGCAAGTCTTTAATGGCGTGTCACTGGAAGCTGCTTTGCTAGGCATCGAAGATGGCTTCAAGCGTCAGGCGCCACGCATACCCGGTAATGACATCAACGCCGCCTTTCAAGTGATCCAGAGTCGCATTCAGGAGGAACAGGCAGCCCAAGCTAAGCAGTTTGCAGGTGAAGGCGAAGCCTTTTTGGCAGAGAATGCCAAACGCGAAGGCGTCGTAGTGCTAGAGTCCGGCTTACAGTACGAGGTGATTGAAGAGGGTTCGGGTGAAACGCCAACCCGTCAAGATGTGGTGCGCACGCATTATCGCGGCACGCTCATTGATGGTCAGCAATTCGACAGTTCATATGACCGCGGTGAACCGGCCGAGTTCCCCGTCAGTGGCGTCATTGCCGGTTGGACCGAAGCCCTACAAAAAATGAAGGTAGGCGCCAAGTGGAAACTCTACATCCCCTACCACCTGGCCTACGGCGAACAGGGTGCGGGTGGTGCCATTGGCCCTTATCAAGCGCTCGTATTCGATATCGAGCTGCTGGATATCATCGGCTAAGACCTTGACCCACAGTGCGCTCAGAGCCCCTGAGCGCACCGCACTGCGGCGCTGCATGACGCCGCAACTTCTCCCCCTCTCTCCTCGCGATACGCGCTTAAACCATGACGCGTGACAAAACCTGTCTATACTGAGTCTGCAGGGCCTCAACGCAACCTAGCCTTGACCCATCCAGTACAATTAACGGCGCGCCGACACCCCGCTGGCCCGTCGCATTCCTACGGAGATCCCGGTTTGAGCACCAAACAAAGCGAGCAGTTTGAGATTCTGAAACTTGTGGCCGACTTTGCCATGCTGAGCCTGAATGGCCAGGGCGTGATCGAGACCGCTACCCCCCGTGTACGTACCATTTTTGGTAAGAACGAAGGGGAAGTCGAAGGGCTCAAACTATGCGAGCTGATTTCTGAGCTTGAGATGCTCGAGCAGATGGAATTCGAGCCGATCGAACCACGCGGTGGCCTCGAGATGATGGGCGATGACGGTGTACAAATGGCAGACTGTCTCTATCTCGAATATCTGGCGGCGCATGAGCTGAATCAAGGCAGCTATGAGTTAGCGACACTGGTCGACTGGAACGAACGCTGGTTGAAACTGGCGACCTACAAACTGATCCAAAACGATGAGATCGTCTTCACCGTTCTGGTCAGCGATATTACCCAGCGTAAACGTACCGAGCTGGAGATCAAGGCGCTCAATGAAAACCTGGAGCAGCGGGTGGAAGAACGTACCGCCGAGCTGCAGGAGCGCAACGACCAGATCAAGAAGGTGGTTAAATCCTGCGCCAAAGAGCTGGAAAAGGTCAACACCACCTATCAAAACATGAAAGAGCAACAAATGGAGATCACTGAAGGGCTCGAAAAAACCTTGCTCAGCGATGTGCCAAACCTCTCTGAAACGCAACAGTCCGCAATCAAACAGGTCTTGCAGGCCGAAATGATGCGCAGCATGGACCTCTACACTCAAGACCAGATTACTGACCAAAAGCTGTTGTTGACCATGGTGTCGTTGCGTGATCTGTTTGATAGCTCCAAATCGCATGAAAGCGCCAATCTGCAAACTCAGGAAATTGGAACTTCTAGCCAAAGTGAGGTTGATGACTTGTTGGATTCGCTGGGCATATAACGCCACTTTTCGCAACGCACTATTCTGATTTTTTGCATTCCATCTTGCGCCACATCCCGTAGACTGGGCGCTCCACTTATGCAGGAGCTGCCCAATCATGCCGAACTATCTCCACACGTTTTTACTGACTCTGCTAAGCGGCACGCTAATTCTAAACAGCACACCATCCGTCGCTGAGAACGACACGCCGCCCGCTGTAACCAAATTGCACTTTTCCGTCATCAAAACAGGTCAATCTGCAGGCGGGCTCGAGGGTACCATTTTTGCCGGTGGCAGCTGGTTCAAGGTACGAAAACTAGTGCACTGTGCAGTCTTCGTTCGTCATCCAAACGGCGATTTTTTGTATGACAGTGGTCTCGGCACAGACGTTTTCGAACAGATGCGCGCGTTTGGCTGGATGGATCGTCAATTGATGAAAATTCAGGACCACGCGCCCGCCGTCGAACAGATGCGCCAACACGGCTTTGATCCAACTCAACTGAAGGCTCTCATTCCGGGTCATATGCACTGGGACCATGCCAGTGCACTGGAAGATTTTGCGGGGGTTCCCGTTTGGGTCAGTGATGGCAGCCGAGAGGAAGCATTCAATGGCCAGCCTCCCGGCTTTGTTCTAGCACAATACGACTCGCCCGAGATTGTGTGGCAATCGCTCAAATTGAAGGAGCAGCCTTATGAGGGC
>JBFHRI010000359.1:0-2405 GCA_041591755.1 Oleiphilaceae bacterium
AGCTTGCAGCCAAAATCGCCGGTCTGCCCAAGCCTACCAACTGCCTTTAACCCATAAACGAGCCGTACATGACCCACGACAGCACCGAACTCAGCGTTGAAGAACATCCCTTTGCACCCTACGTGCGTATACTTGGCAAAGCGAAGAAAGGCAGCCGCTCGCTGACCCACGAGTAGGCCTATGAGGCCTTTTCGATGATTTTGCGTGGTGAAGCGCAAGACCTGCAGATCGGCGCTTTTCTCATGTTATTGAGGGTAAAAGAAGAGTCCCCCGAAGAGTTGGCCGGTTTCGTTCGGGCCGTCAAAGACCAGGTTCACGCACCGAGCATTGCCGTTGATCTGGACTGGTCATCCTATGCCGGCAAGCGCCGGCACCTGCCCTGGTTTTTGTTCTCGATTATGCTGCTAGCGCAGCACGGCACACGCGTTTTTATTCATGGCGCCAGCGGTCACACGCAAAACCGTTTATACACCGAGAATGCTCTCGAAGCGCTCGGCTTTCCCTGCGCTCACGACTGGAACCAGGTTAACGCCCAGCTGGATCAACGAGGTTTCAGCTACATGCCTTTGCGCTACATTTCGCCGGTACTCGAAAACATGATTAGCATGCGTGCCATACTGGGCCTGCGCTCACCCGTGCATTCGCTCTCGCGCTTGATCAATCCACTGAATGCCCCAAATGTACTACAAGGCATCTTTCATCCTCCTTATAGCGGGATGCACCAGAAAGCCGGTCAAATCCTGGACTATCCCAATCTGTGCGTCATCAAGGGCGAAGGCGGCGAAATTGAGCGTAACCCAGATACGACACTGACCGAATTCCGCAGCGTAAAAGGCGAGCTGCAGGAAGAGGAATGGCCACCAATGTTCCCCCGCCGCCACGTTAAAGCCGAGGATATGAGCCCGTCTCACATGCGTAAAGTGTGGCGTGGCGAACATGAAGACGAGTATGCCGAAGGCGCCATTATTGGCACCGCCGCTCTGGCCCTGAAAGTCCTGGGCCGGGCCGAGACGCAGGAAGCGGCATTGCTGCTGGCTAAATCCTACTGGCAAGCCCGAACGCGAGACCTGCTTTAAAAATGCGACAGCGCGGCCAAAAAGCAATCTCCTGCAGCAGCGATCAGCTCAATGCCATCACTCATTTTTTGTGTATAGACCCACCCAATAGTCGATGCTGTAGTAAGCTGGGCGCGCTTAAAAACTAATAACTCTTTGACCTCATTGGCCAATTTCTTCAGACTGTCACACTTTAAGGAGTTCCATACACCTCTCAAAGGAATAAGATGGAGGGCACCCCATCATGATGACATTGAGTCGAAGCCGTATTAAACAATCCCTCAAGCTCAAACAGCATCTCCTGAGCTCGTATTATTCAAGCTCACCGCGCTTCAATAAGGAGCGCTTGCGCGTGTCGATCTGCGCCTTCGAAACCAGTGAAAAAACCGTTCTCCGCGCATACAACCGACTGTTTGAAAGCGCTTTTGGTTTTGATTTGGACGAATACCACCAATACTGGTGCGCACCTCGCTACTTGGTCAGCGGGTTCCTCGGTTCACGCCTGGTCAGCGCTTATTTTGGGGTCGTGCAGCCCGCCCGCATGGAAGGCAAAGAGCAGATCGTGGCTGGATTAGGCGGACTCGTTTGTAGTCCGCACCTACGCAGACGGGGAATTGCCAGCAAGTTAGTGCGTGACAGCTGGCCGGTCATCGTGGAACAAAGCCAAGCCGATTTGAGCTTGTTGATTTGTAACCCCAAAAGCCTGAGTTTTTACAAAAAACTGGGTTGGCATTTATATCAGGGCGATTTGCGCTATCAGGAGACTGAAAAGACTGAGTCAATGGCATTCGATGTGATGATTCAGAAACACGAACACCTCGAGGCCGCCGACCCAGACTCTGTACGCATCGATGGCCCGCTCTGGTAGCCGACCAAACCGATAAGGCTTCGGTTACTTGTAGTAAGCGTTGTCGGTCACGCTGTGATCTGTCGCATCCTTCACGCCCTTCAACTCAGGCAATACTTCCAGCAGGCGGCGTTCGACGCCGTCTTTCAAGGTCAGCGAAACCGCACTACAACCCTGACAGCCCCCGCCGAACTTCAATATCGCGACATTTTGATCGGTCAGCTCCACCAGCGACACATCGCCACCATGTGAAGCTAAGCCTGGGTTAATGTCAGTCACCAATAGATATTTGATGCGCTCTTCGAGCGTCGCATTCTCACTAATCTTGGGCATCTTAGCGTTGGGGGCTTTGATGGTCAGCTGACCGCCCATTTTTTCGGTGGCGTAGTCGACGAAGGCTTCTTCGAGAAAGGGTATGCTTTTGCGCTCGATATACAGCTTAAAGCCTTCCATCTGCATGACCTCATCATCCTCGACAATTTCATCCGGCTGGCAATAGGCCA
>JBFHRI010000360.1:0-2375 GCA_041591755.1 Oleiphilaceae bacterium
CCAACAAGGTGTTTTGTAACCGATGACAAACAGTCAATCCGTAGATATTCCCCATTGCGTCGCTACGCTTGATGAACTCTCGCAGTTCGCCAATTACTCACTGTTAGACCGTCTCAATAGCGACCCCAAGGCTACTGCCACCGGCGACGATTATAAGCCCAGACAGGTCTTCTCCGGCCACTATGTCCCGGTGAAACCCACGCCGATTGCAGACCCCGTGTATGTTGCACACAGCCCACAGTTCTTCCGTGATTTAGGCTTGGCCGATAGCCTGGCGCAGACCGAGGCATTTCGCCGCGTCTTCTCGGGTGACCTCTCGCAGGTGCCTGAGCCAATGCAAAAGTGGGGGTGGGCCACCGGCTACGCGCTGTCGATTTATGGCACCGAATATACCGCGCAATGTCCGTTTCGTACGGGTAACGGTTATGGTGATGGGCGGGCGGTGTCGGTGCTGGAGGCCGTCCTCAAGGGCCAGCGTTGGGAAATGCAGTTGAAAGGCGGCGGGCGCACGCCGTATTGCCGCGGCGCGGATGGCCGTGCGGTCTTGCGCTCCAGCGTGCGGGAATTTTTGGCGCAGGAACATATGCATGCGCTCGGCGTACCGACCTCCCGCTCCTTGTGTCTTTATGTGTCTCAGTCCGAAACCGTGGAGCGCCCGTGGTACTCCGAGGGTTCGTACGCTGAAGACCCAGACCGGATGGTCGAGAACCCGGTGGCGATTACCACGCGTGTGGCGCCGTCTTTTTTACGCGTAGGGCAACTCGAACTGTTTGGTCGGCGTGCGCGCAATCAGGCGCATCCGCAGGCACTGGAAGAGCTCGAGATGATTGTCTCGCACTTAATTGAGCGCGAGTACCGAAGTGAGATTAGTGCGGATCTGGCGCCGGTCGATCGCTGGCTCAGCTTGGCCCGCGCGTTTCGCGAGCGCTTAAGCACGCTGGTCACCCACTGGTTGCGCGTGGGGTACTGCCAAGGCAATTTTAATAGTGATAATTGCGCCGCCGGCGGCTTTACGCTCGACTATGGTCCGTTTGGGTTTGTCGAACACTTCGAGCCGTTTTATCAGCCCTGGACCGGGGGTGGGCAGCACTTTTCGTTCCTCAATCAACCCCTGGCCGCGCAAAAGAACTTCGATATGTTTTGCCGGGCATTGCAGCCCTTGCTCGAATCTCAAGCGGAGGCGGTCGAGGCGCTGGAAAATATCCGCGCAGGATTCTTGACCGTGATGCAGAACAAAATGGAAGCGATGTGGGCCGCCAAGCTGGGCCTGTCGGCCTATGACGCTGAGCTGTTCAAGCAATTGCTGCAGCTGATGGTGAATACCTCCGTCGACTACACAATCTTCTTCCGCGAACTGTCCCATATCCCTGAAGATATCGAGCCCCTGCGCAAGAGCTTTTATCTGGAACCTAATGAGGCGCTCATCGCGCAGTGGACACAGTGGCTGGAGAGTTGGCAGACGCGTCTTGGCCTGGACCAGAGCCGAGAAGTGCTGGCGCAGCAAATGCAACGGGTTAATCCAAAGTACACCTGGCGCGAATGGCGGGTGGTACCGGCCTATCAACAGGCTGCGGAAGGTGAGTTTGCGCTGATTCATGAATTACAGAACGTGTTGACGCAACCTTATGCGGAGCAGTCGCCGGAGATCGAAAATAAATACTATCAGTTGCGACCGCGGGCCTTTTTCGGGGCGGGTGGGGTGTCGCATTATAGTTGTTCTTCTTAAAGGTTCCGTTTGAGGCGACTGTGGCCATGAAAATAACCAGAAAAAACCTCGAGGATGCGGTCGACCAACACATCCTCTCCGCCGATCAAGCGACCAAGTTACACGACTATCTCGCCAGCTTACCCAGCGTCGGGCCCAGCTTTAATTTTACTAACGTCCTGTATTACCTGGGAGGGCTGATTGCCATTGGCGCGATGACGCTCTTTATGAATTTAGGGTGGGAGTCTTTTGGCGGTTGGGGCGTGTTTTTTATTGCCTTGGCCTATGCCGGCGTGGGGCTTAAGTTGGCCGGTCTGTTCCAGCATAAGGGCCTCGCCATCCCCGCAGGGATCTGTGCTACCTTCACTGTGGCCCTGACCCCTTTGGCGGTCTATGGACTGCAGCAAGCACTCGATCTTTGGCCCGACGGCAGTGTTTACCGCCAATACCATCAGTACATTCAGTGGCACTGGTTGTACATGGAACTGGCGACCTTGGTCGTGGGGCTGCTGGTGGCGTGGCGCTACAAATACCCATTTTTAGTGCTGCCAATTGCGGTCACGCTGTGGTACATGTCGATGGATATTGCAGCGATGATCATGGGCGATACCTACGATTTTGAGTTTCGTGCGGTGGTCTCCATGTATGTCGGCCTGCTGACGCTACTCAC
>JBFHRI010000361.1:0-2372 GCA_041591755.1 Oleiphilaceae bacterium
AAAATGGACTCGGTGCGCCCTCCTGACTGCAATCCAAATAAGGTCCCGCGGTCGAACACCAAATTGAACTCGACATAACGCGCGCGTCGATAGGCTTGAAACTCACGCTCGCGCTCGCCATACGGCAACATGCGTCTCCGCTCAACGATCGGCAAATAGGCCTTCAGATAAGCATCCCCTACTGCCTGCATAAAGGCAAAACAAGATTCGAAACCCCATTCATTCAGGTCATCGAAAAACAGCCCACCGATGCCTCTCGGCTCTTTCCGATGTTTTAGATAGAAGTATTCATCACACCATTTGGCATAACGCTCATAAACACCCTCGCCGAAAGGTGCGCAGGCCGCTTGCGCGACTTGATGCCAGTGAAGACAGTCTTCCTCAAAGCCGTAGTAAGGAGTTAGATCAAAACCGCCTCCAAACCACCACACGGGCTCAGCGCCGTCTTTCTCTGCCATGAAAAAACGCACATTGGCATGTGAGGTGGGTACATAGGGATTGTGTGGATGCATGACCAGGGAGACCCCCATGGCCTGAAACCGACGGCCGGCCAGCTCCGGGCGGTTTTGCGTCGCAGAGGGGGGAAGTTGCGCGCCGAACACATGCGAAAAGTTAACGCCGCCTTTTTCAATCAGGGCGCCCTCCTGAATGACACGAGTTCGACCGCCCCCCCCTTCAGCACGCTCCCAACTTTCTTCCATAAACTCGGCGCCAGCGTCGGCCTGGCTGAGCCCTTGGCAAATTCGCTCCTGTAAACTTAACAGATAGTGTCTGACCGGCTCCAACATCGCATTGCTCACCTAAGTTCACTCCCCAATTCAAGGCCGGATAACGCGACCGGTCTGCAGATCAATAATACGTGAGGGCCGACGATCGAGGCCGGTAGGCCCGGGCATGACGTAATCCAACTCATCGCCAAAATATTGCGCGGCCTTCAACGCAGATGTGGCCGAAGGATGGCCCGACTGGTTTGCAGAGGTCGACACTAACGCCTCGCCCACCATCGCGCCCGCCCTTTATCGCCCGGATTCTACTTGGTAAACCCGCTGATAACCACCGGCAACGGGCTGCAACAGCCCCAGCAACTCCAGCGCCACCAATTCTTCCATTAGGACCTCCAGCGCCAAGCCGCTCAAGACCAGCAACTCATCAAAACTGCGCACATCAAACCCCATTAATGACAGCAGCTTGACTTGGGATGCACTGAGGTTGGAAGGCGCTGTCTTTTTGCTCACCCGTTCCATCTGCGGCAGGGGATAGACCCACTCGGCCAAAATGTCATTGACCTCCTCCACTAGCTTCGCACCCGCTTTAATCAGCGCATGCGGCCCGCGAGCCTGAGGATTAAAAATTGAGCCCGGCAGTGCAAACACATCACGGTTTTGCTCCAAGGCATAGCGCGCCGTAATCAGCGAGCCGCTCTGAACACCCGCCTCGACGACCAGGACGCCGCGCGATAGGCCCGAGATGAGACGATTGCGACGCGGGAAGTTTTGCGCCTGCGGTGCCGTACCCAGGGGCATCTCAGAGACCAAGGCACCGCGCTCGACGATTTGTTCTGCCAGCGCCTGGTGTTGCCGCGGATAGATCCGGTCGATCCCCGTCGCCAAAACGGCGCCAGTGCAGCCTTCTACTTCCAGCACCCCTTGATGGGCGGCCGCATCAATGCCTAATGCCAATCCACTGTGTACCACCAGATCGGTCTGCGCCAGCGTGGCCGCGAATGCATGGGCGCTGCGCGCGCCATCAATCGTGGGCTTGCGACTTCCAACAATAGCAAGTGCCGGGCGCTGCAAGATCTCGGGACGGCCTTTGATATAAAGTAACCAGGGGGCACAGTGAATCTGTTTCAGAATTTCGGGGTAGCAGGCGTCGTCAATACAGAGCAAACGGTGCGAAGGTCGCCGCATCCATTTTTCGATCTTACTAAGACGCGCGCTCAGCTGTCGGTCACTCAAGGTCGGCGCTGCCAAGATCTGGCGCGCGAATTGATCTTTGATGCCCAGTTCACTCAAGTCGGCGTGAGAAGCCGACCTAAGCGCCTCAATTGAGCCATAATGGCGATACAGTCGATCCAGTGAGCGCAGGCCAAGACCCTCAATGGACTGAAGCGCTACACAATATTGTTCGGTTGAACTCAAGCTCATCATCACCTCCTTGCGATATGCGTCCTGACGACACCGTTCCATCGGCATCCACGCGGTCCATTAAAACACAAAACGCCCCGAAGGGCGTTTTGTGGCAGTAATTCAGTCAGCACTCAGGGCGTGCGCACTTCATCCATCAAGGCCAGCGGACTGGTCGCCTGCAGGATCAAGCCATAACTGATCTTATCGAACACGCGAAACACCATCAGCAAACCCGCGCGCTCG
>JBFHRI010000362.1:0-2356 GCA_041591755.1 Oleiphilaceae bacterium
AGCCCTGTATGAGGCGCTTGCGGAGGCCGAGTTGTTTGCGCAAGGGCATGCCAGGGTCGAGTTGATCGATGGGGTGCAGCCGAGTTTGCATCTGATCATGAACGATTATGGCGATCTGCCAATTTTTCTAACGGTATCGGGCGAGCAGGTCGTCGTGGAGGCGGTTCTGTGGTCGCTGGATGAGGTCGCGGATGTGGCGAGATTCAATGATGCCGTCTTGCGCACGCACAAATACTTCCCGCTTTCCACGATTAGTCTGGATCGGATAGGTGATGAGGGCGATTACTACCATATGTTTGGCGCCCTTGCGGCAACTTCGAGCCTGGCGAACGTCGTACAGGAGATCGAAACCCTGGCTAGCAATGTCATTCAGGCGACAGAGGCCTACAGCGAATATCTGACTATTTCTTTGGCGGCCAGCTAACTGGCGGGAGTGAGCGATGAATATCTGGGCAAAAATGATGACCGCATTAAAAGGTGGCGTGAATGAAACCGGTGAGGCCATCGTCGACAGTCAGGCGCTGCGTATCCTGGATCAGGAGGTGCGCGAAGCCTCCGATGCATTGCAGCAGTCCAAGAGTAGTTTGGCAGCGATTATGGCGCGGCAGAAAGTCGCACAAGAGCGCTGCACGCAACTAAAGAAGAAAATTGAAGAGCACGAAGGTTATGCACTGAAGTCGCTCGACAAGGGCGATGAGGCGCTGGCGCAGGAAGTCGCCGAGAAGCTGGCGGATCTGGAGAACCTGCTCGTGCAGGAAGAGGAGTCTGCCAATGCTTTCGCCGAGCAGGCCAGCAAGATGCGGATCGCGATTCAACAAACCGAGCGCAACCTGAAGCGTTTGAAGCAGCAGGTTGATACGGTGAAAGCGAACGAAAGTGTACAGCGTGCCCAGGCCGCCGTGGCGGAGCGGCATAGTGGTTCGCATTCCAAAATGCGTACGGCGATGGATTCATTAGAAAGAATCAAAGAAAAGCAGGCCTTGAAGGCGGCGCAAATGGAGGCCGCCTCTGAGTTGGCAGAGCAGACGTCAGACGTATCGCTACAGGCCAAGCTGGAAGCGGCAGGCATTGCGGGAAGTGGCGCCAATGCGAAGGATATTCTTGAACGCTTGAGGTCTAAGGCGGCCAAAAAATAGAGCAGGCTTGGTGAGTTTTTAGGCAACACTGAGGGCCTGGTCGCAGTCAGGTGCCTCAAGCGTATCCGTTTGGGAACAACCCGCAACCAGCCGCAATAAAGGAGTATGGGAAATGTTTGCCATCCTGCTGCATGAGAGCATGGATCCGTTCTATCAGAATATTGCGTCGTTCCCGACGGTGGTCTTTACCTTTTTACTGGCGATCGTGGTGTTGTACTGGATCGTTGCGGTGCTGGGTTTGGTCGATATCGACGTGCTCGACTTCGATCTGCCGGACAGCGCGGGGGCTAATCCCGACTCTGGAATGAGCAATGCCAACGTTCTGGCAGGCTTGATGCTGAAGCTGGGGCTGCATGGCGTGCCGGTCACGATCATCGTTTCATTGATCGCCCTGACTGGCTGGTTGCTCAGTTACTTCATTGTGCATTTTACGTTTGGTTTTATTCCGGATGGGGTGCTGGAATTCATCGCCGGCATCCCGGTTCTGTTCGTCTCCCTGTACGTCTCGGCAATGCTCACAGCGTTGTTGATCAAGCCCATGCGCCCCCTGTTTAAAAAAGCCTCACAAGAGACGATTAAGAACATTTTGGGGCAAACAGCCATTGTGCGGACATCCCGGGTCGATCAGAGCTTTGGTGAAGCACGCCTCGAAGATGGCGGGGCCGGGCTGATTTTAAAGGTAAGAAGTGGCGAGGGGGCGACGTTCAAAGCGGGCGATCGCGTGGTCTTGTTGGAGTATCTGGTAGAACAGAATGCCTATCGCGTGGTGTCTGAAGAAGATTTCAGAACGGGTGTTTAGGGTCAAATATTACTAGTTGAGTGCATGGAGAAGGGGAATGGCAGATTTAACGGTATTGGTGCCAGTGGTCATGGGCATTGGAATATTTTTTGTCTTTATCATGGGCCTCGCGGCGCTATTCAAGGCGTTCTACATCAAGGTCGATCAAGGCACTGCACTGATCGTCAACGATATGAGCGCAAAACCGAAGGTGCATTTTACCGGCGCCCTGGTTTATCCGATCATCTACAAAAAAGAATTGATGCGGATTTCCCTAATTACCCTTGAGGTGGATCGACGCGGGAAAGACGGCCTGATCTGTGCGGATAACATGCGCGCGGACATTACGGTCGCTTTTTACCTGCGCGTGAATGAAACACCGGAAGATGTGCTGAAGGTGGCCAAATCACTCGGCGCCGATCGCGCATCCGACCGCGATGCG
>JBFHRI010000363.1:0-2335 GCA_041591755.1 Oleiphilaceae bacterium
GAGTCGTCAACCTTGGTAAAGGTGGGTTTTGGTCTGAAGTCAGACCGGCGCCATCTGCGGAAGAAACTCGGTATCACACCCCGGGCGCTTCTGGATATGAATGCACTGTTTCGCTCGGAAGGTTATCGAAAAGAGATAGGGGTTAAAGCCGCTGTTGCTGTTATCTGCAATCGGAAATTCCAAAAATCTAAGCGCGTGTCGACGTCAAACTGGGCGCTAACCCAACTGAAACCCAGTCAACTGCTCTATGCTGCCAACGATGCCTACGCTGCTTTGAAAGTGCTCGATTCGATGAACAAAACGGAGTCGGAGTTGCTATCGATAATGGAGCAAGCGTCGGCAACACATCAGTGAATATAGAGAAGGCACTCAGCGGTCACAGTGGCGCTCGATTATATACACTCTGGCGGTTCTCCGAATGGCATCTTAGCAACAACACTGTGCTGCTTCCCGAGCTGCGCACCCGGAGGGAGATGAACCAGCGACCAACTGATCATAAGGGCTTGCCGAGACCTCGCGACCTGAGTAGAATACGGCCCTCTCGCAAGAGTTCTCTGCGCACCCGTAGCTCAGCTGGATAGAGTAGCAGGTTCCGATCCTGTTGGTCGGGGGTTCGAATCCCTCCGGGTGCGCCATATTTTTCAATGACATATAATGTTTTTTTGCTCTGTTGCTGAGCAATTGCTTTATATTGGTTCGCTCTCCGGTTTCCTTTTCGTAATAGTAATCACCACCGAATGAAAGTGCTGATTCATGAGGCCTTGTCATCTGGCTCTGCGCTCGCCGACTCCACCAAGGCAAGTTTCGCCGGGCTGAACTCTGGCGCGGAAATCATCTGGCCTTGACCCCTGAACAGCTTCAGGCTCTGGTGCAAGGGCTGCCTGACGTCACCTCAATCGTCGCGGGTTTGGCTGCCGTTTTAATCCAAGCTTCAACATAATGGCCCTGGAAAATCAGTTTCGATAAGCGCCGTTGATGTAGTCGTCCAGGTCGGTAATTTACGTCAGCAGTTTTTACACATCCAGCTAAAAACTACAGCCATCGCTACTGGAGGCCGCGTATTTATTGCCGTGGCGTGAAATATGCGTCTACATCGTAAAACATAAAAAAGCAGTTCCTTCAGACCAACCAGGAGTTCACGGCGATGAAAATACGAGCTTTAATGCTGGCGTTGTTATGCTCTGTGCTAGCTACCCATGCGAATGCAATTTTAGTTAACTGGGATGCCTCAATTGATGCTATGCAAGAAGTGCCCCAAAATATGAGCATGGGGACGGGGAGCGCATTCGGGACTCTCGATACCGACTTGAACCTTCTCGACTGGAACATATCGTGGAGCGGCCTATCCGGCCCCGTCACTGCAATGCATTTCCACGGCCCGGCAGCCCCGGGTGCAAATGCGGGAGTGCAAGTTAATATTGGCGCTATCAGCGGCTTTGTGAGCCCTAGCATCGGTTCCACCATGATTACCGACACGCAAGAAACTCAGTTTCTAGCAGGTAATTGGTATATCAACATTCATACTGCCATGCACCCCGGTGGGGAAATTCGCGGTCAGGTGACAGTGCCAGAGCCGGCCACGCTCGCACTGTTTGGCCTTGGTTTGGCGGGCCTCGGGTTATCCAGGCGCCGGCGAGCATAGACGGCTACGGATCCTTCAAAGTTGATTATTTAATGCCAGCGCCCCTCGTGTACCCCTCTTCGAGGACACCGAAACGTGAGGCTCGAATACATCAGCGACATAGCAGCGGCTCTTTTCCTCCTTGGATCGAATCACCGCCCTACCGCTGTAGCCGTTCGGTTTCACGACTGGTGCGCTGGTCCAATCTGAACAGGGGCGGGGAGGGTTGTCCGGGGTTGCCTTACACTTACTCGCTGGCAACCACGGTGGGCGCTCCTTCTGAATAGAAACAGATGGTTTTCGAGCTGTTCTTGGCCTGGTACATGGCCGTATCTGCGCCTTGAAGCAGATCAGAGAGATGGTCGCCATCCTGAGGGTAAACGGCAACGCCGATACTGGTAGAAATGTTCAGTGACCGCCCGGCAATTTTGATGGGCTGGCGGAGACTCGCCGCCAGTTTTTCAGCCACGGCCGCTATCGCCTCGTTGCTGGGGTTATTTTCCATTAACAAGGTAAATTCATCGCCACCCACTCTCGCCAGCGTATCCGTATCGCGCAAGGTGCCGCTAAATCGCCGGGTGACCTGCTGTAACAATTGATCACCGACGTCATGGCCCTGATCGTCGTTCACCTGCTTAAAGCCATTCAAGTCCATATAAAACAAGGCTATTCTATTTTTATTTCGCTTTGCCAGGGTTAACGCATGCTCTCCAC
>JBFHRI010000364.1:0-2291 GCA_041591755.1 Oleiphilaceae bacterium
CTCAATGGCGTCGCGGAGGGTCATGACTTCCTTGACCGTTCGATGCGAACGGGCATCAAAATGCTCACAACGATTCTTACCCTTTTCCTTGGCATCAAACAGGGCTTTTGCTGCGTAACGGAACATCTGTTCCGGCGTGTAGGCATCGTCAGGCCAGACCGCATAACCGAGGCTGATCTTGACTGCCTCGCCACGCAGACCTGTAGCCAGTATCTGCATCAGACTGCGATACAACGCGTCGGGGTTGTCGCCTTTAATGAGTAACGCAAACTCGTCACCCCCGAGTCGCACCAGCACATCTTCAGAGCCCATCAAGCGTTTTAGGGTACGCGCCAGTTCGATCAGTATCTGATCGGCGGCCGGACGCCCAATGCGCAAATTCAGCTCACTAATATTATCGACATCGAGCATGCACAGGGTCAGTGCTGCCGCCGGATCTTGCGCCAGCATGGAATGGCTCAATGCACGCACCAGAAACTTGGCTTTGGGTAGCCCTGTCAGCGGATCCACTTCGGCGCGCTGTTGAATACGCTCCAGTGAGTAATGCTCCTCGCGTTTGATACGCAAGCGCTCCACCAGTAAGCCCATGGAATGCAGCAAGGGCGCCAGGGTCTGCTCCAAGCCAGGCTCAGCACTGCGCTGTTTAAAGATGAGACACACCAGTGCTGCGAATCGTCCAGCCAGTACAATGGGCAAGGCCAGCGAGCCCCCGCCTTGCGGCATCGGGGTGAATTGGGTGGCCGCCAGAGAGGCGGCCTGATGGCAAAATGCCTCATCGAAACCGAAACGTGTGGCGAGTTGCGCATCTTCAGCGTCGGGTGCCTGCGCGACGTTTTCCCGCAGCGGCTGTAGCTCCGGGAACAGCGCAGGATCAGACAGCGAGAGAATTTCCATCGCAGCACCTTTCTGACGCTCGCGAATATGTCCAACAAAACCAAAGTCAGCACCGGCGAGCGCAACAATGTCGTTTAATAAGACCTGAAAGGCCTCACTGCTATCGCCCTGAAAAGATAAATTGCGAGCACGCAACGCGGCTTCGTTGAGGCGCTGCAGATCCACCGAGCTGCCGCCGACATCCTGGGCATAGCAGCGCTCCAGCTCAATTTCTACTAAGCGGGCCAATTGCTTCAAGGTATCCAGCTTAGCGGCCTCAAAGTGACGCGGTTGGCGATCAATGATACACAAGGTACCGATCTTGAATCCGGTGGGCTCGCGAATCGGCATGCCCGCATAAAACCGCAGCTGTAAGCTCCCGGTCACCAGCGGATTTTCGCGAAAACGCAGATCCTGCGCGGCGTTCTCGACCACGAAAATTTCATCCTGACGAATCGCATGATCGCACAGGGCAACCTGGCGCTCCGTTTCTCGGATATCGAGTCCGTGTGCGGATTTAAACCATTGGCGGTCAGCATCAATCAGCGAAACGAGCGCGATAGGCACCTGAAACACGCGTCGCGCGATTTCTGTGATGCGATCAAAGCGTTCTTCGGGTGGGGTATCGAGAATACCCAGGCGCTGAAGTCGGGCCAGGCGAAACTGTTCGTAAAGGCTGCTGCTCATATCATTCACATAATTCTTTGGGCGCACCATCGCCGACGACTCGGCCGTCTTTTTGCAATGATCAGAATGGATTGGGAAAAGTTTTAGGCCACGCTTAGGCAATGCCGGCATTAAAGTGACGTTGCACGGCGCCGACCAAGTCATTCCAGGTAAATGGTTTTTCCAATACGTCCACGGCGCCCAGCATTTTGGCCGACTTCAAATTGAACTCGGCGGACAACTTGCGCCGCCCGCCTGACATGGCGACGACTTTCAGTGTGGGGTGCAACTGAGCACAGCGGCCAATCATTTCGATACCATCAATACCGGGCATCAATATATCGGTGATCAGCAACTTGGGCGGCCCCGCCTGCAGCAGGGTCAGGGCCACATCGCCATTATCACAGGTTAGCGTTCGGTAACCGGCACGCTCCAGCATCGTCGCGGCCATTTTTAGAATTTGCGGATCATCATCAAGAATCAGAATATCTGTCATTACATACTCACTTATTGCGGTTATCGTTACTCTCACCTACCAGCACCGGCAAGCGCAGTTTGAACTGGGAGCCCAGACCGGGCTGCGAACGGACCTCTATCGAACCCTGATACTGGTGCACCAGTTTCTGCACGATGGATAGGCCCAAACCGGAACCCTCACCCAGCTTCTTAGTGGTGAAGAAGGGTTCAAAAATTGACTGACGGATCTGCTCGGTCATACCCATGCCGTTGTCATCCACGGTGATGATCAGCTC
>JBFHRI010000365.1:0-2280 GCA_041591755.1 Oleiphilaceae bacterium
ATCGCCACCACCTTATTGAAACCAATTGCCGGATGGTCTTTACCGGTCAAAGGCATCATTAGTGACGCTCAAGAAAGTATTCGGTTGGCTGTGGCTCAAGTTTGGTCAGATCGGCCCCGATGAGTTTGTCCCAATCGCCGAGAGCTGTGGCTGGTTTGAGAAAATCGACACCTGGGTGGTCCAGGAGTCTTTCCGCGCTTATCCACGCGTCAAAGCCAAACTGGGTCGAGACTTTAAGCTTTCCCTAAATCTTAGCTCGGCGCAACTCAATACCAACACCATTGCCCCCATGCTGATTGAGCTGGCCGCGCAGCATGCCATTCCGCCCAAGTATATTCAGTTGGAAATGACGGAAACGCTGAGCGTCGAATACACCAAAAAAGCCGATGCATTGCTTTCGGTGTTACGCAGCCATGGTTTTCAAATTGCGATTGATGATTTTGGGACGGGTTATACCGCACTGTTGCAGCTGGTGGAGTATCCGGCGCAGATGATCAAGTTCGACAAGACCTTCATCGACAAGACCATGAGGTCAGAACATCGCAAGATGTTGGAACCTCTGATCGACCTATGTCATTCGCATGGGCTCCAAGTGACGGCCGAAGGCGTAGAGACGAGAGAAGTGGCCGATTACCTGATCAGCATTGGCTGCGACTATCTGCAGGGCTTCTTATACGGCCAGCCGACCACCCTAGAGGCATTAATGCCTCCAATAACTCAGTCATCTCAGATGGGTGAAGCCCAAAAAAAATCGCTAGGTCATTGACCTAAGATGGCGCTTGGTGGCCGCAGTTGACGACTGCCCGCTCTCAAATTGCTTGCGATACAGCACATACATGACTGCAGGAAGCAATAGCTCTAGGATCATCGCGGCGAGAAGAATGATGCCAGGATGGCCCATACTTAGAATCGATAACAGACGGCCGAGGCCGCCAACAAAGAACACCCCGGAGATATAGGGAACAAAAAAATACTGCGTATCAAGGCGACGCGCGACCCAGAAACAAAACCCACCGAAGGCGAGCCACATCACAGCAAAAAAACGCAGCTCATTATCTACCGACGCGCTTACTGGCCCCAGCGCACCGGGCACCGCTGCTGCGCCGCCAATCAATACATTGATGCCGCTGAGCACGGCCACCAGTGCAATACCCATCAATAGAAACTTCAGTGTTGCGCCCATCCACTTACCCTCCCCGACCGAGTCATCCGATGGCTTATTGAAACGAAGTGTGACCGATAAGGGAGACTTAACCAACGGCATAACAACAACAGTCTGTTGCCTGACCGGCATAATCGCGATCAGTGCAAAGTCCGACGATCGAGCACGATAAAACTGTAGTCAAAGGGATTGGCACCTTCGGCGGCAAAATCTTCGCGTCCGACTTCGTGCCACAGCGCAGGATCGATGACCGGAAAATGGGCATCACCTGCAACCTCTGCATGCACTTGCGTGAGGTAGAGCCGATCCGCGAGCGGCAGACTCTGCGCATAGATCTGGTCGCCTCCGATGACCATCAACTCATCGCCGCCCTGCACCTCGCACTGCGCCTTGCCTAGAGCGATGGCCTCTTCGAGACTATGCGCCACTTTAACGCCATCGGCCCGAAACTCAAGATCACGGGTAATCACGATATTGGTACGACCAGGCAAGGGTTTACCAATCGATGCGAACGTCTTACGCCCCATTAGAATCGGCTTACCCAGCGTGACCTGCTTGAAGTACTTCAGATCGTTCGGCAGATACCAGGGCAGTTGGTTATTACGTCCAATGACCCGGTTCTGCGCTTGCGCGACGATCAACGCAACACGTATCTCTGCCATGGCTCAAACCGCAATCGGGGCTTTGATGGCCGGCCAGGATTCGTAGCCGACGATTTCAAAATCTTCGTATTGATAGTCGAAGATCGAGTCCGGCTTACGTCGTATATGCAACTTGGGCAAGGGCTTGGGGTCGCGCTTGAGCTGTTCGAACACAATGTCGTCGGTTAGGTGATTCGAGTACAAATGGCAATCACCAAAGGTATGGACGAACTCACCGACTTCGAGATCGCATTGCTGTGCAATCATATGGGTCAGCAAGGCATAGCTGGCGATATTGAAGGGCACGCCCAGAAACAAATCCGCACTGCGCTGATACAACTGGCATGACAGACGGCCTTCGGCAACGTAAAACTGGAACAAGCAGTGACACGGCGCCAAGGCCATGCGCCCCTGTTCGACATTGGCTTGCGGCGACTGGGTTTCATCCGGCAATTCGGTCGGATTCCAGGCGGACAC
>JBFHRI010000366.1:0-2280 GCA_041591755.1 Oleiphilaceae bacterium
GGCTAAGGAGGAGAGTTAAGAATGATTGTTAGAACTCTAAATGAATCAAAGCAAACCGCCCGTCGCATCGTGGATCCTCATGGCAATTGGGAGAGTGTGCGCATGGCCTTGAAAGACGACAAGATGGGATTTTCCTTCCATATCACCACCATTTACAAGGGGGCGGATTTTCGGCTGCATTATCAGAACCATTTAGAGTCAGTGTATTGCATCAGTGGTCGGGGTGAGATTGAAAACCTGCAGGATGGCAAGGTGTATCCGATCAATCCGGGCACCCTATACCTCCTAGATCAACACGACCCCCATATGCTGCGCGCGTTTGAAGAGATGCAAATGGCCTGTGTATTCAATCCGCCCTTGCATGGCAAAGAGGTGCACAATGCCGATGGCTCCTATGAGCTGGATGGTGCAACGCTCTGAGTGCGGCTTGTGTTAGGGTCAGTTTAGCGCTATATACCGGCTTTAAGTTAGGGCGGACGCTATGCCGCCTTTGTTGATTTTGCTCGCCTTGCCCCGGAACCCCGCATATGACCAAAGAATCCTCGGCCGAAAACGCACGTCTGCCGTCGTCACTGTTCAACCTCTTATCGCAGCTGATTCGCAGCCCCAGCGTGGTCGGTGCGGAACACTCGTTTTTTCGCGTCTTGCAGCGTGAGTTAGAGGAGCGTGGCGCCCGCGTCACCTGGTACGAAGGCTTGTTGGTGGCGCAAGGGGCGCAACCGGATAGCCTCATGCTGTCGGCCCATATCGATCGCCATGGCTTAATCTGCACCGGCCCTAACGAATTTCAGTATGCGGCCTTTGTGGCCGGTTCACGCTCTGACCTGTTGGGCAATTCCGTTGACGAGCAGTTGATGCGTAAAGTGGTCACGCGCTTTCCCAACGAAAAAGTCTATGCCTATGAGCCCTGGTCGGGTGCCTATCGCGGTTCCGGCTCGATTCGTAATGCCTATATTTGCCCTAATCGTAACAACCTGATCTTTGAGTTGTTGGGCTTGGAGCATTTAGTGGCGGGTACCCCTGTCGCGTTCAATGACAAATTGCGCGTCGGTAATGGGGCCTTGGTGGCGCAGCTAGATAACGTTTTGACGGCAGCCATCCTGGTGTATTTGTTTGAGTTGGGTTTCCAGGGCACCGCCTTCTTTACTGCGCAAGAGGAGGCAGGTAAGAGCTGGCGTTATTTGCTCGAATGGTTTCGTCGTTTTGGTGGTCGCACCAACCAATTGATCGTAGTTGATACCAGCCCGTTCCCCGACTTGGACGCAGCGAAAGCCCAGCACTTAGTCTTACGACATAAAGATGCCAATGCCAGTTTCAACGAGCATTTAACGCAGCGCCTGATTCATCTGTGCGACAGCATTGGCTACAGTTATGTGTTCAAGGAGAAGTATGTCGAAGCTTTGAACGCGGAAAAGGCCAAGCGCGGCGAAGATCCCAACTCAATTGGCTCCACCGAAATGGGTCGCATCATCGCCGCCTCCAAAGGCTTGGTCGATGGCACGACTCTGCAGATCCCGACATCGGGCTATCATACCTTGTCTGAGTCCGCTCCGATTGAGTCGGTGAGTGCCTTTATTCATGTGCTGGCGGTACTCGCGCATATCGACATTGATGTGAAGGCGTTAAAAAGATAAGGCAATCACTCAGGTAAGAGACAGGTAAAGCCATGCATAAGACTTTGATTGTGGTGGACGAAGAAACGGTGTTGCCGGAGCTGGCGCACTTGGATGTAATTACCTTCGATCGTTATTTGCAGGATTATCCAAAGAAAGATGAGCCGCGTACGCGGATCATCAATTTGTGCGATACCGAGAATTATTTGAGTAAGGGCTATTACTGCTCCTTGCTGGCGGAAGCGCGCAAACACAAGGTGCTGCCGAGCGTTAAAACCATCAACCAATTGCGACAGGAAAGCGGCGAGGACGACGATCAAAATCTGATGTTCGTCGGGCATCTCGTGCTTGATAAGGACACGCCGGTCAGCAGCGTGCCGCCCAGCCTGACTCTGTTCTTTGGCGCGACCGATGTGGCCGGCATGGAGAAACTGGCGCGCCGCCTGTTCGAGCGTTTTCCGGCACCCATACTGCGCGTCACCCTCACCGTTGAAAAGGAGAGCGTGCGGGTTAAGGTGCGCTACAGCTCATTCGCCAGCCTCGACACGACAGAAAAGGAACGCTTTCTCGCGGCCTTGACCCAGTTTACCGACCAGGTCTGGCGCACCCCTTCGCAGCGTAAATCCTATCGTTGGGAGATGGCGATTTTAGTCAACCCAGAAGAGAA
>JBFHRI010000367.1:0-2221 GCA_041591755.1 Oleiphilaceae bacterium
CGAATGGTCGAATGTGTACAATGCCGCCGTTTGAGGAATGGGTCGAATTACACACGCAGCGAGGCGGGGACAACTCCGGCTCGCTTTTTTGCACCCGCGATCCCGCGTCTGCCAAGTCAGTAAAACACTGGCTTTGAGGCAGAGAATAAGGCGATCGTCGGCACATTAATTTCCAGGCATGCGCCTGGAGTTTTGGGCATCTGCCTGAACCCTTTCTACAACAGAACCTCAAACCCGCAAGCACAGACTGCCCCGTTTGGACAGCTTATGAACGGGCAGCTTCCGCAAGCTAAGCTGACATTCACGAGGAACTGGCGTTGACGAAACCTGCGATTCTTGCCCTGGAAGATGGCACCCTGTTTCACGGGGTCTCTATTGGTTCAGACGGCGAAACGGTAGGCGAAGTGGTGTTCAACACCGCAATGACCGGGTATCAGGAAATTCTGACCGACCCCTCCTACGCAAAACAGATAGTCACTCTGACCTATCCCCATATCGGTAGCACCGGCACCAATGTCGAGGATGTCGAGTCCGATCGCGTATGGGCGGCCGGTTTGGTCATTCGCGATCTGCCCCTGTTGGCCAGTAGCTGGCGCAACGATAAACCGCTCGACCAATATCTGCGCGACAATGGCATCGTGGCGATTGCCGAAATCGACACGCGTAAGCTAACGCGCATTCTGCGCGAGAAAGGTGCGCAGAATGGCTGCATTGTCGCCGGTGAAGGGCTTTCCGCCGAGGCGGCGGTGGCGAAGGCAAAAGCCTTCCCTGGTTTGAAAGGGATGGATCTGGCTAAGGAAGTGACGCGCCAGAACGAGATTGAGTGGAACACCGGGTCCTGGGCCTTGGGTCGTGGATACGCCGATGTTTCCAAGCACCAATTCCATGTCGTGGCTTACGACTTTGGTGTGAAGCATAACATCTTGCGCATGCTTGCCGATCGGGGTTGTCGAGTGACGGTGGTTCCGGCGCAAACGCCTGCCAGTGCAGTGTTGGCGAAGCGGCCTGATGGGGTGTTTCTATCCAATGGCCCGGGCGATCCGGAGCCTTGCGACTATGCGATTGCGGCCATCCAGGAAATACTCAAAACCGGCACCCCGGTGTTCGGTATCTGTCTGGGTCATCAATTATTGGGCCTGGCCAGCGGCGCCAAGACGGTGAAAATGAAGTTTGGTCACCACGGTGCCAACCATCCGGTGCAAAGCCTGGATGACAAGACGGTGATGATCACCAGTCAGAACCACGGTTTCGCGGTCGATGAGTGGAGCATGCCAGAGTGCCTTGAGGCGACACATCGTTCACTGTTCGATGACAGTCTGCAGGGGATTCGACGTAAGGATGTGCCAGCCTTCAGCTTTCAGGGTCATCCCGAAGCCAGTCCAGGGCCGCACGACGTGGCTCCCCTGTTTGACCAGTTTATCCGGATGATGGAACAGCGCGCGCGCTAAGTTTCAGGATTAGGCCTGCACGCCAGGCCGTACAGACCGGCTCAGGTGCCGCCGCCCAGTGCGGTGCCGCGGGCGACACGAATTTGAACGGAAAGAGCAGATGCCAAAGCGTACAGACATCAAAAGCATACTGATTATCGGAGCCGGCCCCATTGTGATCGGCCAGGCCTGTGAGTTTGACTACTCCGGCGCCCAGGCGTGCAAGGCACTGCGGGAAGAAGGGTATCGGGTCATCCTGGTCAATTCCAACCCGGCCACCATCATGACTGATCCGGTCATGGCGGATGCGACCTATATCGAGCCGATTACCTGGCAAACCCTCGAAAAAATCATTGAAGTTGAAAAGCCTGATGCGCTGCTGCCGACCATGGGTGGTCAGACGGCGCTGAACTGCGCCCTTGATCTTGAGCGCGAAGGCGTTTTGGCCAAGCACGGTGTGGAAATGATCGGCGCCAATGCCGATACCATCGACAAAGCTGAAGATCGCGAGCGTTTCGACAAGGCGATGAAAGCCATCGGGCTGGAAACTCCGCGCTCGGCGATTGCGCATAGCATGGAAGAAGCCCTGCAAGTACTGGATCAGATCGGCTTCCCTGCGATCATTCGTCCGTCTTTCACGATGGGTGGTAGCGGTGGTGGCATCGCCTACAATCGCGAAGAGTTTATGGAAATTTGTGCGCGCGGTCTGGATTTGTCGCCCACGCACGAACTGCTGATCGATGAGTCACTGATCGGCTGGAAAGAATATGAAATGGAAGTGGTGCGGGATAAAA
>JBFHRI010000368.1:0-2134 GCA_041591755.1 Oleiphilaceae bacterium
ATGACGATGCTAAAACGGCCTGATCAAGTCTTTGGTCTCGTCCCGAAGGCCTGAGGCCGCTTCAAACTTGGCATCCACAAGCCCTGGTGGTGTACAAATCACTGGGGACTGGCTTTAATAGCGCGCTCAACCCACGCCTGAAGTGAGCCCGTCCGGATGTGCGCCGACCGCAACTTTGATGATATGGCTGAGCGATTCGGCCGCACGGTGTATCAGACGCCGCGCGGCCAATTGCGCTTACGCGCCTTGGAAGCCGACTTTCAAACACTGCAATCCGACTTTGCTGGCTTGAAGGTATTAGACATAGGTGGCGGACAGGGGCAATTCTCACTTTGGCTGGCCCAGCAGGGTGCTCACATCACGCTGTGCGATATTTCCGAAGAGATGATCGCACTGGCCCGTCGTGCCTTCGCCAGCCAGGGATTAAGCGCCACCATTCAGCGCTGTGCGCTACAAGACGTCGCCACGCAGTTTCCCGAAACCTATGATATTGTCCTCAACCACGCCGTGCTGGAATGGTTAGACGACCCGCTGGCGGCACTGCAAACGCTGACCCGGAGAGTCGCACCGCAAGGCGTGCTTTCGCTGATGTTCTACAACCGTATCGGGCATCAATGGCGGCAGCTCATGAATGGCCGGGTGCAGGCACCCGACAGCGCTAACACTCGCTTACGCAAGGCCGGCAATGCGCCACAGAATCCGCTGTATCCGGAGCAGGTGCTGGATGCGCTGAAGACGCTCGACTTTGACATCGTCAGCTGGCGCGGGATTCGGTGCATCCGCGACCATATGCATGAAGTGATCCGCCAACGAATTGGCGAGGACGCCATTGCCGAGGCCGACCTGCACTACGGTACCATCGACCCCTTTCGGCAGTTTGGTCGTTATATTCATGTGCTGGCACGGCCGGCGGCCAACACGATGGCTGAGTAAGCCCTACTCAGGACTCTACGAAGGCCCGCTCGATCACATAATGCCCCAGCTCCCCATGACGCGACTCAACAAAGCCCATGGCGTTCAGGATTTCGCAGGTATCCTTGAGCATGCTGGGGCTGCCGCAAATCATGAAGCGATCATGCTCGGTATTCAGCGCGGGCAATCCCAGATCCTGTGTCAGTTTACCTGTGCGCATGGCGTCGGTAATGCGGCCCTGAGTGTGGAATGGCTCGCGCGTTACCGTGGGATAGTAGAGCAGCTTTTCGCGCACTTCTTCACCAAAGAATTCGTTTTCGGGTAACTCACGCGCGATCCTGTTCTGATACGCCAGCTCCGACACGTAACGTGTTCCATGCGTCAAAATTACCTTGTCGTAAGCGGCATAGGTCTCCGGGTCTTTGATGATGCTCATAAACGGGGCCAGCCCGGTACCAGTGCTGATCAAATACAGGTTGCGACCCGGCAGCAAATGATCCAGCACCAGGGTGCCGGTGGGCTTGCGACTGAGCAGAATCTCATCGCCGACCTGAATCTTTTGCAAACGAGAGGTCAAGGGGCCGTCCTGCACTTTAATACTGAAAAACTCCAGCTCCTCTTCGTAATTGGCGCTGGCAATACTGTAGGCGCGCATTAAGGGGCGCCCTTCGGTCTCCAGGCCCAACATAATGAAGTGCCCATTCTTAAAACGAAAAGACGGGTCACGCGAGGTCGTGAAACTGAACAAGGTATCGTTCCAGTGATGCACGCTCGTCACGCGTTCTTTATTAAATCCGGCCATGGTTCACCTGTTTGTGAGCAAGCATCAAGCCTACATTTAAGCGAAAAGGATCGTCACCAGCGAGGCCAACATTGTGTCATCGCTGTGTTGAATCAGATTGCGAACCATGCTAACGCCGACTAGGATACCTGTAAAACGAGTTATTCAGATATCTTTAAACGGAATTTCCGGCATAGGCCCGTCACGATGAAGTTTTCGCTCAAGCAATTACAAGTGTTTGTCGCCACCGCACGCAGCGAGAGCATCAGCGAGGCGGCGCGCGAACTGCACATGTCGCAGTCTGCGGCCAGTGAATCTCTGCGCACGCTCGAAAGCAGCTATGACATCCAACTTTTTGATCGGGCAGGAAAAAAACTCATACTTAACGCCTTTGGCCAGCATATCCGAGACTTGGCTGAAAACCTGCTAACGCAGGCCACG
>JBFHRI010000369.1:0-2118 GCA_041591755.1 Oleiphilaceae bacterium
ATTGAAGACGACATCGCAGAAAGCTGCCGGACCATCGCTAGCGGTGGCCATTCGCGCGTGCTTCTGTGTCGGGGCGGACTCGATCATGTGATCGGCATTCTTTACGTCAAAGACCTGTTCGAACATACCTGGTCGAATCGCGCTATCGATCTGACAGCCCTATCCAAGCCGCCCTATTTTGTTTCCCGGCACACCACGGCCCTGCAATTACTGGAGCAACTGCGCAAATCAAAAAGCCACCTGGCCGTGGTCAGCGATGGGCATGGCCAAACAGCGGGCGTCGTCACGGTGAACGATGTGCTGGCCGCCATCGTGGGGGACATTCCCAGCGAGGATGACGATTACCAACCCGACCTGGTGCAGCGGGAGGATGGCTCCTGGCTGGTCAGTGGCCGAGTCGATATTGCGACCTTTAAAGAACATTTTGATGTCAAATCGCTGCCAGAAGAGGAGTCGGGCCATTACCACACGGTTGGAGGCTTGATGCTCAACGCACTCGGCCGCCTGCCCCGTGTCACGGATGTGCTGGAACTCGGCTCGGTACGCCTAGAAGTCATGGATATGGACAAAAACCGGGTGGATCAGGTGCTGGTTTCGAGGAAACCCAGTGCTTAACAGTCCGCGTACTTCTAAGTCGCCGCACTAACGTATACTCTAAGAATATCGTCGCGCTCGCGATCTGGACCCGATCTTAAAAGCCCCGATGACAAACTTGAGTTCTCCCTATCTTTCTAGCAGCCGTATTCACATAAGCTTGCTCATCGTAAGCGCGCTGCTGTATTGCGTACCGCTCAAAGCGGCCACGCCTCATCTCGCGCAACCCGTCCGCACCGAAGCCAGTATTGAGGGCCGCGATGAAGTGTACAACGATGTGCGACTGTTAAATCAATTAAGCTTTCGCCAGCTGGAGCCGATGCGTGCGGCCACCGAAGAGGGGGTCTGGGGTAGTGGCGGCAGTGTCAGCAGCAGTCGATTGCATTACGACTTTCGCTTTTTCAACGACTTCGCTTTCAATCAGGACGCCAATGGTTTTCTGCTGGATGTGCAGCGTGGTGCAGATTTTGATGGCGAGTTTGAACGGCAACTTGTGGGCTTTCGGCACAACGTCGACAAAGACACTGCGCTCTCCCTGCAGGGCGACGTGTATTCCGACAAGTCACAAATCGACCTGTATTTCAGCGCCCAGCATCGTTTCAACGCGCAGCATAGTTTAAAGGGCAGCCTGATCCTGCCGGATGCCTATTTTAATGGCAAAACTAAAACCGAAAACCGCTACACCCACGATCCGCAATCGTATTTTCTGCAATGGCATCGACAAGGCCAAGCGCTCGAATCAAGCACCTTATTGTCTCTAACACTGTCTCCCCACGCCCGCTTCAATAGTGTCGAGTCCGAGCTTCGTGTGGCCAGTAAATCGGCCCTCCTCGGCCTGAGTCATACGCAAGGACTGCGAGACTGGACGCTGCTATTTGAGCTGAAAGGCGAAGCAACACGACGCGATTACAATTTGTTGGCCGCGAGTGAAGGCCGGCAGACAGAGTTCGAGCGCAACTATGGCGAGATCAGTCTGGCCTTACGCGACGAGCAGCACCCGCTGCGAGCAACCTGGGGGCTGGCCTATCTGTTTCTAAGAGAATTGGGCTATACCGGAAGACGACTGGACGACGAGGCACGCGTGATCAGACAGGAACCCATCGCCTTTGTCACACTGCATCACACAATCAGCGAGACCACCGAATTGCGCCCGACGGTCTATCTGAGTTACCCAAAAATTAAACAAGACTTTACCCGGCACCCCGACCTGAACGCGCATCACTTTACCGGCAAACTCGCCCTGCCCTTTATCATGCGTTTCTCTGGCACCGAAGACGCCCACATCGTACTCAACCCGACGTTTTATCTGCACAAGTTTGCTTTTGGTGGGGGGAATGTGCAGGTGCTATGGCCTTTGTGAGCGCGTTTAAGGCTTGAACACTTTCAGGTCTAACTCCTTTACGACTTTGAAGTGCTTAGCATTACTGCTTGCAAGGATCAGATTATTCTCGACCGCGGTAGCCGCGATAATCGCATCACCCGCCCTCATACCAGATGAAAGTGTATATTCACTGACATAGACAA
>JBFHRI010000370.1:0-2054 GCA_041591755.1 Oleiphilaceae bacterium
TGGATCCAGCAGTCGCTCTCAGCGCGGATGGAGATCGTTGCCAATCTCGAGTGCATCAAACCCGCACAATTCTTTTGGCAGCTGGCCGGGCGACTCGATGCGCAACTGGTGGCGGATCCGCGTTTCGATAAAAACGTATTGCGCTGGCATATCTTTGAGCGCTTGCCTCGTTGGCTTTCAGAGCCGGCATTTAAGCCCTTGCAGGGCTACTGTCAGCGCGCCGGAGAGGGTGAAGGCGTGTTGCGGGAGTTGAGCCAAGCGATCAGCGATGTCATGGATGCCTATCAAATTTATCGGCCAGACTGGCTAGCCGCCTGGGAAGCCGGAGAAATGCCGCCAGAGTTGTGTCGTGAGCCTTTCGCGCGACATGCCTTGTGGCAGCGTGAAGTCTGGCGGCAGATCTATCCCGAAATTCCCTTAGCGCAACGTCAGCATCGCGCCAATTGTTTGCGGGCCTTCAGCGGGGCTTTGGCAAACGCCAAATTAAGTGACGCCTTGCCGAAGCGAATCTTCGTGTTTGGATTGGGGGCTTTGCCCCTGCAGTTTTTTGAGCTGGCGGAGCGCTTGTCGCAGCACTGTACCCTGCATCTTTTGCTGCACAACCCCTGTCGCTACTACTGGGGCGATTTGCGTTCGCCTCAGCGCGCCTTACGTGAGGCCAAAAAGATGTCTATGGCCAGCATCGAAAATGTCGACGTGGCACTGGCGGCACAGGCCGAATCGAACCCCTTGCTGGCCTCTTGGGGTGCGCAAGGGCGTGATTATTTGGCCTGCCTGGTTCAACTGCCCGGCGTCCAGGAAATGGACTACTCCTTGTTTGAGTCGCCCTTGGTGCAGCACGAAACGAGCCTGCTGAAGCACCTGCAGAACGATATTCTGGAGCTGCAGGTGCGACCCTATGTGATCGACCCACACGATTACAGCCTGATTTTTGCCGATTGTCACAGCGCTTTGCGGGAAGTCGAAGCGCTGCATGATCATGTGCTGGACTGTCTCGATCAGAACCCCGACTTAGCTGCGCATGACATCATCGTGATGATGCCCGATGTGAGTCATTATGCCGCCTTAATCGATGCGGTTTTTTCGCGCCCATTTTTGGGGGCGGATGGCGCACAACAGTGCTTGGACTATGCCATCTCAGATCAGCCGATGAGTCTGGATCAGCCGCAGATCGAAGCCTTGCTGGCCTGGCTGACACTGCCGCAACTGCGTCTTGATCATACGCAGATTCTGGAATGGCTGGCCTTGCCCGCATTGCGCAGTGCGCTGGGCCTCGACGATGAATCCGTGGTTAAGGTGCAGCAGTGGGTAGAGGCCTTGAATATTCGTTGGGGGCTCGATCAGTCGCATCGGGATCGCTGTTTACAAATGCAGGGTTCCGGTGCGGCAAATACCTGGCGCGCGGGCTTTGAGCGACTGTTACAAGGGCACTTGTACGGCACCGAGAGTCTACTGTCTGATGTGACCGGGGACGTCTTGCCCTTTGCCCCGCAAGCGCAGGAAGAGGCCGAGTTGGCGGCTTGCCTGCTGCGCTTTTTAGATTTGATTGAAGAAACACTGCATTGTTTTTCTCAGCAGCTGACGTCCGCACAATGGTTTGAGCAATTGGTCAATTTGTGGCCGCGTTGGTTTGACCCGGAGGTCTTGGATGAGGCTGTGGTGCAGAGCCTCAATCAGGCCTTGGAACAGTTTCTAAACGAAACCCTGGTGGCCGGATTTGCCAACGCGTTGCCGTTCTCTTTAGTCGCACAAAGTCTCAGCGACGCGCTGCGCAACGAGCGTGTGAGTCAGCGTTTTTTATCCGGTCGCATCAATTTCTGCAACCTGATGCCCTTGCGTACCATCCCATTCAGCATCGTCTGTTTGTAGGGTATGAACGACGGAGCTTATCCACACCCGGAAAAACAGCAAAGTTTCGATTTGCTGGCCAGCGCGCCCAAGCGCCCGGGTGATCGTTCGCGCCGGCAAGAAGATCGTTATCTGTTTTTGGAAGCGTTGTGCAGCGCTCGCCAACAGTTGTATATCAGTTACGTGGGGCGTGCCGCGCAGGACAA
>JBFHRI010000371.1:0-2025 GCA_041591755.1 Oleiphilaceae bacterium
GAATCCGACAAAAACTGGTTTAGGTCCGAGCGTTTTCTCCACGTAAATGATAAGTGGTACTTCATGACGCGAGAGGACAACCAACGCGGCCCCTTCCAATCTAGACACGAAGCAGAAATGGAGCTATTGCTCTTTATTCGTCACATTAGCGACGACTTCTACGGGCTTAATCAGCCCGCTCATTAAATAAAACCCTATGCGAAGGGTTGCGCAGTTTGATCAAGCGCCATGCTCGCTCAGGTCATTGTTCCTTGGCCTGAGTGGGCTATGCTGACTCTTAAGTAGCAGATTGCTAAGGCTGCCAAGCCAAGAGTCAGGAGACGCACATGAGTCAACACGCCCTTATTTTTGATGCCATTCGCACACCGCGTGGTCGCGGCAAGGCGAACGGCGCCCTGCATGAAGTCAAACCCATCACGCTACTCACGCAGCTCTTGCTGACACTACAGCAGCGCAATCAGCAATTTTGTCCGCAGCTGGTGGATGACATTGTCATGGGGTGTGTCACCGCTGTCGGTGACCAAGGCGCCGTGATCGCCAAAACTGCGGCACTGGCGGCAGGTTGGCATCATGATGTCGCCGGGGTGGTGCTCAATCGCTTTTGCGCTTCAGGGCTCGAGGCGGTCAACATGGCGGCGATGAAAATTCGTTCCGGTTGGGAGCACCTGGTGATCGCTGGCGGCATTGAATCGATGTCGCGGGTGCCGATGGGCAGTGACGGAGGCGCCTGGGCCTTGGACCCCGAAACCAATTTTAAGACCGGCTTTATGCCTCAAGGTATTGGGGCTGACTTGATCGCAACGCTCGACGGCTATTCGCGTGAGGACGTCGATGCCTATGCCATGCGCTCGCATCAAAAAGCCGCGGCCGCATGGGAACGCGGCGCCTTTGCGCGCTCGGTCATCCCGGTATGCGACCGCAATGGTCTGCCGATCCTCAGTCATGATGAACTGGTCAGAGCCGACTGCAGCATGGAAACTTTAGGAAGCCTCAAGCCCTCATTCCAAGCGCCGGGCGAGATGGGCTTTGATGGCGTCGCGCGTGACCGCTATCCTCAGGTCGAGCGGATCCAGCATGTGCATACGCCGGGTAACTCTTCAGGCATCGTGGACGGCGCTGCGGCTGTATTGATCGGATCACAACAGATCGGGCTGCAACTCGGCCTGAAACCTCGCGCACGCATTGTTGCCACGGCCGTGGTGGGTACCGAACCTACCATCATGCTCACCGGCCCCGCTCCGGCTGCGCGCAAAGCGCTCAGGGTGGCGGGTATGCAAGTGAGTGATATTGATTTGTTCGAAGTTAACGAGGCCTTTGCTTCGGTGGTCATGCGCTTTATGCGCGAGATGGGCGTCGACGAAAGTCGCGTCAACGTCAATGGTGGCGCGATTGCTATGGGGCATCCGCTGGGCGCTACCGGCGCCATGATTCTGGGCACCTTGCTGGATGAACTGGAAGCCCGGGATTTAAGGACCGGGTTAGCGACCTTGTGCGTTGGCGGCGGTATGGGTATCGCGACAATTATCGAGCGTATATAGCTTCTTCCCCTTAAGAATGGGGAGCTTGGGAGGGGGTGGATGCCGACGACACGGAGTTGACATCCTAACCCCACCCCAGCCCTCCCCTTGAAAAGGGGAGGGAGCAGAACAGGATGAACCAACTTCTGGTGAACACAATGACGACAGTAAACTTCCACATCGACGAACAAAACATCGCTCACATCCTCTTTGATCGCCCCGATGCCAGCGCAAATGTCATCGACTCAGGCTTCGTGTCCGACCTGGCGAGTGCCGTTGAACAAGCTCTCGCAGCAGAGCCTAAGGGTGTACTACTGCGCTCAGCCAAACCTACCTTTGTCGCCGGCGGCGATCTCGACACCTTGTATGCCGCAGGCCCCGCAGAAGCGCAGCAAGTGTTCGACATGGTCAGTCTGCTCAAACAAAGTTTACGGCAACTCGAAACCAGTGGTCGTCCCGTTGTGGCCTGTATAAACGGCGCGGCGCTCGGTGGCGGTCTTGAGATAGC
>JBFHRI010000372.1:0-1930 GCA_041591755.1 Oleiphilaceae bacterium
TCGGTGCTGCTGACCATCCCATCTCGGCCATGGCTTGCATTGACACGATCGCTGCTGAAGGCCCAGGCATCCGGGGTTTTTATCTGTGCGGTTGGCGGCGATGCGGATTGAATCGCGACGCAGGCATTCAGCCCTAGCGCAAAGACAACGACCAAAACCAGGCAAGCTTCGCTCTGCAACAAGCGCATGCCATCCTCCTTGGAGCAGCCAAAATTAACGACCTATTGGTACGATGCTGCTGTGATAAATTCATTGAATGCTTCACACCACACGATCACCGCACGATATTGCGCGGCGTCGATCGACGCGGACAGAGGCACTACAAAGTTGTTGAAGGTTTTCACCTCCCCCACCTGCACCATCGTTGACTTCAGGCGTTGAAACTCGGCTTCGGTTTCAACGAATTGTGGTGACAAGTACAAGCGGTAATCCGGTCCCGGCGCTAACTTACCCTCGAATACGATCGCACTGGGTCCGATGATGACGCGCCCCTCTCCCCAATGCAACGCATCGCTGTCAGCAAGCTCACGCCGAAACTGGCCACTAAACTGTGCTGCTGCAACATGCTCTGCCAGTGCAGTGGCGCTCGGTGCGGCGGGCGCAATCAGAATGGGTAAGGCATAGATCCCCAGCGCAAAACCGATAATGAGTGCACCGATATGCGTCCCCAGCAAAAGAAGCGACTTCATGCTATGGCGTCCTAGAACGTATCGTTTTCGGTGTGCACAGTCGGGTGTAACTCACCCTCAGCGTCCTGCACCAGATTGAAAACAATGGGTCGACAGCAGACCTGGCAGTCCTCAATATATTGCTGTCCGACCTCTTCCGGATCCAACAAAACATCAATGCGCTCGCCGCAATAAGGGCAACTAATTGCGTAGGGTTGCAGGTCGCTGCGGCGCATTAGTACACCATTCTGCGCAATTGTCGATCGTGCCATGACGACAGGGTCATGACCGCGCAAATCGCGCCCAACATGGCCCAGGCCATGTCAGACTGCGTGTCCCAAACATACCCCTGGGTGCCCAAGAAAGCCTCCGCGTTCTCACCCGTCGCCAACGCAACCCACCACTCGATCAGCTCATAAAAAGCGCTGATGGCTAGACAGATCGACACCACAATAAAGCGCAGCCAAGCCTTACCGTAAACCACTTCACGGCGAATCAGAATTTCCCGCGCCAGCAGCGCGGGCACGAAGCCCTGAAAGAAATGCCCAAGCTTATCGTAATTATTGCGCTCAGAGCCCCACAAGCCATCAAAAAACGGCACTTCGGCATAGGTGTAATGACCACCGATCATCAACACGATACAGTGCAACAGGATAAAAAAGTACAATAAGGGCGTCAGTCGGAAGACGTGATAGGTCGTCGCCAACAGCAAGGCAGCCAGCATGGCGGGGGCCACTTCAAGCAACCAAATAAATTGATCCTGCGGACGAATGGCCGACCAGATCAGCACCGCCATAAAAATGAGGGACCATAAGTATTTAATTTATTTATCCTCCTTCAGTACCTGAAAAGGCGCAATCATTGGGCGTGTAACAGGCTCATTCAAAGCCATTCTTTTCAAAATAGGTACGCCTGAGTTCCTTGATTCGACCGCTGGATTCCATTTTGGCGAGCGCCGCGCTTAAAGCCGGGAGCAGATGCGCATTTTTTGCATGCAGAAAATGAAACAACTCCTTACGGATCAGCGCAGGACCGACCGGCGCGATGCCTTTTAATTCAGCGTGTTGTAGCGCCTTGAGTCCATTCACTTTGGCCAGCACCGCAATATCGACGCGATCTAAGTGTAACATCTGCAGCGTTTGCTCGTGCGTGGCCACATATTCGCAATCGATATGGTGCTCGATCAATGCGATCCGCACCAACTGCACCCCTAAAACGCAAGCTAAGCGATACGGCCGCAGACTCTCCCAGTTTTCAATCAA
>JBFHRI010000373.1:0-1918 GCA_041591755.1 Oleiphilaceae bacterium
CATGCCTTGCTCCTCTTTTAAACAGGGATCAGAATGGCCTGCTGACCGGTCACATTCCACTCGGCTGCGGCCTCGCCACGCCATAGTCCCAAAACAAATAGCAGAATGCACTGCAATTTGCAAAAAACAAGCAAAGTCAAGCATGCCTCTGTCAGGGTTAAAAAAACCGGTCGAGGTGGCCCCGTAGAACCTTAGCTAGTCAAAAAATTGGAAAACCTAAAAGCTGGCTTACTTTTCGCATAACCCTTATTGAGTTCATAAGGCACAGGGGGCTCTGTCGGCGCTCCGCCACCGAGTGCAAACCGCATCTCAGGTCGCGATAACCGCTGCAAAGCCCGCCCGCTAGAGGTGACAAACTATGAAAGATAATACCGAAAAAGCTTACCTCGACTGCCCGGAATTGGCTGCAAACGTTTCGGTTCTGGTGGTTGAAGACTCGCGTGCCGAGTTATCGATACTTGAGGTCGTGTTACGCAATCTCGGGTACAAGATTCATACCGCTCATAACGGCATTCAAGCCCTGCAGGTGATAAATAAACACACGATTGATATTGTTTTGAGCGATTGGCGCATGCCCGGCATGGACGGTTTCACCTTGTGCCAGGAGCTGCATAAGGACGAGGCCCCAGCCCCGTATTTCATCCTACTGACCGCGCGTGATGCCAAGTGTGATCTGGTAGCGGCGATGGATGCCGGTGCCGACGACTTCATCAGCAAGCCCTACAATCGAGAAGAGCTACGTGTTCGCCTGAAGGCCGGACAGCGGATCATCTCTATGCGTAAAGCGATTGAAAGCAAACATCAGCTGATCGAACAAACACTGCAACGCGAGCAATCGATGCACCTCGACCTGCAGCGCGACTTGCAGGCTGCTGAAAAACTGCAGCGCAGTCTCTTGCCACGCTCGACTCAGCCCGCTCCGGGACTCGCGCTGGCACATTATTTTCGGGCCGTAAATGGGGTCGCCGGCGACGCGTTCAATGTTCTTCCCCTCAACGAACGCTTGCTCGCCTTTTACCATATCGACGTCGCCGGACATGGCGTGCGCGCGGCCATGCACTCTTTCAACATCTCGCAGTTGCTCTCGGCCAACAATGAATCGCCCGCATTGAAAACCTTCGACGTCAGTCAGAACAAGGTCATTGCAACGCCACCTCATCGCGTAATTGCCGCGATGAATGCGCGCTTTCAGGAAGATCCGGAATGCCAGGATTATTACACCATGATTTATGGGGTGCTGGACTCCCTCACGGGGCGCGGCGTCTTCAGTCAGGCCGGCATGCCACAGCCAATCCTGCTGCAACAGAGTGGCCAAATCGCCACCTTGGGCAAAGGGGGCTTCCCAGTCGGCATGTTTGCCGAAGCGACCTACGAAGACTGCCATTTTACGCTGCGAGAAGGGGACCGCTTGATCATTCACTCAGACGGCATTCTCAGTTGTCAGACGAAAAAGGGCCAGCCGCTGGATCAGGCACGCTTGTTCCAATGGATGAAAAAACTGGCCGAGCTCCCCATGGCACGACTGCATAAAATGTTTCCAGAACTGATGAATCGCGCGATCAGCATTGATCAAGCGGATGATGATATCTCTTTGATGATTCTAGAGCGTTGTCGCGCGACGCAACGGATCGGGGGACTGCATGCAGACAACCAGGAAACTGCCCCTGCAGCACTTATTGCCAACGCCTGAACGAGGAACCGTCCAATGAAAGGTAGTACCCTATCCATTGCCTACCAGGCCTCAGCCATTCAAGACATCACCCGCCGCTTGCACGCATTTTGTCGAGCGCTGGATACCAGTGATACCTTCAATTTTCAGTGTCGCTTGGTCGTTGCCGAGACCCTGAACAACATCATCGAACACAGCCCCAAACAAGGTTCGAGTGAATTTATCCAGGTCAATTTCTCTTTTTGGCGG
>JBFHRI010000374.1:0-1909 GCA_041591755.1 Oleiphilaceae bacterium
AATGATCGATAAATGACTTGGGCGCCCAAGTTCGAACCTTCGACCACATAACGCATGCCCAGATAGGCGGCTTGGGTTTGTGGACCATGGAGTGTTGCCGTAGCGCTATAGTCCTGGATTTGCGTCTCTCCCAAGCGCCTCAAATCTTGTTCGATAAAAGGTAAGCGGGATTGGTAGGCCGGCAATCCTGGCGGGCTCCAGGCCTGAGCGTTGATCAGACACGGGTCGACGCTGCGATAGACCCGGGCTAACTGCCGCATGGCGAGGGTGTAGGGTGCAATCGAGCATTCGGGGTCGGTTAAACACGATAGCACTGAGCCAACGTCGAGTCGTTGATGAAGCTGATGTGTGCGCGCTCGCAATATCTGTAACGCCTTACGCTGAGATGTCTTGCCATTCGTGGTTTGCACCTATGAATTCCCGGATGCTGAGTCTTTGCGCTTACTTGAAGTCAGAAAACATAAAGATCCAGATGATTCGGGATCCATGCTTTAACTCATTGTAGTTGAGACTAATCAGTCAAGCAGCGATTTGGGCGTTTTCAAACATAGAGGTATACCTACAAAGTAGTAGTGTTTGATGAGGACATGTCGAGCTCTGGTGCGGGTTTAGGGCGGCGCGCGGGCATTGGTGGTGGCCGCGCGTCAGGGTGAGCCTCAGCCGGCGTCACTCCACAAACTTTTGGAACGGCTCATCGACCGGCGTTTGGGCTAAATGGTTGGCATAGTTGCTAAGGGTTTTTTGCGCGATCCCTAACACAATCTCGAGCAGTTGCTGTTCACCGTATCCGGCATCACGAAAAACGGCCAGCTGCGCGTCGCTTAGTATGCCGCGTTGCTCGACGAGGGCGCGGGTCGTGCTTTGCAGCGCTGCCAATTTGCTATCGGACAGGGCCTCGCCACGATGCAATGCCTCGATGATTGCCGGGTCAACTTTGAGCATGTGCGCGATGCCGGTATGCGCCGGCAAGCAATAATGACATTGATGGAAGTAGTTGATGGTTTGCCAGACCACACATTGTTCGGTGTTGTTGAAACTGGTCGATGCAAATTGACCATGCAGGTATTTGTAGGCTTCCAGCGCCTGGGGGGCGGCGGCCAGCACTTTATGCAGATTCGGAATAAAGCCAAAGTCTTGCTGCGACTTTGTCAGCTCGGCCTTGGCGGGTTCTGGGGCGGTGTCGATCTCGTATAGGGTAAAAGGCATGATGTGCTTTCCTCCTGAGTCGTCCAATAATTGTATGCGTGCATGATTGTAGCGACATCCGCGCTGAATGGAAAAAATTGAGCGCGAGCTGATCCAACTCGATTATTTGGATTCATCCGTCGTGTTTAATCGTGTCAACGCCTGGTGGGCGTGATGGTATTGTTCGCTCATTTGCGGCAGCAGTTGCGCAACGGCGGTTTCATCCTGAGCGGCGGCAGCATGTTCCAGCTCACGCAAAATCCCCCCGAGCCGCTTCGCGCCGAAGCTCGATAAGCTACTACTTAAGGTATGTGCTTCGTTCGCCAGTTCGTTTAGATCACGCTGCTGCCAGGCGGCTTCCAGCGTCTGCATGCGACGCTTGGATTCTGGCAGCAGAATCCCCAGCGCACGCTGAAAATTGTCTTCACCGATATCTTCCATCAGCTCCTTAAGGGTGGCGTCGTCGAGGCATTGCTGTTTTGCTGTGGGCCCTGCAACCGACTCAGCTTGATCGGGTTGCTCCACCTGGGTTGCTGGCATGTCACCCGTGGGCGGCGCAGCCGGTAGCCAACGCTTCAAGGCCTGGATCAACTCAGCTTTGTCGATGGGTTTGTGCACCACATCTTGCATGGCTGCCGCCACATAAGATTCTCCTTGTTCGGGACCAATGTGGGCCGTCAGTGCAATGATGGGTACCGGATCACCGGCCGCGCGGATCTGTTGG
>JBFHRI010000375.1:0-1904 GCA_041591755.1 Oleiphilaceae bacterium
ACAGGGATTATCGTGTGCTCTCCGGAAGGGCTGATCCGAACACGCAATCAGGCCTGTCTGGATCTTTTGGGAATGGCCAAGGAAGCGCGACTGATTCCGCCGCAACTGAGTGACCGCATACAGCTTTGGGAGCGCAATCCCAACGCGCGCACCACCCCTTTTCGTACGGGGCCGGATAAGCCCCTGGTGCAGGCCAACTTTTCCAAGCTCAAAAAAGGACGGGGGGATGAAATTCTTATTTTTTTGGAGGACACGCGGCTGATGACGCAACAGGCGCAACAGATGAAACTGGCCTCACTGGGCCGTTTGACCGCCAGTATTGCGCACGAGGTGCGTAACCCCCTCGGCGCCATTAGCCATGCCACGCAACTGCTTGCGGAGTCGGAAAACCTTGATGCCGCTGATCGTAAAATGACCGATATCATTCAACGCCATAGTCTGCGTGTAAATCGAATTATCGAAAACACGCTGCAGATTAGCCGGCGTGCAGAACCAAAAACCGAAGAGGTCTTGTTGGCACCCTGGTTGGAACAACTGATCGCCGAATACCAAGAGCAACGCAGCGCTCCGGCGCCCATCGTATTAGACATTAAGAACCCAGAGGTTTCGGCCCGCTTCGACCCCAGTCAAATCTCTCAGGTACTCACCAACCTGATCGACAACGGTTTGAAACACGGCCAGGCCCTGTCTCAGAACGCTTCTCTCGAAATCCGGCTCGCCCAAACCCCTGACCAAAGCCAAGCTTACATAGAAGTGATTGACCAAGGTCCAGGCATATCTCCTGACAATCAAACCCATTTGTTCGAACCATTTTTTACCACCAATCCGCAGGGTACCGGCCTGGGACTGTATTTGTCGCGCGAAATCTGTGAGGCCAATCAAGCCCAGCTAGACTATATTGAAACCAATGAGCCGGGAGCTTGCTTTAGGGTCATGTTTGCGCATCATAAACGCATCGTGTAATAACCTTTTACTTTTCTGTAGATTCAAAACGGACAACTTCTGCTTTCTATGACCAGCCCCAAACGTGCTCTTATCATTGATGACGAACCCGATATTCGCGAATTGCTCGAAATCACGCTGATTCGCATGGGGATCGATACACAAAGTGCTGAAACCATTAGTCAGGCGAAAGACTACCTCCAGGAGGGCGAGTATCAGCTGTGCTTGACCGATATGAACCTACCTGACGGGAATGGCATTGATTTGGTCGCATGGTTGCAAGAGCACTTTCCGGAAACGCCAGTGGCCATGATTACCGCCTACGGGAGTGTTGAAACGGCGATCGCCGCGCTGAAAGCAGGCGCCTTCGATTTCATCTCCAAGCCGGTTAACTTGAGCCAATTACGCGACCTGGTGAGTACCGCACTGAAGCTTTCGGACAGTCACACGACGGCAGCACCCACTCAAAATGACCCCGATGAGCTGATCGGGCAAAGCGCTCCCATCAAACACCTTAACGCCCAAATCAGCAAGCTCGCTCGCAGTCAGGCGCCGGTCTACATCTCCGGAGAATCTGGCAGCGGTAAGGAGCGGGTAGCGCGCCTGATACATCAGCGAGGGCCGCGCGCCAGCGCGCCTTTTATCGCGGTCAACTGCGGTGCTATTCCCTCAGAATTGATGGAAAGTGAATTTTTTGGTCATCGCAAGGGCAGTTTCAGTGGCGCAATTGACGACAAGCCTGGGCTCTTTCGCGCGGCGCATGGCGGCACACTGTTCCTGGATGAGGTGGCCGATCTGCCACTGGCGATGCAAGTTAAACTGCTACGCGCCATTCAGGAAAAATCGGTACGATCGGTAGGCGCGCAGCATGAAGAAGCGGTCGATATACGCGTCCTCAGCGCGACCCATAAAGACTTGGCACTGCTCGTCGAAAAGGGGGAGTTCAGACAAGATCTATACTA
>JBFHRI010000376.1:0-1847 GCA_041591755.1 Oleiphilaceae bacterium
CCTTCGTCGCCCATCACCATAAACACGCCATCTGGTAATTGATCGCCTACTTTGATTGTCATTGGTTTTCCCTCGTGTGATGAGTGGAATTGCCTGCTTTTTAAAGGGCAGCGCAATTTGGGCAGAAAAGGTATGACTTGTCACCCAATGGTCTGTATATTTTGCTCCTGCTTATGTGTAACTAATTGATTTACAGGAGAACCAAGGATGCTTCGTTTTAACCTGGGTAAAGCAGTATTGCCCATGGTGCTGTCACTGTACACCCTTTCCAGCTGGGGCGCAGAAGCTGAGGCGCTCGACACCTCCATCAAAGGCTACGCTGAACTGGGCTTTATCGATTCGGCTGGCAACAGCGAATCGACCAACTTGCGCGCTCAACTCACATTAGAGAAAGAAACCGAAGACTGGCTGCATAATGCCAAATTCACCGCGCTCAACAGCGCCAACCGCAATAATGGCAAAGGCATCAAGCGCTCGACCGCCGAAAAGTACCGTGGCGAGGTGAAATCGGATTGGAAGGTTACCGACCACGGCTATCTGTATTTGCTCAGCGAATATGAAGAAGATCGCTTTAGTGGTTTGGAATATCAGGCACGTGTGGGTATCGGTTGGGGTTATCGCGTGATTGATCGCGATACCATGACCTTGGCATTGGAAATCGGTCCGGGCTATTACTACGACAAGGTCAAATACCAGCCGGCCGATGGGGACCCTACCATACGTATTGGCGAAACTTTCGAGTGGAAGTTCAGCAACGCTGCAGAATTTCTTCAAGCGCTGAATGTCGAGACCAGTACCGACAATACCATTACCAAGTTCGAACTGGCGGTGCGCTCTAACATGACCGATACGCTGGCGCTCAAGGTCGGCACGGAGTTTGAGTACAGCAAAGAGGTGCCGGCAGGCAAAAAACACGCGGATCGCCTGACTTCAGCGATGATTACCTATCGTTTCTAAGGCAACGGATGCGCAGCGGGAGTCGCTGACTCCCGCTACCTCCAAGGCTGACTCACCCAAACTAAAACGCCGCAATCGGCATCGTGCGTGGGGTGCTCTCGGCCTCCGTCAGCAACTTGCTCCAATGCCATACCTGGGGTAATTCCCAACGGAAGAAATAACGGCAGGCGAGGATTTTGCCGTGACAAAAGGCCTGCGCATCGTCTCCCTGCGCGAGCGGCAAACGGCGTGTCGCCGCCAGGGCTTGCCAGAGCCAGATCCAAGCCACCACAGCATGCCCAAACAGACTCAAATAGACCGAGGCATTGGCCAACGCAACATCCGGCCCATGCTGCTGTAATTGCCCACCTAGCCTGCGCGTGGTATCGGCCAAGAGCGCCTGCACCTTAGCCAAGTCGTCAGCATATTCAACCAGTTCAGCGTATGTTTTGGCCTCCTCGATGGTCGCACCGATCAAGCGATTGAGGTAGCTCAGACCCCGGCTTTGATTTTGCCAAACCTTGCGCCCTAGTAGATCGAGCGCTTGAATGCCATGCGTGCCTTCATGAATGGGATTCAGGCGATTGTCGCGGTAGCACTGCTCGACGGGATACTCCCGAATATAACCCGCCCCACCCAAAACCTGGATCGCCTCGTAGTTAGCCTTGGGACCATACTCAGAGGGCCAGGATTTGACGATAGGGGTAATTAAATCCAACAGCTCGTTGAGTGAAGCTTTTTCTTCGACATCTGCCGCCACATCGATGGCATCTTGCACCCGCGCCGCATAGAGGCACAGTGCTAACGCACCCTCGCTGTAGGCTTTTTGCGCTAGCAGCATGCGTTTGACGTCCGCGTGCTCGATGATGTTCACCGGCTTCGACTGCGGATCTTTGTTACCCGGATGACGC
>JBFHRI010000377.1:0-1786 GCA_041591755.1 Oleiphilaceae bacterium
ACGAGGCCCACGTGGTCGAGCGGGAACGTGGGGGTCGGGCTGGGAGAGGAGACCGCAGGGGGCTGTGGAGGCATTCCCTCCGTGACATCAAACAGCACCCATTTCTGGGTATCGGGCCCATGAATTATGCGTGCACCGGCCCGCTCCACCGCGCTGGCCACCCGCACAATTTTCTGCTGCAGTTTGCCGGCGAATGGGGCCTGCCAGCTACGCTAGGTTTATTGACCGCTGTGGCGGTCCTGGCCACTTCATTATTGAGGACACTTCGCTCACAGGCGAATTTCGCTGTATGCGGACTTGTCGCAACTGGCGTCATCTCGGCTGGGATGTACAGCCAGTTAAGCGGTTTGTTGATCATGCCTGCAAGTCAGGTTGCGGGCGTATTGGCTGGTGGTTGGCTGATCGGCGGAATTCTGCTCCCCACGTCGAACTATGCACGCGCCCACTCGCTTCGACGGCTATCGGTTTTAACTGTCACAACGCTGCTTTGTGCCGTTATTGCGCTCTTCGCGTTTACGGAGGCTGCCCAGCGCGAGCACCGCGAAAGTGCGCTGCCCGAGAGAGATCAAAAAATTCCGCGATTCTGGCAGCAAGGCAAGGTCTGCAAATATTTTGGTGAGTACTGATTTTCAATCAAGAAATCTTGATGCGTTTTGACATCAAGGCACCACAAGTCGTGGTTATTTATTGACAAAAAGTGTCACTTTGTGACAATTTTAGGTTTCAGGGACCGATGCCATTTCGTGACTTTTGGCCTATGTCTTTGCTTTCCAAGGCGTTGTTAATTTTGGCACATAGATTGCATTTTATCTCTGCATCCCGTTTTTGAAGGGATTTGACTGACGGGTTGCTAGTCCCGTCACTATCAACCAGGAGGGTTACGTTGTGAGAAACTCAAAAGGTTTTACATTGATCGAACTGATGATCGTTATTGCGATCATCGCCATTCTGCTGGCGCTGGCGCTGCCTGCCTACCAGGACTACACCATCCGTACCAAGGTTGCTGAGGGCCTGAGTGTTGCAGCCTCCGCCAAACTGGCCGCATCCGAAACGTGCCAGTCGGAGGACCCCAACACCTTTAACCCGACCAACGCCAATACCGGGTACAGCTTCACGCCCAGCACCTATGTTTTAAGCGTGGAGATTTCTGGCGATTGTCTTGCACCAGTTATTACGGTCACAACTACGAACACCGGCGCAAGCGCGGACCCGATACTGCTCTTGACCGGAGGTTATGCTGACAATACCGGACGCATTACCTGGGACTGTACGCTTAGCGCGGGCCTGCCCCAGCACGTCCCGTCGACTTGCCGTACGTAAGATTCACCCCGGTAAGTTGAATTGTTCAAAAAGCCCCCGGCGAGCCGGGGGCTTTTTTGCTCCAATCAGAAGACCGCGAGGACGTGAGTTAACGCGAAAGAAAATCCCGGCGGCTTGATGTATACTGGCTGGCACCGAAAGGGGAAGCGAACATTTGCCCGGAACATGGACGTCGCGGCCGTTGGCGCAACCGACGCCGCTCTCTTGAAAAGAGGGCCGGAGTTCAAAGCCGGCAAGGGCAACTTAAAGCGGGAATATGCCATGTTCACAACAAGTCAAAACCTGGCTCCATCTTTGAACCAGGCCCCTGTCGTTGCCCATCATCCCGGAAAACACCCTGACGACCTCGGTTTTACGCTGATCGAGTTGATGATCGTCGTGGCCGTGATCGCGATAATTCTAACCATGGCGATACCGGCCTACTACGACTATCAGATCCGGGTGAAAATTGGCGAAGGGCTCTCGG
>JBFHRI010000378.1:0-1705 GCA_041591755.1 Oleiphilaceae bacterium
CAATGAGCCTGAGTATTTGAACAAAGTTGAAGCCTTTAAGAATTGGTACCTGGCGCAACCTGAAGTCGTGCATGTGATGTCCTTTACCGACACCATTAAGCGCTTGAACCAGAACATGAATGGCAATGATCCGGCGTTCTATCGGATACCGCATGATCGTGAGCTGATCGCGCAGTACATACTCCTTTATGAAATGTCGCTGCCCTTTGGCCTGGACTTGACCAATCAGCTCGATAGCGACAAATCGTCAATGCTGCTGCGCGTGATCGTACACGAACAAATGTCGAAGGATATGATCGCCCTGGATCAGCGGGCACAAGACTGGCTGGCGGCCAATGCACCTGAGTTAAAGGTGCCGGGCGCGAGCGTCTCGGTGATGTTTGCTCATATCGGGCAGCGCAACATCGAGAGTATGATTTCAGGTTCTTTCCTGGCGCTGATACTGGTCACCCTGACTTTGATTGTGTCCCTGGGCTCATTGCGTTATGGCCTTTTGAGTCTGATACCCAATGCCTTTCCCGCATTGATGGCATTTGGAATTTGGGCGCTATGGGATGGTCAGGTGAATCTCGCCGTCGCCGTAATTTTTGCGATCACCTTGGGTATCGTGGTGGATGACACGGTGCATTTCCTGACCAAGTATCTGAAAGCGCGGCAGGCGGGCCAGTCGACCGAAGAGGCGATCCTGTATGCGTTCAGGATTGTGGGCAAGGCCATTGTGACGACAACGATTGTCCTGGCTAGCGGGTTCTTCTTGCTGGCGGTCTCTGATTTTGACGTCAATGCCTCAATGGGGCTGATGGTGGGCTTAACAATCGTGCTGGCCTTGCTTTGGGACTTTCTGTTTTTGCCAGCTTTACTTATGCTTGTGGATCGTAAAGCCCGAAGCACTACTGGGCAGACTGCGGCGGCTGCCGTGACGCGCGAAGAGGAGAATCCGATTGGATCTGGGGCAGATCGATCTCAACCTTCTGGTATATCTTGATGTCTTGCTGCGTGAGCAGAATGTCACCAAGGCCGCCAATCATTTAGGCATTACGCAGCCGGCCATGAGTAATGGCCTAAAAAGGCTGCGTACCTTGCTGCATGACCCGCTGCTGGTGCGCACCAGTGAGGGTATGATGCCGACCGAACTGGCGTTGTCGCTGAAGCCGCAGATCCGCTCAATACTGTTTCAAATCGAGAAGGTCATTCAACCCGAGTTCGAGTTTGATCAGGAAAGCGCGCGAGTCTTTCGCATCATGGCGAGCGACTATGCGGAGTCAACCTTGATCCCTTCGGTCTTGGCGGCGGTGCGTGAGCGCGCCCCCAACCTCACGCTTGACGTACTCACGCCGAGCGATGTGACGTTCGAAGATGTCGAGCAGGGGCGGGTCGACATGGCGATCAATCGCTTCGACAAACTACCGCAGTCCTTTCACCAAAAAACACTGTGGACCGATACCTTCTCTTGTCTGATGTCGGCGCAGAATCCTTTGGCGGAGCAATTCGAGCTGGAGCGCTATTTGCTGGCTAACCATATTTGGGTGAGCAAAACCGGTTTCGGCGTAGGTGTGGGCGTCAATCCCAAAGATGTACAGCGGCTGGGTTGGGTGGATGAAGCCTTATCGCGGATCGGTGAAAAGCGTCGAATCAGTGTCTTCACGCGTCATTATCAGGTGGCGATGTTGCTTGCGCGGCAGCGGGATTTAGTGGCCACGCTACC
>JBFHRI010000379.1:0-1695 GCA_041591755.1 Oleiphilaceae bacterium
AAGTGGCTATCATGGATCGGCCCTTGGCAGTTTGAAACGTTTATTGGACAAATGGAGCATAGCCGCGTGGTGCCCGAGACGAAACTCACGGGCATGCGATTTTCTATGCGTCCGCTGAGCGGGCTGGAGATTGGCCTTTCGCGCATGATGCAGTGGGGCGGAAAGGGCCGTAGCGAAAATCTGAGCACCTTTTGGCAATCGCTGAGCTCACAAGGCGAGAATGATGGCGATAACGCAGGCAATCAGCTGGCTGGATTCGATGCACGTTGGGCCTTTGACTTGGCCGGCCTGCCTTCCGCCGTCTGGGGCCAGATGATTGGTGAGGACGAAGCGGGCTACATGCCCAGTAAATTTATGGCACAAGCCGGTCTTGAGTCGGTGGTGTGGCAAAGCCCAGAAGGGCATTTCCTCGGCGCCTTTTTTGAGATGACCGATACCACGGCGGGCGCTCTGGGTGGCACACATCCGAATACTGCCTACTCCCATTCGGTCTACCAAACCGGTTTGAGGCATCGCGGTCGCGCTCTTGCCGCGATGTATGATAACGATACGCGAGTCGTGAGCACCGGCCTAAGCTGGCAACGCAGTGATGGTAGTTTATATCGTGCAGCCTTGAGTCGCTTGGACTTGAATCGCGATGGTGCGGCGGGTGGCAATACGGTTTCGCAAATGGCACAGGAGACCTACCAACTCGACGTTTATCACCAACGTATCGTATTTGAGGGGCGCTTAAAGCTGGGTCTGAACCTGCGTAATGAACATTTGCAATCGCCTCAAGGTGAGCTCGAAAAGGCGACTTTTTATCTGGGTTGGGATTGGCGTTACTAAGCCACTAAACGGGTTCTCATTTTGGCGCTTTTGACGGGCGTGACCGACTGCGCACCTTGATGACATGGGTATACCCTTTGTTCCTGCGATTGACTCATATCGCGTAAGCAGTTTACTCCAAGAGCCAACTGATCATTCATATTCCCAAGCTTGGGGAAGCCAGCGTAAGTCGTCCGCCGTGTCGATGTCAGGTTGGGCCGCTAGTACCGTGCAGTGCCAGCCTTGCTCCGCGATGCGTTGACGCGTCATGCTGGCGACCTGCGGCGTACTCCACGGTATCTCTTCGAATAATGCCGCGGCGTGACGATGCAGACCCAACAGCACATAACCTCCATCAAAGGCCGGGATCATGATGGCATCGGTTGCGGCCAATGCTTGAGCCGCTTCATGTAGTCTTGTGACGTCCAGTCCGGGGCAATCGGTACCGATAAATAATACCGGCATTCCGGTGTCTGTCGTTCGTTTGGCCGCGCGTGATAGGCGCTGTCCTAGATCACCTTCGCCCTGTGCCGTCCAAATCAACGCCTCTGGCAGGCAGACTTCGCGCCAGTGAATATGCGTGGGGTCCGGGGTGACGCAGAGTTCAATGGGGCCCAGGTCAGCGAGTAGTGCTTGCTGCACCACGTGACATAACAATTTGTGCGCTAAGCGAGCGCTGCCGGCCTCGCCCAAAGCTGGAATCAGGCGGGTCTTAGCAAAACCGGCGATGGGTGCTTTGGCGAAAATGACGATGCGTGTTGTGGGTATTTGCATCGAGGCTCACTTATACCACTGTGCCAGTGTGGCCGCCGGTGTGCCGCGCCAATAGGCCCAACGAATACGCCACATCAGAAAGATTGTGCGCCAAACCCCCTTGTTCAGCCAGCG
>JBFHRI010000380.1:0-1539 GCA_041591755.1 Oleiphilaceae bacterium
AAGCGCCTTAATCAGAATATGCATGGCGATGACCCCGACTGGTATCGAATTCCGGAGCGACGGGACTTGGCGGCGCAGTACCTGCTGCTCTACGAGATGTCCCTGCCGTATGGGCTGGATCTCAATAATCAGATCGATATTGACAAGTCAGCCACGCGCATGATCGTTACGATCGAAGACACCACGACCCGTGAGCAGCGCGACATCGCACGACGCGGCCGTCAATGGCTTGAGGTCAATGCGCCGGAGCACATGCATAGCGAAGGGTCTGGGCTTACGATGATGTGGGCGTACCTGTCGCAGCGCAACATCAACAGTATGTTGGTTGCATCGTTCAGTGCGCTAATTGTCATTTCCTTTATTCTAATCTTTGCTTTGCGCAGTGTGAAACTAGGCGTGATCAGCCTCGTTCCTAACCTTGCGCCTGCGATTATGGCCTTCGGCCTGTGGGGTCTGCTGGTCGGTCGAGTTGGGCTGGGCCTGTCGGTAATCGTTTCGATGACGCTGGGAATCGTAGTCGACGACACCGTGCATTTTCTCACCAAATACCTACATGCGCGGCGCGAACTCGGCATGAATTCCGCTGCCGCCGTGCGTCACTCGTTCAATACCGTCGGCACCGCAATGTGGGTGACCACAGTCGCGCTGGTTGCCGGATTTCTGGTGCTGGTGTTCTCCGGCTTCAGGATGAACGCCGAGATGGGGCTTGTATCGGCAATTACCATCAGCTTTGCGCTGGCAATGGATTTTCTGTTCCTGCCAGCCCTGTTGCTTGGCGCGGAGGCGCAAAAGTCCGGCAAACAGAGGCAGAAAAACGCGGTCGGGGTTGGGGCGGCAACCACTGATTCCGGCTTGGGTACGGGTTGAGCGGGGATTTCGGTGTATCTTGGGGCGACATTTTGTGCAGCAAGAGCTTGGACATCTTGCGTTCACTGAAAACGCCGGCTAAGGACTGGACGCACAAATAGTCGTCTTCTTGCAGTTTGAGGGCAGCCTTACGCAGCTCGGAGCGTGAGCTACGCATGAACGTGACAACGCGCTCAGTCGGCTTCGACCATGATATTCAGCGCGCTTCCAGTGCCACTAAGGCAGATTCTCCATCGCAAGTGCGAGTTGTACTGTCCACCGGGTCTGCCACGCGATACTGCTGACCTTCTGAACAGGTTGATGGTGAATCAGGATAGGGGGGCTGTTAAAGCTAGAGACCGTAGCTCGAGTCCTCGATAAGCATATCCACAACCGCTCGCAGGGCCTCTTGGTCATCTGCGCCGCTTGACTTGACCTGTTGATACGTTGCGATCTGTCGATGCGCACTAGTACCGCGGCTCAGGATCTCTCTGGCGTGCGCGATCTCGTCTAGGCAATCAAAATACTCCGCATCTGGCTGAATCCACTCCAGAAGTTCTTCAAGAAGAGTTGCAAACGGCACAATCGTACTCTTGCCGAAATCGATGAGACCCTGTGTCTGTCACCCGAAGGCATAGAGGCGGCCATCACCCCACGCACCAAGGCGGTCAACCTGGTGCAGATGTGTGGCTC